>JBDHSJ010000122.1:0-12329 GCA_039808065.1 Burkholderiaceae bacterium | reverse complement strand
GCAAGCCCGAAGGCGAAAGCGGCGGCCAGCCTCCGCAGGAAGAGGGCGAAGCCCAGGCCAGCAAGGCCTCGCCGCTGGAGCAGTTCACCCACAACCTGAATGCCGCCGCCAAGGAAGGCCGCATCGACCCGCTGATCGGTCGCGAGCACGAAGTCGAGCGCGTGATCCAGGTGCTGTGCCGCCGCCGCAAGAACAACCCGCTGCTGGTGGGTGAGGCCGGTGTGGGCAAGACCGCGATTGCCGAGGGCCTGGCCTGGCGCATCACCGAAGGCGCCGTGCCCGAGGTGCTGGCCGAGAGCACCGTTTATTCGCTCGACATGGGCGCGCTGCTGGCCGGCACCAAGTACCGCGGCGACTTCGAGCAACGCCTCAAGGCCGTGCTCAAGCAGCTCAAGGATCAGCCCGGCGCAATCCTCTTCATCGACGAGATCCACACGCTGATCGGCGCGGGCGCCGCCAGCGGCGGCACGCTCGACGCGAGCAATCTGCTCAAACCCGCGCTCTCCAACGGCCAGCTGAAGTGCATCGGTGCCACCACCTTCACCGAATACCGCGGCATCTTCGAAAAGGACGCCGCGCTGAGCCGGCGCTTCCAAAAGGTCGATGTGGTCGAGCCCACGGTCAGCCAGACCGTCGAGATCCTCAAAGGCTTGAAGAGCCGCTTCGAGGAGCATCACGCCGTCAAGTACGCGCTCGGTGCACTGGAGGCCGCGGCCGAACTCTCGGCCAAGTTCATCAACGACCGCTACCTGCCCGACAAGGCCATCGACGTCATCGACGAAGCGGGTGCCGCGCAGCGCGTGCTGCCGGCCAGCAAGCGCAAGAAGACGATCACGCGCAACGAGGTCGAGGACATCGTCTCGAAGATTGCGCGCATCCCGCCGGCCACCGTCAACAGTGACGACCGCGGCAAGCTGCGCAACCTGGAGCGCGACCTCAAGGCCACGGTGTTCGGGCAGGACGTCGCCATCGAGGCCCTGGCCGCCAGCATCAAGATGGCACGCTCCGGCCTGGGCAAGCCCGACAAGCCGATCGGCGCCTTCCTGTTCAGCGGCCCCACCGGTGTGGGCAAGACCGAGGTGGCCAAGCAGCTCGCCTTCATCCTGGGCATCGAGCTGATCCGTTTCGACATGTCCGAGTACATGGAGCGCCACACCGTCAGCCGCCTGATCGGCGCGCCCCCCGGCTACGTGGGCTTCGACCAGGGCGGCCTGCTGACGGAGGCCATCACCAAGAAGCCGCACGCAGTGCTGCTGCTCGACGAAATCGAGAAGGCGCATCCCGATGTCTTCAATGTGCTGCTGCAGGTGATGGACCACGGCACGCTGACCGACAACAACGGGCGCAAATCGGACTTCCGCAACGTGGTCATCATCATGACCACCAACGCGGGTGCCGAGGCGCTGCAGAAGTCCACCATCGGCTTCACCACCGAGCGTCAGCTGGGTGATGAGATGGTCGACATCAAGCGCCTGTTCACGCCGGAGTTCCGCAACCGCCTGGATTCGATCATCAGCTTCCGCTCGCTGGACGAAACCATCATCCTGCGCGTGGTCGACAAGTTTCTGCTGCAGCTTGAGGGGCAGCTGGCCGAGAAGAAGGTCGAGGTCACCTTCACCGACGCGCTGCGGCGTCATCTGGGCAAGAAGGGCTTTGACCCGCTGATGGGCGCGCGCCCAATGCAGCGGCTGATCCAGGACACCATCCGCCGCGCTCTGGCCGACGAGCTGCTGTTCGGCCGCCTGGTCGATGGCGGCCGCCTCACGGTGGATGCGGACGCCGAAGGCCAGGTGCAGCTCGACATCCAGCCCAACCCGCCCAGCAAGGGCAAGGGCAAGGCCGACCGCAGCACCGAGCCCGCTCCCGCGGGCTGAGCTTCCCAGACACCTGCCCCCTCGGGCGGGTGTTTGCGGAGCCGCAGGCGGGCTGCGGCGGCGTAGCCTTGCGGGCATGGCTCTGAACGGAGGCTTCGTGACGCCTGCTCCCCTCGAAGCGCACGAGTTTCAGGCGCTGGAGCGCCAGTGCGAGCGCCTGGCCCTGCTCGGCCAGCATCGGGAGGGCCTGGCCCTGGCGGCCCGTTTGCAGGCGCTGGCCGTTCCCTTGCGTTCGCCCGAGGCCTTGGGTCAGGCATGCCGCTGGCGCGCGCTGCATGCCCTGCGGCTGGGCCAGTTGCAGGACTGCCTGGAGGCGGTGCGGGCCGGCCTGCAGGCTCTCAGCGCCGGGCGCCTGCATCTGCTGCGCTCCCAGATCCACTGCAGCGCGGCCCTGGCCTGTGCCCAGGCCAGCCTCTACCCCGACGCCCTCGTGCACGCCGACCAGGCGGTGCGTGAAGCCGATCTGGCACGCGACCCGCAGGCGCGGGCCTGGGCGCTGAACCGCCTGGGCACGGCCCATGTGGACCTGGGCGACCCGGAGCGCGGACGCCAGCTGCTGCTGGAATCGCTCAACGAGGCGCGCCGACTGCAGGATCCGGAGCTGGAGTTCGCCTCCCTGAACAACCTCGGCTCGCACCTGAATTGGCGCATGCTGGGGCGGGCCGAGGAGCGTGCCGATGCTGCGCAGCTGTTTGCGCAGGCTCTGGAACGCCTGCAGCTGGCGCTGGCCGTGGCCGATCGCCTGGGGCAGCCTCACGCCCGTGCGCTGGCGCAGCTGAACCTGGCCTGGGCCTGGCGCGAGAACCAGGCGCTGGATCGGTCTCTGGCTGCCGCCCTGGAAGCCGAACAGCTGGCCGAGGCAGCGGGCCAGCAGCTGGTGGCTGTGCACGCCCGCATCGAACGGGGATTGACCCTGGTGGCGCAGGGTGAGGCCGCCCAAGCCCTCGGTCTTCTGAGCGGGCTGGATGGCCAGATTCAAGCCCTGGATGGCTGGAGCCAGCTCTCGCTCTGTCGTGGCCTGGCGGCGGCCCAGCGTGCGCTCGGGCGCTTCGAGGATGCGCTGCACACGCAGGAAGAATTCCACCGCCTCGCCATGCAGGAGGCGCGCATTCGCTCCGAACTGCACCTGCATCTGCTCAAGCGCCAGCATGAGCTGGACCTGGCCCGCCAACAGGCCCAGCGCGCCCGCCTGGAGGCCGAGATGCAACGCCTGCGCGCCGAGCAGCTGCGGCGCGAGGCTCATGAGGACGCGCTGACCGGCCTGTACAACCGCCGCTTCGTGGACGAACAGCTGCCGCTGCTGCGCGAGCGCTCGCTCAAGCTCGGCCGCCCTTTGCTGGCCCTGATGGTGGACGCCGACCATTTCAAGGGTGTGAACGATGCCTATGGCCATCGCGTGGGCGACGAGGCCCTGCGCCGCCTCGGCGCCCTGCTGCTGCGCCACACCCGGGTCAGCGATCTGGCCGCGCGCATGGGCGGTGAAGAATTGCTGCTGCTCCTGCCCGACACCCCCTTCGAGCGCGCCCAGGAGGTGGCTGAGCGCATCCGCTACCAGGTCGAGCGCGAGCCCTGGGAAGGCCTGGCGCCGGGTATGAAGCTGACCGTCAGCGCCGGCCTGGCGGTGGTGGGGGAGGGTGGCGACCCGCTGGGCGCGGCCGATGCCGCGCTTTACCGCGCCAAGGCGGCGGGGCGCAACTGCGTCTGCGCTCAGGCGCCAGCGGGGTCCTGACGGAAGTAGGCGGCCAGCAGGGCGTAGAGGGCAGGGTCTTCGTCCCGCAACTCCAGCGGGGCGACGAAGAAGGCCTCGGCGGCCACGGCGAAAAACTCGTCCAGCGCGGCGCTACCGTAAGGGTCGATGCAGCTGGGTTCGCGGTGGGCCACGCGGTCGGCAAAGCGATCCCAGGCCAGCGGCAGTTCGTGCACCCAGCATTGGCGCAGCGTGGGGTCGGCAATTTCCGGCAGGCCATTGGCGTCGCCGCCATGGTGCAGGTCCAGCAGGTGCACGAATTCGTGCACCACCACATTGAAGGCGGGCTGCTGCGGGTCGTCGGCCTGTCGCACCGCCTCCCAGCTGAGCATCAAAGGGCCGCCCGGCATGGCCTCGCCGGCCAGCACCTCGTCCCATTGGTGCACCACGCCATGCTCGTCCACCTCTTCGCGCGGCGCCAGCACCTCGCCCGGGTGCAGCACGATGCCCACCGTGCCCTCGTACAGCGCCAGATCCAGCCGCAGCACCGGCAGGCAGGCCTGGGCGGCCACTGCCAGGGCCATGGCGTCGGTGAGTGGCAGACCACCGCTCACATGGAAGCGCTTGCGCGCCAGGAACAGGCTGCAGAGGCGGCGCAGCTCAGCGCGGTCGGCGGCGCTGCGGCGGGCAATGAAGGGGTAGTCCGCCAGCAGGGCCTGCCAGAGCGGCTCCGGAATGGCGAAGCGCCGCAGCTGCCGCTGCTCGCGCCAGCGGCGCCAGCCGGCCAGGAGGCTCATGCCTGCGGCAGGCGCTGCCAGCCCTCGGCGCTCAACAGCATGAGCTCGCCGCGCACGGCGCCGTGGTCATGTTCCCAATCGCTCAGCACCAGGCGCTGCGCGCCGCCCGGCAGTTCATGCAGCGCCGGGCGGTGGGTGTGGCCATGCAGCAGGGTCTGCGCGCCATGGCGTTGCAGCAGGGCGGCGCAAGCCTGGGGGTCCAGGTCGGCATAGGGGCCATCGGCCTGGGCCTGCTGGCTGGCGTCGCGCATCTGCGCGGCCAGTTGCAGGCGCTGGCTCAGGGGCTGGCTCAGGAAGCCCTGTCGCCAGGCCGGCTGACGCACCTGGGCACGAAAGGCCTGGTAGCGGTGGTCGTCCAGACACTCGGCGTCGCCATGCACCAGCACGATGCGCTGGCCGAAGGCCTGCAGGGCGACTTCATCGGCCAGCAGCTGCAGGCCACAGGCCTGGGCCATGGCGGCGCCGAGTAGGAAATCGCGGTTGCCGTGCTGGAAGTAGACCGGCCGCCGCGACGCGCAGGCGCCAAGAACCTGTACCACCGCCTGCGCCCAGGGCAGTTCGCGGGCGTCGTCCCCCACCCAGGCCTCGAACAAGTCGCCCAGGATGAAGAGGGCATCGGCCTCCAGGCGCTGCAGCGCCCGCTCAAGCGCCGCGAAAGTGAGCGGTGTGTCCGGCCCGAGGTGCAGGTCGGAGATGAAAGCAAGGCGCCGCCACGCGGGCGGCGCCTGGATCTGGTCGATCAACAGACTCAGACCTCGACGGCCTTCTCGACGACCACGGCCTCGACCGGCACGTTCTCATGGCCGCCGGCGCGGCTGGTGCGGACTTTTTCGATGGCATCGACGATGGCCTGGCCCTCGACCACGCGGCCGAACACCGCATAGCCCCAGCCGGAACCGGACTCGCTCTTGAAGTCGAGGAAGTCGTTGTCCACGGTGTTGATGAAGAACTGGGCGCTGGCCGAGTGCGGCGCATTGGTGCGCGCCATCGCCAGGGTGTACTTCAGGTTCTTCAGGCCGTTGTTGGCCTCGTTCTGGATCGGCGCCTCGGTGGGCTTTTGCTGCATGTCGGCCGTGAAGCCACCGCCCTGGATCATGAAGCCCTTGATGACGCGGTGAAAGATCGTGCCGTCGTAGTGGCCGCGGCGCACATAGCCGAGGAAGTTTTCGGCCGAGATCGGCGCCTTCTCGGTGTCCAGCTCGATGCGGATCAGGCCCTGGTTGGTGTGCAGTTCAACTTGCTTGGTGCTCATTTCTTGGTCTCCACGCTAGCTTTGAGGATGAGGATGGGGGTTTCGGGTACGTTGCCGTGCATGCCGCGGTCGGCCACGGGCACGGCGCGGATCTTGTCCACCACCTCCATGCCGGACTCCACCTTGCCGAACACCGTGTAGCCAAAGCCGTCGGGCGACATGTCGGCATCCAGGCGCTGGTTGTCCACCACATTGATGAAGAACTGGGCGGTGGCCGAATTCGGGTCGCCGGTACGCGCCATGGCGATGCTTCCGCGCACATTGGACAGGCCGTTGCGCGATTCGATGGGGATCGGCGCGCGGGTGGGCTTTTGCTGCATCTGCGGCGTGAAGCCGCCACCCTGGATCATGAAGTCAGCAATGACGCGGTGAAAGATGGTGCCGTTGTAATGCCCGGACTTCACGTACTGCAGGAAGTTGGCCACGGTCTTGGGGGCCTTGGCGGCATCCAGCTGGATGCGGATGTCACCCGCGCTGGTCTTGAGCAGCACGGTCTGGGCGCTCGCAGCCAGTGGGGCCAGGGCCAGCAGGGAGCTGAGGAGGATTTTGCGAAGCATGGGTTCAGCGCTGCGGGGCGCGCAGCAAGGGTTCGAGAAGCTTGAGCTTGAGTTGCACGGCGGCCGGTGCGGGCGATTGCGCGGCGCGCAGATACGCGCGCTGCGCCAGGCGCAGCAGCAGGTCCCCCAGGTTTTCCTGCGCTTGCCAGTGCTCCGGGTGCAACTGCACAGCGCGCTCCAGCAGCTGCTGCGCGGCATCGAGTTCACCACGCTGCGCCAGGATGACGGCGAGATTGTTCTGCGCTTCACCGTGGTCCGGGAACTCTTCGATCAGGGCCCGCAGCAACTGCTCGGCGCTGCCGGTCTGGCCCTGTTCCTGACGCATCCAGGCCAGCACGAACCGGAGCTTGGCGTCGCGCGGCTGGCTGGCCAGGGCCGCTTCCAGGGTGTTCACGGCCTCGGTCTGGCGGCCGGCATACCAATGCGATTGCGCCTGCTCCAGCGCACCCTGGGCCTGCGCCGGCAGGGTCAGGGCCCAGAGCAGGGCAAGAAGGGAAAGGGGGCGGAACGACAGCGTCATGCAGGGGCGCGCCACCCGGACGGCTGGGGGGCGCTGGCTATACTGATCGACCATTCTAGGGAGCCGCTGCGGTGGTTCCATTCTTGTCCTAGGGATGCTCCGGCCTTGCCCCTGCGCCGGCCCACGCTACCCTCCCCGGTCCTCGCACCGGGCCCCCTCCGAAGACCCATGTCTCTGCGCATCTACAACACGCTCACGCGAGCGGTCGAAGACTTTGTGCCCCTGGTTCCCGGTGAAGCCGGAATGTATGTCTGCGGCATGACGATCTACGACCTCTGCCACGTGGGCCATGCGCGCATGATGATGGCCTTCGATGTGGTGTACCGCTGGCTGCAGGCCAGCGGCTATCGCGTCACTTATGTGCGCAACATCACCGATATCGACGACAAGATCATCAAGCGGGCGGTGGAGCGGGGCGTCAGCATCCGCGCGCTGACCGACGAAATGATCGCGGCGATGCGTGAAGACATCGGCGCGCTGGGCATCGCCACACCCACCATCGAGCCGCGTGCCACCGAGTACGTGCCGCAGATGATTGGCCTGATCGAGCGCCTGGAGGAGAAGGGGCTGGCCTACCGGGCCGACAACGGTGACGTGAACTACGCCGTGCGCAAGTTTCCCGGCTACGGCAAGCTCAGCGGCAAATCGCTCGATGACCTGCGCGCCGGTGAGCGCGTGGAAGTGGACCGCGGCAAGCAGGACCCGCTCGACTTCGTGCTCTGGAAGGCCGCCAAGGCCGACGAACCCGAGGACGCCAAGTTCCCCGGCTCGCCCTACAGCCAGGGCCGGCCGGGCTGGCACATCGAGTGCTCGGCCATGAGCTGCGCCACGCTGGGCGAGACCTTCGACATCCACGGGGGCGGCATGGATCTGCAGTTCCCGCACCATGAGAACGAGATCGCACAGTCCGAAGGCGCCGGTCTGCCGTTTGCGCGCTACTGGCTGCACAACGGTTTCCTCAATGTCGACGACGAGAAGATGTCCAAGAGCCTGGGCAACTTCTTCACCATCCGCGAGGTGCTGCAGCGCTACGACGGCGAGACCCTGCGCTTCTTCATGCTGCGTACGCATTACCGCCGCCCTTTCAACTTCAGCGATGCGCATATCGAGGACGCCCGCCAGGCCCTGCGCCGGCTG
This sequence comes from Burkholderiaceae bacterium, assembly GCA_039808065.1. Taxonomy (GTDB): domain Bacteria; phylum Pseudomonadota; class Gammaproteobacteria; order Burkholderiales; family Burkholderiaceae_C; genus Inhella. The sequence goes on along the minus strand of JBDHSJ010000122.1, from coordinate 4,505 downwards.
TACACCGCGCTGGACGCGGTGAGCGCCGAGCCGGTCGTTGCCATCGACTGGAGCCAGGGCCACGCCGCCGCCTTCAAGGCGGCGATGGACGAAGACTTCAACACGCCGCAGGCGCTGGCTGTTTTGTTCGAGCTGGCCGCCGAGGTCAATCGAAGCGCCTCGCCGGCCGCTGCCGGCCTGCTCAAGGCCCTGGGCGCCAGCCTCGGCATCCTGCAAGGCGTGCCGCGTGATTACCTGCAAGGTGGCGCGGCGGTGGATGCCGCCTGGATCGAAGAGCGCATTGCCGCCCGCGCCGCGGCCAAGGCAGCACGCGACTTCGTCCAGGCCGACGCCATCCGGGCTGAGCTGACGCACCGCGGCGTCACGCTCAAGGACGGCCCCGAAGGCACCAGCTGGGTGGCCAACTGATGGCGCCCAAGCTGGGCGTCACGCCCGAGTACTGGGACGAGGCCTGCAAGCACCTGAGCCGCCGTGACCGGGTGATGAAGAAGCTGATCCCGCAGTTCGGCGAAGCCAGGCTGCAGAACAAGGGCGACGCCTTCACCACCTTGGCACGCTCCATCGTCGGGCAGCAAATCTCCGTCAAGGCCGCGCAGTCGGTCTGGGATCGCTTCGTCGGCCTGGTTGGTGGCCCCAGCCACAAGCTGGCACCGGCAGCGGTGCTGACTCATGAGGTGGCGGTACTGCGGGAAGCCGGCCTTTCCGTGCGCAAGGCCGAGTACCTGCGCGACCTGGCCGACCATTTCCAAGCCGGGCAGGTGCATGTGCGCCAATGGGCGCAGATGGACGACGAAGCCATCATTGAGGAGTTGGTGGCAATCCGCGGCATCGGCCGCTGGACGGCCGAAATGTTCCTCATCTTTCACCTGATGCGACCCAACGTGCTGCCTTTGGATGACATCGGCCTCATCAAGGGCATCAGCGTGAACTATTTTTCCGGCGAGCCGGTGTCGCGTGCCGAAGCGCGCGAGGTCGGCGAAAACTGGGCACCGTTCCGCTCCGTGGCCACCTGGTATCTGTGGCGCAGCCTCGATCCGCTGCCGGTGGAATACTGAGGGTCGTGAAGCGTTCGACCGACCGTTCGGTCGATTGCGGCTTGCCCGGAGGGCTCCAAAACCTCCATCTGCGAGAATCTGTGACATGAGCAAACGCCACTTCCTCGAATTCGAGCAGCCGATTGCCGAGCTGGAATCCAAGATCGACGAACTGCGCTACGTGCAGTCCGAGTCGGCCGTGGACATCTCGGAAGAGATCGACCGCCTCTCCAAGAAGAGCCAGCAGCTCACCAAGGACATCTACTCCGGCCTGGCGCCCTGGCAGATCTACCAGATCGCCCGCCATCCGCAGCGTCCGCAGACCCTGGACTACTGCCGCGAACTCTTCACCGACTTCGTCGAGTTGCACGGCGACCGGCATTTTGCGGATGACCTGGCCATCGTCGGCGGCCTGGCTCGCTTCAACGGTCAGGCTTGCATGGTGATCGGCCACCAGCGCGGTGCCGACGCCAAGGAGCGCGCGCTGCGCAACTTCGGTATGCCGCGCCCCGAGGGCTACCGCAAGGCCCTGCGCCTGGCCAAGCTGGCCGAGAAGTTCCGCCTGCCGGTGTTCTGCTTCATCGACACCATGGGCGCCTACCCCGGCATCGGTGCGGAAGAGCGTGGCCAGAGCGAAGCCATTGGTCGCAACATCTTCGAGTTCGCCCAGCTGGAAGTGCCGCTGGTCGCCACCGTCATCGGTGAGGGCGGTTCGGGCGGCGCCCTGGCCATTGGCGTGGCGGATCAGGTGCTGATGCTGCAATTCAGCGCCTACTCCGTGATCTCGCCAGAAGGCTGTGCGTCGATCCTGTGGAAGTCGTCCGACCGTGCCGCCGAGGCCGCGGAGTCGCTGGGCATCACGGCGCACCGGCTCAAGGCCATGGGCCTGATCGACAAGATCGTCAACGAGCCGGTGGGCGGCGCGCACCGCGACCCCAAGGGCATGGCTTCTTCGCTCAAGCGCGCGCTGACCGATGCCCTGCGCCAAGTCAGCGACCTCAAGGTGGACGAACTGCTGGATCGTCGCCAGGAGCGCCTGCTGGCCTATGGCCGTTTCACCGACACCAAAGCCCGGTGATGCCGTTGCCGTCGCGTTCAGCGGCGGCCTGGATTCCACCGCTCTGCTGCTAGCCACCGCCCGCCAGGCGGTGGCTTTGCATTTGCGGGTGCTGGCCCTGCATGTGCACCATGGATTGCAGCCCGAGGCCGATGCCTGGGTAGCGCATGCGCAAGCCGTGGTGGCACAGCTTGGCGCCGCCGGTTGGCCGGTGGAGTTGCAGGTGTGCCGCCTGCAGGGGCAACCCGAGCCCGGGGACAGCGTGGAGGCCTGGGCGCGGCGCGAGCGCTATGCGGCCCTGGCCAAGATGGCCAAGGCGGCTGGGGCCAGCTTGGTCCTGCTCGGGCAGCATGCCGAGGATCAGGCCGAGACCGTGCTGTTGCAGGCCTTGCGTGGGGGCGGCCCGGCCGGCCTGGCCGCCATGCCGGCCCAGTGGCAGGGCGACGATTTGCACTGGTGCCGGCCCTGGCTGCAGCGGCCGCGCCGGGCCTTGCAGGCCTTGGTGCAGGCGGCCGGCCTGCCGGTCGTGCAAGACCCAAGCAACCAGAACCCGCGGTATGCGCGCAGTCGTCTGCGTCAGCAGCTGATGCCGGTGCTGGTGGCGCAGTTTCCGCAGGCCGTCACGGTGCTGGGTGAGGTGGCACGACACGCCGCGCAGGCACGTGAACTGGCCGACGAAGTGGCCGCGCTGGACTTGCCGGCCTGCCGTTCCGAGCAGGGCGGCCTGCGCCATGCCGCCTGGGCGGCGCTGCCGCGCGCGCGCCGCCGCAATGTGCTGGCCGCCTGGCTGGCGCCGCAGCTGCCGGCGGGCGTGCCGGTCTCGCTGCTGGACCGTCTGATGAGCGAATGGCAGGGCCTGGGCCGGCGTTGGCCGGCGCCGGGGGGTTGGGTGTGCTCACGCAAGGGCGTGCTCGGTGTGGAGCTTTCGCGCGCCACGAAGTAACTCTGGAGCGGGTTTTCCCGGGCGGATCCCTAGAATCGGGACTTCTTTCGCCTGAAACCCGTAACCCGGTTACATCATGGCCCTGATTGTTCACAAGTACGGTGGCACCTCCATGGGGTCCACCGAGCGCATCCGCAATGTCGCCAAGCGGGTCGCCAAATGGGTGCGGGCCGGCCACCAACTGGTGGTGGTGCCTTCGGCCATGTCGGGCGAGACCAACCGCCTGCTCGGCCTGGCCAAGGAGCTCTCGCCCGAGGTGGTGACGCCGCCCATTCAGCGCGAACTCGATGCGATTGCCGCTACCGGTGAGCAGGTCTCGGTGGGCTTGCTGTCGATCGCGCTGCAGAGCGAAGGCATGGAGGCCGTCAGCTACAGCGGCTGGCAGGTGCCGATCCGCACCGACAGCAGTTACACCAAGGCGCGCATCCAGAGCATCGATGACGCCAAGGTGCGCGCCGACCTGGCTGCGGGCCGCGTGGTTGTCATCACCGGCTTCCAGGGCATCGACGAGGAAGGGAACATCACCACGCTCGGGCGTGGCGGCTCCGACACCTCGGCCGTCGCCGTGGCGGCGGCGATGAAGGCCGACGAATGCCTGATCTACACCGATGTGGACGGGGTCTACACCACCGACCCGCGCATCGTGCCCGAGGCGCGCCGCATGGCCACCATCAGCTTCGAAGAGATGCTGGAAATGGCCTCGCTGGGCAGCAAGGTGCTGCAGATCCGCTCGGTGGAATTCGCCGGCAAGTACCGGGTGCCGCTGCGTGTGCTCTCCAGCTTCACGCCCTGGGACATCCCGATCGACGAGGAAGCCAAGTCCGGCACCCTGATCACCTTTGAAGAGGACGAAAACATGGAACAAGCTGTCGTCTCCGGCATCGCCTTCAACCGCGACGAGGCCAAGGTGACCCTGCTGGGCGTGCCCGACAAGCCGGGCGTGGCCTTTCAGATCCTGGGCCCGGTGGCCGATGCCAACATCGACATCGACGTCATCATCCAGAACGTCAGCCACGACGGCCGTACCGACTTCAGCTTCACCGTGCACCGCAATGACTACGCGCGTTGCCTGGATCTGCTGAAGACCAAGGTGGCACCGGCCACCGGCGCCGCGCAGGTGCTGGGCGACCCGAAGATCTGCAAGGTCAGCATCGTGGGCATCGGCATGAAGAGCCATGTCGGCGTGGCCGCCAAGATGTTCCGCTGCCTGTCGGAGGAGGGCATCAACATCCAGATGATCTCGACCAGCGAGATCAAAACCTCGGTCGTCATCGACGAGAAGTACATGGAGCTGGCCGTGCGTGCGTTGCACAAGGCCTTTGATTTGGACCGGCCTGCAGAAAACTAAAAAATCTCTGCCATAATGCAGGGCTTCGCCGGAGACGTGACCGAGTGGCCGAAGGTGCTCCCCTGCTAAGGGAGTATGTGGGCAAAACCTGCATCGAGGGTTCGAATCCCTCCGTCTCCGCCA
>JBDHSJ010000121.1:0-12333 GCA_039808065.1 Burkholderiaceae bacterium | reverse complement strand
CGCCGCCGAGGCCGCCTCCGAGGCGGGCGTGGCGGAGGGCGCCGGGCCCACGCCCGGGCAGGCCATCGGGCCGGGGCCCCAGCTCGGGTGCCTGACCATCAGGCGCTCGGCTGGCCAGGCGCTCACGCGCAGCCAGTGCTGCTGCTGGGCGGGCCGCAATTGGGCCACACGCAGCGCGCGCAGGTTCTTGGCCTCGCGCAGGCGCTCGGCCTCGGCCTTGGCGGCCTCCTCGCTGTCGAAGCGCGCCACCAGCAGGCTGGGGCTGCTCTCGCCCGGCACATTCACGCCGCGCGGCTTGAGCTGGGCGCGTTCCAACACGCCGCGCTTGCGTTCCAGGTCGGCGGCGTCGGCGGCCACGCGGCTCAGCACGCCCCACTGCGCGGCCTGGGGCCGGGTTTCGTGGCGCCACTGGCCCACGGGCAAGTTGAGCTCGCTGCGCAGCGCGGCCTCGGCGGCCTGCCAGGCGGCGTCGTCGGCAAAGGGGCCGAGCATGCGGCACAGCGGCGGCGCGCGGCGCAGGGCCTCGGCCTGGGCGGCGTCCAGCAGCTTCAGGCGTTCGGGGTGGAACTGCGCGGCCAGGCGTTCGGGCTCGCGTTGCTCGCCCTGGCTGCGCGGCCCCAGCCAGCCGGCGCCCCAGGCCCAGAGCAGGCCATTGGCCATCAGCAGCACCAGCAGCCAGGCGCGCATCATGACGAGACCCCCCAACGCAACTGGGCTTCGCCCGAGGCCAGCGCATGCAGCTGGCCTTGCGCATCGCGCAGCAGCAGTTCACCGCGGGCATTCACACCCTCGCCCAGGCCCTGCACGCCGGCCAGTTCCAGAGGCAGGCCGCGCAGGCCGTCGCGTGCCGCGTAACGGGCCTGCCAGGGCGCAAAGCCCTGCCAGCCCTGCAGCAACTCCACCAGCACCGGCGCCACGGTGGACAGGGCGGTGGGCGCGCGCCAGCGCGGGTCCAGCTGCTGCAGGCCCGCGCTGGGCAGGCCCACGTCGGCCGGTGGCGGGGCCACGTTCAGGCCCACCCCCAGCACCAGGGCGCGCGGGCTGCCGCCCTGGGCCACGGTTTCAATGAGGATGCCGCCGAGCTTGCGGCGCTCGAACCAGAGGTCATTGGGCCACTTCAGCTGCACGCGGTCGTCCAGTGCCTCGGCCAGGGTTGCGCCCACGGCCAGGGAGAGCCCTTCCAGCGGCGCCGTGCCCCAGGGCCAGGCGATCGACACCGTCAGCGAGGCCCCCGGCCAGCTCTGCCACTGGCGGCCCAGGCGGCCGCGGCCGGCGTCCTGCTGCTCGGCCACGAGCACGCAGGGGCGCGCCAGGCCGGCGCGGGCGCGCTCCAGCAGCTCGGTGTTGGTGGAGCCGCAGCGCGCCAGCCATTCCAGCTCGACGCCGGGCCCCAGCGCCTGGCGCAGGGCGGGCAGGCCCCAGTCCACCCCGCTCATTTCTTCGGCAGCAGCATGGTGCCGCGGCAACTCGCCGCGCCACACAGGCAGAGGTACTGGCGCTTCAGCTTGGCGGTGTAGCGCTCGTCCACCACCAGGTGGTAGTCGTAGAACAGCTCTTCGCCGGGCTCGATGTCGCGCAGGGCGTGGATGAAGACGCGCCCCTCGATCTCGTTGGCTTCGCAATTGGGCGCGCAGCTGTGGTTGATCCAGCGCGCGCTGTTGCCGCCAAAGCGGGCGTCGATGACGCCGCCGCCTTCCAGCGAGAAATAGAAGGTGTGGTGCGGCTCCTTCGGGTCAGCGGGGTGGCGGCGGTCGGCCTCCTCGTCGCTGATGCGCTCGCCCTTGTATTCGACGATGCGTTCGCCCGCGGCGATGGGCCCCACCGCATAGACCCCGCGGCCGTGCACGCCGGAGCGGCGAACCTGGATGCGACGGGGCAGCGAAGAAGCCATGAAACGATTCGTATAGTGAATTCAGGGGTGCGCGCGCGTGTGTGCGTGCACGCGAGGCCGCGGATTGTGCAGCAGCCCCCATCCAACACAGCGAAGAACCCATGAGCCTGAAGACCCTGGTCATTGCCGAGAAGCCGTCCGTCGCGCTCGACATCGTGCGCGCCCTGACGCCCCAAAGCGGCAAGTTCGAGAAGCACGACGAGTACCACGAGAACGAGCACTACATCGTCTCCTCCGCAGTGGGCCATCTGGTGGAGATTGCCGCCCCCGAAGGCGTGGACCCCAAGCGGGGCAAATGGAGCTTCGCCAACCTGCCGGTCATTCCGCCGCACTTCGATCTGCAGCCGATTGACAAGAGCAAGAGCCGGCTCAATGCCCTGGTCAAGCTGATCCGGCGCAAGGATGTCGAGCACATCATCAACGCCTGTGACGCGGGCCGCGAGGGGGAGCTGATCTTCCGGCTGATCGTGCAGTACGCCCAGCCCGCGCGCGGCAAGTTCGACAAGAAGATCGAGCGCCTGTGGCTGCAGAGCATGACGCCGCAGGCCATCCGCGACGGCTTTGCCAAGCTGCGCAGCGACGCCGAGCTGATGCCCCTGGCCGAGGCCGCGCGCTGCCGCTCCGAGGCCGACTGGCTGGTCGGCATCAACGGCACCCGCGCCATGACGGCCTTCAACAGCCGCGACGGCGGCTTCTTCCTCACCACCGTGGGCCGGGTGCAGACGCCCACGCTGTCCATCGTGGTGGAGCGCGAGGAAAAGATCCGCAAGCATGTGGCGCGCGACTACTGGGAGGTCAAGGCCCAGTTCGACGCCGTCGCCGGCCAGTACGAAGGCAAGTACATCGACCCGGCCTTCAAGAAGGGCGAGGACGCCGATGCCCGCGCGGATCGGCTCTGGGACAAGGCCTGTGCCGAGGCGATTGCCGCTGCCGTCAAGGGCCAGCCCGCCACGGTGACCGAGGAAAGCAAGCCCAGCAGCCAGGCCAGCCCGGCCCTGTTCGACCTGACCAGCCTGCAGCGCGAGGCCAATGGCCGCTTCGGCTTCAGCGCCAAGACCACGCTGGCGCTGGCCCAGGCCCTGTACGAAAAGCACAAGGCCCTGACCTACCCGCGTACCGACAGCCGCCACCTGCCCGAGGACTACCTGGCCGTGGCCAAGCAGACCGCCGAGATGCTGAAGGACGCCAACCCGGCGGGCCTGGGTGTGCACGCCGCCACCGCGCTGAAGCAAGGCTACATCAAGCCCACCAAGAAGGTCTTCGACAACAGCAAGGTCAGCGACCACTTCGCCATCATCCCGACCCTGCAGGCACCCGGAGGCTTGAGCGAAGCCGAGGCCAAGCTCTACGAACTGGTCGTCAAGCGCTTCCTGGCGGTGTTCTTCCCGGCCGCCGAGTTCCAGGTGACGACGCGCATTTCGGAGGCCGCCGGCCACCGCTTCCAGACCAATGGCAAGGTGCTGGTCAACCCCGGCTGGCTGGCCATCTACGGCAAGGAAGCGCAGGACGACGACGCCACCCTGGTGCCCGTGGCCCCGGGCGAGAAGGTGCGCGTGGAGAGCGTGGACGTGAAGGGCCTGCAGACCAAGCCGCCGGCCCGCTACAACGAAGCCACCCTGCTGGGGGCGATGGAGGGCGCCGGCAAGCTGGTGGACGACGACGAGCTGCGCGAGGCCATGGCCGAGCGCGGCCTGGGCACACCGGCCACGCGCGCCGCCATCATCGAAGGCCTGATCACCGAGAAGTACATGCTGCGCGAGGGCCGCGACCTCATCCCCACCGCCAAGGCCTTCCAGCTGATGACGCTGCTGCGCGGCCTGGAGGTGGAGGAGCTCACGCAGCCCGAGCTGACCGGCCAGTGGGAATACCAGCTGGCGCAGATGGAGAAGGGCAAGCTCAGCCGCGAGGCCTTCATGGCCGACATCGCCAAGATGGCCGAGCGCGTGGTGGCCAAGGCCAAGAGCTACGACCGCGACACCATCCCGGGTGACTACGCCACCCTCCAGACCCCCTGCCCGAACTGTGGTGGCGTGGTGAAGGAGAACTACCGCCGCTTTGCCTGCACGAAGTGCGAGTTCTCGATCACCAAGATCCCCGGCGGCCGCAGCTTCGAGCTGGCCGAGGTGGAGCAATTCCTGCAGGCCAAGCGCATCGGCCCGCTCGAAGGCTTCCGCTCGCGCCTGGGCCGCCCCTTCACGGCCGAGCTGCAGCTGGTGTTCGACGAGGAGGTCAAGAACTGGAAGCTCGAGTTCGACTTCGGCGACGACAAGAACAGCGACGACGGCGAGCCGGTCGATTTCAGCGGTCAGGAATCCCTGGGCGCCTGCCCCAAGTGCAAGGGCCATGTCTACGAGCATGGCGCCAACTACGTCTGCGAACACGCCGTGGGGGCGCACATCACCTGCGACTTCAAGAGCGGCAAGGTGATCCTGACCCAACCGGTGGAGCGCGCGCAGATGAGCAAGCTGCTGCACGAGGGCGGCACCGACTTCCTGGAAAACTTTGTCTCCAACCGCACACGGCGCAAGTTCAAGGCCAAGCTGGTGTGGGACGGCAAGGCCGGCAAGGTGAACTTCGAGTTCGAGCCGCGCGCGGCCAAGGCGCCGCGCAAGGCCGCGGCCAAGAAGACCGCCTGAACCCCGCGCGCCGTGGCCGTCACCAGCCTGCGCTCCCGCCTGGCCCTGGGCCTGGCCCTGGCCGCGGCCCTGATCGGGCTGGCGGGCGGCGGGCTGTGGTCGGTGACGGAGGCGCGCAAGCTGCGGCTCGGCCTGGAGGCGCGCCAGACCCGGCTGGCCGCGCTGGCGGCCAATGGCCTGGCGCCGCCACTGTGGAATCTGGACATGGCGGCGGCGGGGGCCATCCTTGACACCTTGATGAGTGACCCCGAGGTCAGTCGGGTCGAGGTGCAGCCCAGCGACACCAAGTCGCCTCCGCTGGCGCGGGAGCGTGGTAGCGCCGACGCCGGGGTGCTGATCGAGCGCCGTTTCGATGTCACGTACACCAGCGGTGGCAGCCAGTCGCGCGTCGGCACCGCGCGTCTGGTCGTCAGCACCGCGCAGATCGACGCCGAGCTGCGCGCCACCCAGCGCTTCATCGTCGGCCTGCTTTCTGCGGTGCTGGCGGCTTTGGTGGTGGGCTGCTACTGGTGGGTCAACAACCTGGTCCGCGGCCCGATGGCCCGCCTGGGCGAGATGGCGCGGCGCGTGGCGGCGGGCGATCTGGGCACGCGGATGAAGGTCGAGCGCCAGGATGAGATGGGCGAGTTGACCGAGCAGTTCAACCGCATGAGCGAGCGCCTGGCCAGCGCCACCCACGAGCTGCGCCAGAGCGAGGCGCGCTACCGCAGCCTGTTCGAGAACGCCAGCGAGGGCATCTTCCAGACCGACCACCGCGGTCGCCTGGTGGACCTGAACCTGGCCCTGGCGCAGATGCTGGGCTTCGCCAGCCCGCAGGCCGCGCTGGCACACAGCCGCTCGCTGCGCCGGCTGGCCCATGTGCCGCCGCGTGACTTGCGCCGCCTCATCGGCATGCTCAACCGCCAGCAGCGCGGCGTGCAGCGCCTGCCCTTGCTGATCGAAACCCTGGCCGGTGAGCCGCGCTGGATCGAGGTGTCGCTGCACCGCGTGCGCGAGGGCACGCGCCCGGTGCGCATCGAAGGCCTGGCCATCGACATCACCGAGCGCCAGATGGCCGAACAGGCGCTGGCCCTGCACCGCGAGCATCTGGAAGAGCTGGTGACCGCGCGCACCGCCGAGCTGAAGGAGGCGATGCAGAAGGCCGAGGCCGCCAACCAGGCCAAGAGCCGTTTCCTGGCCACCATGAGCCACGAGTTCCGCACGCCGTTGAACGCCATCCTCGGCTTTTCGCAGCTGCTCAATCTGGATGGCAGTCTGGCGACCGAGACGCGCCGCAAGCTCAACCTCATCCAGGACAGCGGCGAACACCTGCTGGCGCTGATCAACGACCTGCTGGACATGGCGGCGGTGGAGGCAGGCCGCGTGCAGCTGCACCCGCAGACGGTGCAGCTGCGCTCGCTGCTGGAGCTTTCCAGCGCCATCGTGCGCCCGCGCGCCGAACAGAAGGGCCTGGACTACGCGCTGCTGCTCGACCCCGAGCTGCCCGAGCGGGTGCTGGTGGACGGCCAGCGCCTGCGCCAGGTGCTGCTCAACCTGCTCTCCAACGCCGTCAAGTTCACCGACCGCGGCCATGTGCAATTGCAGGTGCAACGCCTGGCCAGCGCACCGGGCCGCGTGCTCCTGTACTTCGAGGTGGCCGACAGCGGCCCGGGCCTGAGCGAGGCCCAGCAGGCACGCCTGTTCCAGCCCTTCGAGCAGGTCAGCGAGGGCCCGCGCCGCCGCGAGGGCAGCGGCCTGGGCCTGTCCATCAGCCAGCAGCTGATCCGCCTGATGGGCGGCCAGATCCGCATCGACAGCACGCCCGAGCGCGGCAGCCGCTTCTTCTTCGAACTCGACTTGCCCGTCGTGGAGAGTTGACTCCCCCCCGAAGCGCCTGCGGCGCCGGCGCCTCCAGCCTGCGCCCGCGAGACGGGCGCAGTCCTTCGGAAAGGGTCGGCCGGCTTGCCGGCCTCGCTCCCTCCTCAGCCAGCGGCCCGGCAGAGCCGGTTCCGCGGTGGCACTTGATCGCCCTGCCTTGCCACGAAGGCTGCGATCAGCAGGCGTAGTGCTTTGGCCCGGAAAATGGGCCCATGCAGTCCTCTGAATTCGATGCCCTGGGCCAGGCCGCCCGCGCCGCCAGTCGCCAGCTGGCCGCCTCCAGCACCGCCGCCCGTAACCGGGCCCTGACCGAGCTGGCCGCCCTGCTGCGCGCGCCGCAGCCGCAGCTGGTGGAGGCCAACCAAGCCGATGTGGCCGCCGCCCAGGCGCGCGGCCTGGAGGCGCCGCTGGTGGACCGCCTGCGACTCACGCCCGCCATCCTGGAGACCCTGGCCGAGGGCTGCGAACAGATCGCCGCCCTGCCCGACCCGGTGGGCGCGATGACGAATCTGCAGCGCCGCCCCAGCGGCATCCAGGTGGGCCAGATGCGCGTCCCCCTGGGGGTGTTCGGCATGGTGTTCGAGAGCCGCCCCAACGTCAGCATCGAGGCCGCCGGCCTGGCCATCAAGAGCGGCAATGCCTGCATCCTGCGCGGCGGCTCGGAAGCCCTGCAGAGCAACTTGGCGCTGGGCGCGCTGGTGCAGCAGGCGCTGCGGGTCGCCGGCCTGCCCGCTGCCGCCGTCCAGCTGGTGCCCAGTGCCGACCGCGCCGCCGTGGGCTGGATGTGCACCGCCACCGACTACCTGGACCTGCTGATCCCGCGCGGGGGCAAGGGCCTGATCGAGCGCATCGCCGCTGAGGCGCGTGTGCCGGTGCTCAAGCACCTGGATGGCAACTGCCATTGCTATGTGGATGCGCAGGCCGACTTGGAGATGGCGCTGACCGTGGTGGACAACGCCAAGACCCAGAAGGTCAGCCCCTGCAATGCCACCGAGAGCCTGCTGGTGCACCGCGCAGTGGCGGCCGAGTTTCTGCCGCGCTTGGGCAAGCTCTGGGCGCCCAAGAAGGTGCGCTTCCATGCCTGCCCGGACAGCCTGCCCTTGCTGCCCGGCGCTGAAGCAGCGACCGAGGCCGACTGGGCGACCGAATACCTCGACTACCGCATCAGTGTGAAGCTGGTCGACAGCCTGGACGAGGCGATTGCCCACATCAACCGCTACGGTTCGCACCACACCGACGCCATCCTGACCCAGCACCATGGCCATGCCATGCGCTTCCTGCGCGAGGTCGATTCGGCCTCGGTGATGGTCAATGCCAGCACCCGCTTCGCCGATGGTTTCGAGTACGGATTGGGCGCCGAGATCGGCATCAGCACCGACCGCCTGCATGCGCGGGGGCCGGTGGGGCTGGAGGGGCTGACGACCTACAAATGGGTCGTGCTGGGGGAAGGGCAGATTCGGGGTTGAGCTTCTGGGCCGCTGCGCGCGGTGTCGTTGCAGCCCTCGGGGGCTTCACCCCGGAGGGCTCTCGCCAAATGCTTAAGCGTCACGAATATCCGCTACAGGATCAGCACCGAAGTCCGCACGGTCCAGGTAGCGCAGCAGCTTGGCCGCTACTGCCTCGGCGGTCTCCAGCGCCCCTTCGGCCTTGAAGGCCGCAAAGCGTGGCTGGTCGGGGAAGGCGGTGGGGTCGGCGCTGCGCAGTTGCACCTGCATGTCGGTGTCGATGATGCCGGGTGCAATCGAGACGATACGGGCGCCGTTTGGCTTCAGGGCTTCATCCATCGCCATCGCGCGGCTCAGATGGTCCATGCCGGCCTTGGTGGCGCAGTAGGGCGCCGCGGCGGCCATGGCGCGCCGGCCCAGGCCGGAGGAGATGTTCATGATCTTGCGCGGCCGGCCCCACTGCTCGGTGGCGGCCAGAAAGGCGGCCGAAAGCAGCAGGGTGGCTTCCAGGCCGACGCGCAGGGCGCTGCTGAGCTGGGCCAGCGGCACCGCCTGCACCGGCCCCGGCGGGGTGACGACGCCGGCGTTGTTGATCAGCACCAGCTCGCTGAAGGCCCCCGGGCCCTGGCGGTGCAACCAGGACTGCAGGCGCTCGGCCACCGGTTGGGGGTTGCCCAGGTCGGCTGTCCAGCTTTCCTGACCACCCTGAGCCAGCGCCAGGTTGTGGCGGCGTGCAATGCCCAGCACGCGGTCTCCGTGGGCCATCAGCTGCTCAGCCAGCGCGGCCCCAAGTCCGCGGGAGGCGCCGGTGACGATGCAGAGCTTCATGGGTGCGCAGCGATGACCTGGGCCACGGTGGCCGTCAGGCGCTTGGCGTAGTCCACATGCAGGAACTCGTTCGGGCCATGCGCATTGCTCTTCGGGCCCAGCACGCCGCAGACCATCATCTGCGCGGACGGGAAGCCCTGCTGCAGCAGATTCATCAGCGGAATGGTGCCGCCCTGGCCGACGAAGCCGACCGGGCGACCGAACTGGGCGCGGCTGGCGCTGTCCAGGGCCTGCGTGAGCCAGGGCTGCAGATCGGGCGTGTTCCAGCCGGTGGCACCGTAGGCGCCCATGCGGCCATCGGGCTCGAAGGTGACGCGGGCGTTGTAGGGCGCGTTGTCTTCCAGCAGGGCCTTGAGCTTGAGCGCGGCGGCATTGCCGTCCACCAGCGGGGGCAGGCGCAGGCTCAGCTTGAACGAGGTGTAGGGGCGCAGCACATTGCCGGCATTGGCCAGCGGCGGCATGCCGTCCACCCCGGTCACGCTCAGCGTGGGCTTCCAGGTGCCGTTGATCAGCACCTGGGCCGGGTCCTCGCTCATCGGCAGCACGGCGCCGCCATCGGCCCCGCAGGCCCAGGGCAGGCGCTTGTAGACGGCCTCGCCCAGCACGGCGGCGGTTTCGCGCGCCTGTGCAATGCGCACCTCGGGGATGGGGCAGTGGAAGTCCTCGGGCAGCAGGGCGCCGGTGCGGGCGTCCTCCAGGCGGTCCAGCAGCTGGCGCATGATGCGGAAGCTTGAGGGCACGATGCCGCTGGCGTCGCCGCTGTGCACGCCCTCGGCCAGCACCTCGACCTTCAGCGTGCCGGTGACGTTGCCGCGCAAGGACGTGGTGAGCCAGAGCTGCTCGTAGTCGCCGGCGCCGCTGTCCAGGCAGACCACCAGACTCACATTGCCGAAGCGGGGCTTGAGCAGGTCGATGTAGGCGGGCAGGTCGAAGCTGCCGCTTTCTTCGCAGGTCTCGATCAGGCCGACGCAGCGCGGACGCGGGATGCCGGCCTTGTCCAGCGCGATCAGGGCGGTCAGGCTGGCGTAGATGGCGTAGCCGTCGTCGGCGCCGCCGCGGCCGTAGAGCTTGCCGTCTAGCAGCTTGGGCGTCCAGGGGCCCAGGTCGCCGCGCCAGCCGCTGAACTCGGGCTGCTTGTCCAGATGGCCGTAGAGCAGCACGGTGTCCGTGCTGTCGGTCTTGGTGGCGGGCAGTTCGAACAGGATCACCGGCGTGCGCTCGGGCGCGCGCACCACTTCCAGCTTCAGGCCCTGCAGCACGCTGCCCTGGCGTTCGACCCAGGCGGCGGCGTCGCGCACCACGCGTTCGATGTGGCCGTTGTCGGCCCAGGCCGCATCGAACATCGGGCTCTTGGCCGGGATGGCGATGTAGTCGTGCAGGGCCGGCAGGATGTGGGCGTCCCAGATTTGGTTGCAGGTCTGGGCCAGGTCGGCTGAAGTGGCGGTGCTCGTCGGGGTGGGGGTCGTCGTGTTCATGCGGGGAAGCGCTCGTCCAGCCAGTCACGCAGCCGGGCAAAGACCTGCTCGTGTTCGGGCTCGTTGAAGATCTCGTGGGCCAGGCCCTCGAAGCAATGGCTCTGCACCAGGGCCTGCGGTGCCGCGGCGGCAAAGGCCGCACTGCCGGCCGGCGACACGCAGCGGTCGGCGCCGGCCCACATCAGCAGGGTCTGCACCTGCCAGTGCGGGGCGGCCTGCAGCAGCTCCTGGCCGCCATCGGCCACCAGGGCGGCCACGGTGGCGCTGACGCGATCGTGCACCAGCGGGTCCTTCACATAGGCTTGCACCACCGCGGGGTCGCGGCTGATCCACTCGGGCTTGAGCCCGTTGTGGACCAGCAGATGCGGAAACAGGTGCCGCGCCACCGCCAGCAGGGCCTTCTGCCCGCCGGTCATGCCGGGGTCGATGGCGGGGGAGCTGAGCACCAAGGCGTCCGGTGCGCGGCCGAAGGCTTCGCCGCGCAGCGCGCCGGCCACGGTGCGCCCGGCCACCAGGCCGCCCAAGCTGTGGCCCAGCAGCACCAGGGGCAGGCCGGGCGTCTGGGCGCGCAGGCTGTCCATGCATTCGGCCAGGTCTTCCAGCAGGCTGTGGATGTGCGGGGCATCGCCGCGGCGCCCGGGGCTGCGGCCATGGCCACGCTGGTCATAGCGCCAACAGGCATAGCCCCAGTAGTTCAGACGGGCCGCCACCGCGTCGTACCGGCCTTGGTGTTCACCCAGGCCGTGCACGATCAGCACCTGGGCGCGTGAAGGCCCTGTGGGCGGTTGGTGGATCAGCTGGGCAGGCATCGTGGGAGTTTAGGCAACACTCGCAGCCCATGGCCGAAACCCTGATCCTGTTTGCGCACCCTGACCTGCGCCACTCGCGCGTGCATGCCAAGCTCAAGCCCGCCCTGCAGGCCCTGCCGGGCGTGGATCTGCACGATCTGTACGCCCGCTACCCCGATTACTGGATCGATGTGCCCGCCGAACAGGCCCGTGTGGCCGCAGTGCGCCGCCTGGTGTGGATGCACCCGATCCACTGGTACGGCATGCCGCCGCTGCTCAAGCTCTGGCTCGATCAGGTCTGTACCCAGGGCTGGGCCTATGGCGGGAAAGGCCAGGGCGGGCGGGCGCTGGCGGGCAAGCAGTTCCAACTGGTCGTGAGCACCGGCGGCAGCCCCACGGCCTATTCGGCCCAGGGCCACCATGGCCAGCCCTTCGAACAGTTTCTGGCGCCCTACCGTCAGACGGCCGCCTTCATGGGCATGGATTGGGCACCGCATTGGGTCTTTCACGACGCCCACCGCGCCAGCGAGGCCGATCTCGATGCGCACATCCAGGCGCTGTGCCAATACCTGCAGGAGCCGATGCTGTGAACGGGCATTCCGATTGGCTGGGCGCCGCCCTGGTTTACCTGGCCGCCGCCGTGCTGGCCGTGCCCCTGGCCAAGCGCCTGGGTTTGGGTGCCATCCTGGGCTATCTGGCGGCGGGCATCGCCATCGGCCCCTGGGGCCTGAAGCTGGTGGCCGATGCCGAGGGCGTGCTGCATGTGGCTGAGTTCGGCGTGGTGCTCATGCTCTTCCTCGTCGGTCTGGAGTTGGAGCCGCGCCGGCTCTGGCAGATGCGCCGCGCGGTGTTCGGCTGGGGCTCGCTGCAGCTGCTGGGATCCACCCTGCTGCTCGGTGGTGTGGGCTGGTCCCTCGGTCTGAGCCCCACGGTGGCGCTGGTGGGCGCGCTGGCGCTGGCGATGTCTTCCACCGCCATCGGCCTGGGCGTGATGGGTGAACGCAACCTCATGCCGACGCCCGGCGGGCAATCGGTGCTGGCGGTGCTGCTGGCGCAGGACATTGCAGCGATTCCCGTGCTGGCGCTCATCCCGCTGCTGGGTGCGGGCGGCGGCGCGGGCTGGCGCGGCGCCTTGCTGGCGCTGGCCGTGGTGGCCGGTCTGGTGGTGGGAGGGCGCCTGCTGCTGCGCCCGGCGCTGCGCTGGATTGCGCGCGCCAACACGCCCGAGGTCTTCACCGCCGCCGCGCTGCTGCTGGTGGTGGCCAGCGCGGCCCTGATGCGCTGGGCCGAGCTGTCGATGGCGCTGGGCGCCTTCCTGGCCGGCGTGCTGCTGGCCGAGAGCGAGTACCGGCACGAGCTGGAGACCGACCTCGCCCCCTTCAAGGGCCTGCTGCTGGGCCTCTTCTTCATGGC
>JBDHSJ010000120.1:0-12345 GCA_039808065.1 Burkholderiaceae bacterium | reverse complement strand
GGCGGGGCGTGTTCCAGAGCGCCAATTGGGTTGGCTGCGGCGCCCAGGCCCTGCCCCCCAGGCGCAAGGCCAGGCGGGTGTAGATCTCGTCCAGGTAGAACCCGGCGTAGCTCCAGCGGCGCGCGCCCTGCAAGGCCTGTGGTCGCCGCTGCAGCAGGGCCATGCCGAGGTACAGGAGGGCCATGCCCGTCAGCACCAACAGGCCCAGGCGGTCATCGGGGGCGTCCTGCAAGCCCAGGGGCAAGGCGTGGCCCAGCACAGCCGCCAGCGTCAAGCCGCACACCATGGCCAGCCCCACAGCCAGCTGGCGCATGCGCGCCGCCTGGCTCGAAACCGTCTGGGGCAGCCAGAGCAAGGGCGCCCAGGCCAGGCCGAACACGGCACTCCACCAGAGGGGCCAGGCCGCGGGGGCCAGCGCCTGCTGCAGGGCCATCACCCCGGCCACGCCGAGCCCTGGAGCCAGCAGCAAGCTCAAGGGCCGCACCGCCACCGGACCGAGCAGGCGCTGCAGCCGGCTCTGACGAACCACCGTGGAGGCCGAGAGGAAGGCATGCGCCTTGTAAAGCGAGTGCCCCAGCAGGTGCAGCGCAGCCAGCGTGTACAGGCCCAAGCCGCACTCCAGCAGCATGAAGCCCATCTGCGCCACGGTGGACCAGGCCAGGCGCACCTTGATGCTGATGCGGGTCAGCATCACCATGCCGGCCAGAACGGCCGTGGCCAGGCCCAACGCCACCAACAAGCCGCGGGCCGCCGGGGCCTGCTCCAGCAGCGGTGCAAAGCGGATCAGCACAAAGCCGCCCAGATTGACCACCCCGGCGTGCAGCAGGGCCGAAACCGGGGTGGGCGCTTCCATCACCTGGATCAGCCAGCCATGCACCGGCAGCAACGCGCTGCGCAGCACCACCGCCAGCACCAGCAGGACGGCACTGGCCTGCAGGCCCAGGGAGGCGCCCTGAGTGGCCAGGTGCGACCACAAATCGGACAAGGAGCCGCTACCGACCTCCAGCCAAGCCAGGCCGGCAGCCACCAGCAGCAACAGATCGGCTGCGCGGTCGGCCAGGCGCTTCTTGTAGGCCGCCAGGCGCGCAAACGGGCGCTCGGCGTAGAAGCACAGCAGCGGTTGCAGCGCCAGACCCACCAGCGCCCAGGCGGCAATCAGAACCAGCCAATGGTTGGCCAGCAGCAGCAGATGCACCGAGGCCAGCACGCCCGCCAGGGCGGCGCCGTAGCGGGTCTGGCCATGCTCACCTTCCAGGTAGCGCGCCGAGAAGGCGCCAATCACCCAGCCGAGCACCTGCACCAGCAAGGCCATGACGAGGCTGAAGGTGGAAGCCTGCAACCCAGCCGGCAAGCGACGCGCCTCAGCGCCCAGCCACAAGGGCGCCACCAGGGCCAGCACCAGCGCCAGCACGGCCAGCCCGCTGCCCAGCGAGAACGCCCGCGCCAGCGTCTGCGAACGAACGCGCGCAGCCTGCGCCACCAGGGCCGCCGCCCCCATCAACAGCACCGGCACCAACGCGCTGGCGCCTGCAACCGCGATCGAAATGTCCATGACAAAACCCAGATCAAGTCAGGGCCCGCATCTTGTCCAAAGGCATTCATTCTGTAAATTTCAATGAAATGAACGAATTCATCGAGAATTCAGAACCATGAATCTGGAACAGCTGAACTTCCATCACCTGCTGTACTTCTGGCGGGTGGCCAAACTGGGGCATCTGACCCGTGCAGCCAGCGAGCTGCACACCTCCCAATCCGCGGTGTCAGCCCAGATTCGTCAGTTGGAAGACCGCCTGGGCGAGCCCCTGTTCAACCGCGAGGGGCGCCGCCTGGTGCTCACCGACACCGGCCAGCTGGTGCTGGCCTATGCCGAGAACATCTTTGGCCTGGGGCAGGAAATGCTGGGCCGGCTCCAAGGCCGCAGCCAAGGGGTGACGCGGCTGCGCGTGGGCAGCGTGGCCACCTTGTCGCGTAACTATCAGGAGAACTTGATCCGTCCGATCCTCAGCGACCCGGGGGTCAGCCTTACGCTCGAATCCGGCCTGCTGGCTGATTTGCTGGAGCGCCTGGGGCGCCACCAGCTGGATGTGGTGCTGGCCAACGAAAAGGCGCCGCTCGACCCGGAGCGCCCGCTGCACAGCCAGTTTCTGGGCAGCCAGCCCATCGTGGTGGTGGGCCCGGCCGAGCGCTGGGGTGCTCGGAGCCTTGCGGTTCCGGAGGACTTGGACGGGGTGGACCTGGCACTGCCCGGGCCGCGGCACGCCTCCCGCGTGCTGCTGGACGGCCTGTGCGCCGCCGCCGGTGTGGTGCCACGGGTCCGCGCCGAGGTGGATGACATGGCCATGCTGCGCCTGATCGCACGCGACAGCGGTTGGCTGGCGCTGCTGCCCGAGGTGGTGGTGCAGGACGAGTTGCGCAGCGGCACCCTCTGCATTGCCGGCCGGGCGCCGCAGCTGCAGGAGCACTTCTACGCCATCACCACCCTGCATCGGCACCGGCTGGAGATCCTGGAGCGCCTGCTGGGCGGCACGGGCCCCGACGTGCGCCTGGCCGGGGAGTCCGTGTAATCAGCCGGCGAACTCGGCCTCGTGCAGCCAGGCCGCCTGCTTCACCGTGCGCTTGGTCCGCCCCCACTCCTCCATCATGGCCGGTGCCACCTCGCGCAGGCGTTCCAGGTCGCCCGGCTTCACGGTATTGGCCGCCAGTTCGATGCGATGACCGTTGGGGTCGTGGAAGTAGATCGACTGGAAGATGGCGTGGTTGGTCGGGCCCACCACGTCCAGGCCCATCGCCTCCAGCTTCGTCTTGGCCTGGGCCAGCGTGTCCAGGTCCGCCACCTGGAAGGCGATGTGCTGCACCCAGGCCGGCGTGGCTTCGTCGCGCCCCATGGCCGGGCTGTTGGGCAGTTCGAAAAACGCCAGCACATTGCCGCGGCCGGCGTCCAGGAAGATGTGCATGTAGGGGTCGGGTTCCTTGGTGCTGGGCACCCGGTCCTCCGAGATCGCCAGCAACAGATCCATGCCCAGCGCCTGCTTGTAGAAGGCCACGGTTTCCTGCGCGTCGCGGCAGCGGTAGGCAGCGTGGTGAATGCCTTGCAACATCACAGCACCCCCCGCTTCTCTTGGTCCTTTTCCAGTGAGCGGAACAGCGCGCCGAAGTTGCCTTCGCCAAAGCCCAGGTGGTCGGCGCGCTGGATGATCTCGATGAAGATCGGCCCGATCAGGTTCTTGGTGAAGATCTGCAGCAGGTAGCCGCCTTCGTCGCCGTCCACCAGCACCTGGTGCTTTTCGATGCGCGCGTGGTCCTCGCGCACGCCGGGCACGCGCTCGAACACTTCGCGGTAGTAGTCGGGGTCGATGTCGAGGGTTTCGATCGGGCTGCCGGACACGGCCTTAAGCGCGTCCAGCGAGGCCAGGATGTCGTCCGTCAGAAAGGCCAGGTGCTGCACGCCCGGGCCCTTGTACTCGCGCAGGTACTCGGCAATCTGGTCCTTGTCGTCCTTGGGCTGGTTGATGGGGATGCAGAAGCTGCCGTCGGGTGAGCGCAGCGCAAAGCTGGTCAAGCCGGTCTTGACGCCCTGGATGTCGAAGTAGCGCACCTCGGTGAAGCCGAAGATGCCCTTGTAGAACTCGGCCCACTTCTGCTGCTCGCCCGGGGGCACGTTGTTGGTCAGGTGGTCCACCACGCGGAAGCCCTTGTCGGCCTGGATCAGCGGCTGTTCGAGCGCCACGAACTCGCGCTCGTAGATCGATGGCTGTCCCGCGCGTGGGGTCTCGATGAAATAGATCAGGCTCTCGCCAATGCCCCAGACCGCGGGCCAGGGGTGGTCCTTCATCTCGGGCGGCACGGCCACCGCGCCGCGCGCCACCGCAGCCCGCAGGGCGGCCTGCGCGTCGTCGCAGCGCCAGCCCATCGCGCTGATGGACGGCCCGTGACGCTTGGCGAACTCGGCCGAATGGCCGCCGCGCTCGCCGTTGAGCAGGAAGTGGATGTCGTTCTGGCGGAAGTACGTGATCGCCTTCACCGGGTGGCGGCGCAGCTTGGAAAAGCCGAAGGCCCAGTACAGGGTCTCCAGTTGCTCCAGATCGGGGCCGCAGAACTCGGTGAACTCGATGCCGCGCAGGCCGCAGGGGTTGAAGGCAGTGCTCATGGCGAAACCCAGGGAAGAAGCGAATGACCCTGATTCTTCTAAGGCCTTAAATTCAGAAAAAGCGAATTTCTTTGCAGAACAATTTCTAGGATTTCGAACATGCGCTGGGATCTGGAGGGTTTGGCGGCTTTGGACGCCCTGGTGCGCACGGGCAGCGTGGCCGGGGCGGCACAGGCCCTGCACAAGGTCAGCTCGGCGGTCAGCTACCAGGTCAGGCGCCTAGAGGAGCAGCTGGGCCTGAGCCTGATCGACCGCAGCGGCTACCGCCTGCGCCTGACCCCCGAAGGCGAGGCCGTGCTGCTGGAAGGCCGGCGCCTGCTGCAGCAGGCCCAGCAGCTCAACACCCTGGCCCAACAGCTGGCCAGCGGCTGGGAAGCGCGCCTGCTGTTGGTGGTGGACGGCATCCTGCCCCTGGCCGACAGCCTGCAGGCGCTCAAGACCCTGGCCGATGAAGGCGTGCCCACGCGCGTGCAGCTGAAGATCGAATTCCTGGGCGGCGTGCAGCGCTGTTTCGAGCAGGAGGGCGCGGACCTGATGATCGCCAAGGATTACCGCCCGCATGCGCAATGCCGCGCCCTGGCCCTGCCCGAGCTTGAATGCCTGCTCTGCGTGGCGCCGCAGCACCCGCTGATGCAACTGGGCCGCCCGGCCCGCCTGGCCGATCTGCACGCCCATGTGGAGCTGACCGTGCGCGACTCAGGGGCGGGTAGCGAAGACCGCCAGATGTTCGGCGGCGAGCGCGTGTTCTTCCTGTCCGGCTTCGTGGCCAAGCGCCAGGCCCTGCTGATGGGCATGGGCTTTGGCTGGATGCCGCGCTATTTGGTGGACGAGCCCCTGGCGCGGGGCGAACTGGCCGAGCTGCCCTTTGAGGGCGGCTCGCGTTACCGCTTCACGCCCTGGCTGGTGCAGCGGCTGGACAGGCCATTGGGGCGGGCGGGGCAGCGCTTGGTGGAGTTGCTGAGCCCGGCGCAGGCAGGTGGCGCCTAAAGTGGCGCCCCCCGCTCGACCGGGGTGAACAAGAACCCAGGGAGTTCCATGCTGTCCAACCACGGGGCCGATGCCCGCCCCAGCCTGCGCACCGCCGGGCGCTTCGTCACCCATATGCTGGCCAGCGCCTTGCTGGCACTGCCGGTCCTGGGCTGGGCGCAATGTCAGCGCCAGGCACTCGACATCCCGGTCAAGCTCGTGCACCACCGCCCCATCGTGACCCTGAGCGTCGAGGGCCGTGAGCTGCCGATGCTGCTGGACACCGGCGCCTTCTTCAGCATGCTGATGCCGGCCACGGCGGCCCAGCTGAAGCTGCCGCTGGGCCCGCTGCCGGCAGGGCTGCGCTTGCAGGGCTACACCGGCGAGATCGAGGCCCAACTCACTCGTGTCAAGGCAGTGGACTTCCACGGCCTGGCGCTGAAGAACATGGAGTTCATCGTCGGCGGCAACGAGCTGGGCGCCGGCATCATGGGCATCCTGGGGCGAAACTTTCTGGGCGCCACCGATGTCGAGTACGACCTGGGGAAGGGCTTGATGCGCCTGCATTTTCTGCAGGGCGACTGTCGCAAGCTGCACCCGGTGTACTGGGCTCAGGATGTGCCGGTGATCGAGGCCGAACTCGAGTGGAGTCACAGCGACAAGCCCTTGCGCACCCGCGCCCGCGTGAACGGCAGCCGCATCACGGTGCTGATGGATACCGGGGCACCAACCACCGCGCTGAGCCTGCGCGCCGCCAACCGTGCCGGAATTGCCCGCAACGACATGGTGGAGAAGGGCCGCGCGGGTGGGGCCGGCGCTGGCCTGGTCAGCAGCTGGCGGGCACCGGTAGAGAGCTTTGAATTGGGCGGGCAGAAGATCTCGCACCTTCGGCTCCAGGTAGACGCCACCCGCTTGCATGACATCGACCTGCTGCTCGGCCTGGACTACTTCCTGGCACATCGCATTTATGTCTCGCGCGAACAGGAGAAGTTGTACGCAACCTGGAACGGCGGCGCAGTCTTCGGCACCGGCCCGGTGGCACCGGAGAACGAGGCTGCCGCCCATGTATCCGCAGCGCCGGACGACGATGCCGACGCCCTGGCCCGTCAGGCTGCGGCGCTGGGCACCCGTGGCGATGCACAGCGCGCGCTGCAACTTCTCAACCGCGCCGTCGAGTTGGCCCCCGCGAATCCCGAGTACCGGCTGGCGCGTGCCCGCGTGCTGGTGCGCCAGCGCGCAGCCCAGGCTGCTCAGCAGGACTTGGACCAGGCGCTCACGCTGCAGCCCGGCTTGCACGATGCGCGACTGCTGCGCGCGCAACTGCATCGAGCCATGGGGGCTCGCGAGCTCGCGTTGGCCGATCTGCGTGCCCTCGACCAGGCACTCCCGGCCGAGGCCCAGGAACGCCTGGGTATGGCCGATCTGTTTGCGGACTTCGACCAACTGCCCGATGCGCTGCGGCAGTGGACGCAATGGCTGGCCAGCCGCGACAGCGACCAGGACCGGCTGCGGGTGCTGAACAACCGCTGCTGGCTTCGCACCCGCCTGAACCAGGAGCTGGAGCTGGCCCTGAAGGACTGCCAGGCCGCCGTTGCGCAGGACCGCAAGAGCGCCTCCTACTGGGACAGTCTGGGCTGGCTACAGCTACGCCGCCAGGACGCAGCCCAGGCACTGAAGGCCTTTGACAGGGCCATCGAGCACAACGACAAGCACGCCTGGTCCCATTACGGCCGCGCCGTCGCGCTGCGCCGGCTGGGTGACGAGGCCGCAGCGCAGACCGCCCTGGCCAAGGCCCGTGACCTGCGCGCCACCATCGAGACCGAGATCGACAAGGCCGGCTTTGGCGATCTGCTGAGCTGAGCGCCGCCCCGCCCGGTCGGGCACGGGCGCAGCCCGTGCCTGCCCTGCTGCAGCCTGTCCGTTTTCCCTTCGCTGGGCAGCGGGCCGCTGACTACATTCCGCCCCCGCTGTCCATCACCTTCGCAGGAACCTGCCGTGTCCGCTCCCATTGCTCAGAAGAAGACCTGGCGCCAGCGCCTTTCCCTCAAGACCTGGCCCATGCGCATCGCCCTGGTGTTGATGGCCGGTGGCGCCTATGCCGGCTACCGCACGCTCAACCCACCCGCGCCGCCCGAGCCGCCGCCCAGCGGGGCCGCCGCGCTGGCCGACATCACCCAGACCGTGCAGGCCGCCGGCGTGCTGCAGCCGCGTGTGAAGGTGGATGTGGGCGCACAGGTCAGCGGCCAGGTGCAGAAGATCCATGTGCAGCTGGGCCAGCAGGTCAAGAAGGGCGAGTTGCTGGTCAGCCTGGACCCCGAGCTGGCGCGCAGTGAGGTGGCGCAGGCCGAGGCGGCTGTGGCCCAGCAGGCCGCGTTGATCGAGGCGCGTCAGGCCGAGCTGAAGCTGACCCGCGCCGAGGTCGAACGCCAGCGCCGCCTGCTCAAGGGCGAGGCCACCGCCGCCACCGAGGCCGAACGCGCCGAGGTGGAGCTCACCAAGCTCGAAGCCGACCTGCGCGGCCAGACCGCCAGCCTCAAACGCCTGCAGGCGGAGCTGGACAAGCGCCGCCTGTCGCTGGGTCACACGTCCATCACCGCGCCGATGGACGGCACGGTGGTGAACCTGCCGGTGCAGGAAGGCCAGACCGTCATCGCCATCCAGATCACCCCGGTGATGGTGACGCTGGCGAACATGGACGAGATCACCGTGCGCACCCGCGTGCCCGAGGCCGACATCGGCAGCGTGAAGGTGGGTCAGAAGGCACGCTTCGTCACACTGTCCGGCGAGGCGCAGCGCTTCGAGGGCACGGTGCGCGTCATCCAGCCGGTGCCCGAGCGCGCCGGCAACGCGGTCTTCTACAACGTGCTGTTCGAGGTGCCCAACAAGGAGCGCAAGCTGCTGTCGGACATGACGGTGCAGGTCAATATCGAGACCGGCAGCGCCAAGCAGGTGCTGGCCATTCCGGTGGTGGCCCTGGGCGCGCGCGACGACGAAGGCCGCTTCGCCGTGCAGGTGCTGGAAGCCCCGGCCAAGGACAGCAAGGACGCCAAGAGCGCGCCCAAGCACAAGGAGCGCAAGATCCGCACCGGACTGCAGGACGGCGGCCGCGTGCAGGTGCTCGACGGCCTGAAGGTGGGCGAGAAGGTGCTGTTGGCCCCGCCACCGCCGGAATCCGCTGCCAGCGCCGCTGCCAGCGCCGCCGCGAAGAGCTGACATGGCACGCGATCTCCTGGTGCCCTCCGCCGCGCACGCGCCGGAGCACAGCCGCCGCACGGCCCCGCCGCTGATCGAGCTGCGCGCCATCGGCCGCCACTACAAGCTCGGCGACATCGAGGTCCGCGCGCTCGACGGCGTGACCCTGGCCATCGAGGCCGGCGAATTCGTCGCCGTGATCGGCCAGTCCGGTTCGGGCAAGAGCACGCTGATGAACGTGCTGGGCTGCCTGGACAACCCGACCGAAGGCCAGTTCCTCATCGACGGTCAGGACGCCAGCCACTTCGGCCCCGATGAGCTGGCCGCGCTGCGGCGCGAGCGCTTCGGTTTCATCTTCCAGCGCTACCACCTGCTGCCCCATCTGGATGCCCGCGCCAACGCCGCCCTGCCCGCCGTGTACGCCGGCGCCAGCCAGGCCGAGCGCAGCCGCCGCGCGCAGGCCCTGCTGGAGCGCCTGGGCCTGGGCGAGCGCCTGCACCACAAGCCCAACGAACTCTCGGGCGGCCAGCAGCAGCGCGTTTCCATCGCCCGTTCGCTGATGAACGGCGGCCAGATCATCCTGGCCGACGAGCCCACCGGCGCGCTCGATTCCGCCTCCGGTGCCGAGATGCTCAAGCTGCTGCGCGAGTTGAACGAGCGCGGCCACACCATCATCCTGGTCACGCACGACCACCAGGTCGCGGCGCATGCCCGCCGCGTCATCGAGCTGAAGGACGGCCAGGTGATCCGCGACAACGGCACGCCCGCCACGCACCAGCCGCCGCAGACCGAGGACAGCCAACCGCTGCCGCCGGCCAGCTGGTGGCGACGCCTGCAGGCGCAGTGGCGCGAGGCCTTTGCCTCGGGCGTGCAGTCGCTCAAGGGCAACCGCCTGCGCACCGCACTCTCGATGCTGGGCATCAGCATCGGCATCGCCGCCGTCGTCTCCATCCTGGCGCTCACCACGGCGGCGCGCGGCAGCATCGAGAAGGACGTCAGCGGCTTCATGTCGGGCCGCATCATGGTCTGGCGCGGCAACCCCAACCTGCCGCCGGGCCAGCAGGCCAAGGCCTTCACGGCCTCGGACATGGCCTCGATCCGCGCGCTCAACGGCGTCAAGGCCGTCACCACCGAGCGCGAGGCGCAGATGACCGCCCGCCACGGCGCGCGCGACAGCATGGTCACCGTGCTCGGCGCCGAGGCCGACACCCTGGCCATGCGCAAGCTCAAGCTCGACGCCGGCCGCGTGTTCCAGCCGCACGATTTCAACAGCGCGGCCCAGGTGGCCTTGATCGACGAGAAGGCGCGCAACAACCTGTTCAAGCCGGGCGAGAACCCGGTGGGGCGCACCCTGCTCATCAACCCCATGGCCGGCATGGGCGGCGACCCGATGGCCGCGGTGGCCCAGGGCGGGTCGATGGCGCCGCCGCCGGTGGGCGTGGCCCTGCCCGTCACCATCATCGGCGTCGTCAAGCCCGACACCGGCGGCCTGGTGAACTTCGGTTCGTGGCTGGGCCAGGTGTTCGTGCCGCACACCGCCTTTGCCCGCAAGCTGGACCTGCGCACCGATGCCGACCAGTTCAATGTGCTGCTCGACTTCACCGTGCCGCCGGCCGAGGTGCTGCGCCACATCGAGTACCGCATGCGCGCCCTGCATGGCGCCCAGGATTTCGGCACCTGGAGCGCGGAGGAGGAGTTCCAGAAGTTCCAGCAGGTCACCGGCGCGATGGCCCTGCTCTTTGCCGGCGTGGGCGCCATCTCCCTGTTGGTGGGCGGTGTGGGCGTGATGAACATCATGCTGGTGTCGGTCAGCGAGCGCACCCGCGAGATCGGCATCCGCATGGCCGTGGGCGCGCGCCAACGTGATGTGCGCCTGCAGTTCCTCGTCGAGGCCGTGCTGCTGTGCTGCCTGGGCGGCCTGGTGGGCGTGCTGCTGAGCTGGCTGGGCGCGCAGGGCATCAATGCCGCGCAATCCGATCTGAAGGTGGAGGTGAGTTGGGCGGCGCTGGGCGTGGCCTTCGCGGTCTCCAGCCTGGTCGGCCTGATCTTCGGCACCCTTCCTGCACGGCGCGCCGCCGCCCTGTCCCCCGTCGATGCGCTTGCCCGGGAGTAAGAACATGAACAAGACCCTTCTGGCCGCCGCTGCGGCCCTGAGCCTGGCCGCCTGCAGCGTCACCCCCCCCGCCGCTCCGCAGGCCAGCACCGCGATGCCGGCGCAATGGCAGCAATTCGACGGCCAGGCAGCCCCGGCGGACTGGGCCGGTTTGGTGGACCCCGCGCTGGCCCAGCTGCAGCAGCAGGCCCTGGCCGCCAACCGCGACATCACCCAGGCCGTGCTGCGCTGGCGCCGCGCCGAGCTGCAAACCCAGGGCGCCGGGCTGGACCGCCAGCCCACGCCCAGCCTGAGCCTGGACGCCTCGCGTTCGCGCCTGGTCGAGCACGGCCCGACCTCACGCAGCCACGGCCTGAGCGCCGGGCTGGGCTACGAGCTCGACCTGTGGCAGCGCCTGGCCCAGGCCGAGCGGGCCCAGCTGGCCGACGCCGAGGCCGCGCGCACCGACATCACCGCCGCCAAGCTGCTGATCCGCTCCCAGGTGGCCGAGCGCTACTGGAGCCTGGCCGCGCTGGCGCTGGAAGAGCCCTTGATTGCCGAACAGCTGCACGGCGCCGAGCAGGTGGTGGAGCTGACCAAGCAACGCGTGCGCGAAGGCAAGCTCTTGCCCATCGAAGTGGACAAGAACGCCGCCACCCTGCAGGCCCTGCGCTCGCGTCAGGCCCAGCTGGAGCGCGAACGCAACCAGCACCGCCTGGCCCTGGGCCTGCTGCTGGACCAGACCGCACCCACCCTGCCCGCCAGCGCCAAGCTGCCCGAAGCCGCCCCGCCGCGCTGGCTGCCGCCGCCGCCCGAGCAGGCCCTGGTGCGCCGCCCCGATGTGCAACGCGCCCGCCTGGCCGTGGACGCCGCGCTGGCCCGGCAGCGCAGCAGCGAAGCCGCGCGCTACCCGCGCCTGAGCTTCACCCTGGGCCTGGGCACCGGCGGCAGCGACGCCAGCGACTGGCTGCGCAACCCGCTGGCCAGCCTGGCCGCCAACCTCCTCGTGCCGATGATTGACTGGCGCCGCCTGGAGCTGCAGCGCCAGGGTGCGCTGACCGAGGTGGAGAGCAGTGCCCTGGCCCTGCGCGACAGCCTGCACAAGGCCCTGGTCGAAATCGAAGGCCTGGCCGCCGAAGAGCGCGAGCTGCAGGCCCAGGAACAGGCCAATGCCGCGCGCCTGCAGGAAGCCCGCCGCACCGAGCAACTCGCCAAGCTCCGCTTCGAGGTGGGCGCCATCGCCCGGGCCGACTGGCTGCAGGCGCGCAATGCGGCGCTGGCCGCGGAGCAGGAGGGGATTCGCCTGCGTCTGCGCGCCTGGCTGAATCAGGCGGCCTTGCACAAGGCCTTGGCAAGCGCCTGATCAGTCCGCGCGCCCCGAGCCGAGCGGGCACTCGATCTCGACGCGCGTGCCCTGCCCCGGCCGGCTGTGCACGCGCAGGCGGCCGCCGAGCTGCTGGCGCACCGCTGCCTCGGCGATGAAGAGACCCAGGCCGCTGCGGCCGCGCCCGAACTGGGTGCTGACGTAGGGCTCGAACACATGGGGCAGCAGATCCGGGGCGATGCCGCAGCCCAGGTCCTCGACCGCCAGCAGCGCGTGCGCGGTGGGCTGGGCCGCCGCCTGCACCCGCACCAGGCCGGGCTCGCCCGGCGCATAGGCATGGCGCTCGACGTTCTGGAACAGCTGCACCAGCACCTCCTCCAGCGCCTGGCCGGGCCACAGCGGCGCGCCCACCCCGTCGTGCAGCTGCAGGCGCAAGCAGCTGGTGGGTGAGAGCGCGCGAGCCCAGGCGCGCTCCACCAGCGCGGCCAGGGGCGCGCCGGCCGCGCTGTCGTGGCGGGCCGGGCGGTAGCTGGCCGTCAGGGCCAGCTCGCGCTGCAGGCCGAGCCGGGCCAGGGCCTGGGCCTCGGCCAGCACGCCCAGGCCCGCCAGCAGGCGCGGCCGCTG
>JBDHSJ010000119.1:0-12399 GCA_039808065.1 Burkholderiaceae bacterium | reverse complement strand
CAATACCGACTCGCCCGCGAGGGCCTCCACCACCTGCCCGTCGATCCGGATCGTCACCGCCTTCATGCGCTCTCCTTCTGAACTGGGCAAGCATCGCGTCTTGGCGCAGGCGCTCCTTGTGGCGCGTCAAGGGTTGCGCACGACGCGCGGGAGTCCCCGCGCTCAAGGCGCGTCCGGCTGGTCGCGCGGCACTGCTTGCAGGTAGGCCTGCAAAACGGCAGCGCCCAAGGGCCGCACCATGACGCGTACACACTGCGTCAGCACGCCCATCGACACGCCGTCGCGCCGACGGACCTCTTGAAACCCTTGCCGCAACCAGAAAGCCTCCGCCCTCGCATTACCCACCACCACCCCCAGGCGCAGCCAGTCCGCACCCAGCCGCCGTGCATGGGCGGTCCAGGCGTCCAGTACCTGCGCCGCCAAGCCCTTGCCTTGGTGCCGTTCGTCGATCAGAAAGAGGCCGATGTGCCAGACCCCGGGGGCGAGCAGCTCTTCGACCCAGTTCAGGTAACCGCGCCAGGCCCCGGTCTCGGCATCCAGTACCGCCAGATGCCGCGCCGGCCCTTGCGGCCAATCGGCCGGCGGCCGCGCCTGCAGCTCGCTCAGGGCCTCGCCCGGCAGCCAGTCGCGTCCGGCCACCAGACGGCTGTACCCGGGGTTGTCTTCCAGAAAGCGCTGCAGCGCATCGGCATCGGCCGCGTCGATCGGGAGGGCGATCCAGCCAGGCCCCGTCAACAACTTGGCGCGACGGCGCCAGTCCGGCGGAGAAAAGTCTTCGATCATGTGCACAGCTTAGATCCGCACCCCTAGAATCCGCGCCGCTCAGGAGAGAGCCCGTGCACTTGGCGGGCCGCCGAAGGCGCAGGCGCCCGCAAGGGTGCCGAACGCTCAGGCAAAAGGACTGGGTAAACCCGGGCGCATGGCGCAAGGGTTCCGAGCTGGAGAGAGGCGCGCTGGTCGTTGCAGACGAAGAGCCGCCCACCGAAGGGGCAAGCGGGGTTCATTCCGCCAATCTCTCAGGTAAAGCGGACAGCAAGGGCAAGCCGGGTTGATTCCTCAACGGGAATCGGCCATCGTGATGACTTGTCCCAAGGATCCGCCATGAGCTCCACCCCCCTTCTGAAGACCCCGCTGCACGCGCTGCACGTTGAACTCGGCGCCAAGATGGTGCCCTTCGGCGGCTACGACATGCCGGTGCAGTACCGCGAAGGCATCCTCGCCGAGCACCGCCACACCCGCACCGCCGCCGGCCTCTTTGATGTCTCGCACATGGGCCAGCTGCGCCTGGTGGGTGCCGACGCCGCTGCTGCGCTGGAAACCCTGGTGCCGGTGGACATCGTCGACCTGCCCGTCTTCAAGCAGCGCTACGCGCTCTTCACCGATGAAAACGGCGGCATCCTGGACGACCTGATGGTCTGCCGCCGCCCCGACGACCTGTTCGTGGTGGTGAACGCCGGCTGCAAGGTGCAGGACACCGCGCACCTCAAGAAGCACCTGAGCGGCCGCTGCGAGGTCATCGAGTGCCCGGAGCGTGCGCTGCTGGCGCTGCAGGGCCCGCAGGCCGTCACGGCGCTCGCGCGCCTGGCGCCCGGGGTCGAGAAGATGGTCTTCATGGACGGTGGCTTCTTCAAGATCGAGGGCTTCGAGGCCTTCATCACCCGCAGCGGCTACACCGGGGAAGACGGCTACGAAATCTCCATTCATGAGCGCGACGCCATGGCCGTGGCCCGCCTGCTGCTGGACCAGCCCGAGGTCAAGCCCATCGGCCTGGGTGCCCGCGACACCCTGCGCCTGGAAGCCGGCCTGTGCCTGTACGGCCATGACATCAGCACCACCACCACGCCGGCCGAGGCCGCGCTGACCTGGGCAATCCAGAAGGTGCGCCGCAGCGGTGGCGCGCGCGCCGGTGGCTACCCGGGCTTCGACGTCATCGACCCGCAGCTGCCCAACACCCAATCGAGCCCGAAGCCGGCCACGCGCAAGCGCGTGGGCCTGGTGTCGAACGAAAAGATGCCGGTGCGCGAAGGTGCCAAGCTGGTGGATGGCGCCGGCAACGAACTCGGCGCCGTCACCAGCGGCACGCTGGGCCCCACGGTGGGTCATCTGGTGGCCATGGGCTATGTGGCCAGCAGCCACGCCGCCGTCGGCACCGAAGTCTTCGCCCTGGTGCGTGACAAGCGCGTGCCCATGACGGTGGCCGCCATGCCGTTTGCCCCCCACCGCTACTTCCGCGGCTGATCCATTCCCATCTTTCAAGGAGCGCTCTCATGACGATCAAGTACACCCCCGACCACGAATGGATCCAGGTTCACGGCGATGGCACCGCCACCGTGGGCATCACGCACCACGCGCAGGATGCGCTGGGTGACGTGGTGTTCGTGGACCTGCCCGAAGTGGGCAAGAGCTTTGCGCCCAAGGAAATCGCTGGCGTGGTCGAGTCCGTCAAGGCCGCGGCCGACGTCTACATGCCGATCACCGGCGAGATCGTCGAAGTCAACGAAGGCCTGCGCGCCGACCCGGCCCTGGCCAACAGCGACCCGCTGGGTGCGGGCTGGTTCTTCAAGGTCAAGATGGCCAACCCGGGCGAGCTGGACGCCATGATGGATTCGACCGCCTACGACGAACTGCTCAAGAACAGCTGAGCCCTGCCCTGCTCGTTCCGGCCCGCTCTGGCAGCGGGCCGTGTTTCATCTGCCGAAGAGATTG
This sequence comes from Burkholderiaceae bacterium, assembly GCA_039808065.1. Lineage (GTDB taxonomy): Bacteria > Pseudomonadota > Gammaproteobacteria > Burkholderiales > Burkholderiaceae_C > Inhella. Next base: position 9,693 of record JBDHSJ010000119.1, on the reverse strand, counting down.
ACCATGCCTACGCCGCTGCACCTGCTTGAAGACGCCACCGAGTTCCACGCCCGCCACATCGGGCCCGATGCCGCCGACGAGGCGGCGATGTGCGAGGCCATTGGCGTGGGTTCGCGCGCCGCGCTGATCGACAAGGTGGTGCCGGCCAGCATCCGCCGCAGCGCGGGCATGGACCTGCCGGCCGCCTGCACCGAGCAGCAGGCGCTGGCCGAACTCAAGACCATCGCGGCCAAGAATAAGGTCTACAAGAGCTTCATCGGCCAGGGCTACTCGGGTACGCACACGCCCGGCGTGATCCTGCGCAACATCCTTGAGAACCCCGCCTGGTACACCGCCTACACGCCCTATCAGGCCGAGATCTCGCAGGGCCGCATGGAAGCCCTGGTGAACTTCCAGACCATGGTCTGTGACCTCACCGGCATGGACATCGCCAACGGCTCGATGCTGGACGAGGCGACCTCGGCCGCCGAGGCCGTGACGCTGGCCAAGCGCTCGGTCAAGAGCAAGAGCAACCGGCTGATCGTGGCCGGCGACGTGCACCCGCAAACCATCGAGGTCATCCGCACCCGCTGCGCGCCCATCGGCCTGACGGTGGACGTGGGCATGGCGCCCGAGTTGATGAACCAGGGCGACTACTTCGCCGTGGTCTGCCAGTACCCCAGCACCACCGGCCTGATCCATGACCTGAAGGCCTTTGCCGAGCAAGCCCACACCAAAGATGCGGCCTTCATCGTCTGCGCCGACCTGCTGGCCCTGACCCTGCTCGTCGAGCCCGGCGCCTTCGGTGCCGACATCGTCGTTGGCAACACCCAGCGCTTCGGCATGCCGATGGGCTGCGGCGGCCCGCACGCGGCCTACCTGGCCTGCAAGGATGCGTTCAAGCGCTCGATGCCCGGCCGTCTGGTGGGGGTTTCGAAGGACGCCCAGGGCCACCCGGCCTACCGCCTGGCCCTGCAAACCCGCGAACAGCACATCCGCCGCGAAAAGGCCACCTCGAACATCTGCACTGCGCAGGTGCTGCCGGCCGTGGTGGCGTCGATGTACGCGGTCTACCACGGCCCGCAGGGCCTGAAGCGCATTGCCGAGCGCGTTGCCAGCTACACGGCGATCCTGTCGGCCGGTCTGCAGAAGCTCGGCCTGAAGGTCGTCACGCCGCATGTGTTCGACACCCTCCTGGTTGAGACCGGCGCGCGCACCGATGCCGTGATGGCCGCTGCCGTGCAGGCCGGCGCCAACCTGCGCAAGCTCAGTGCCCAGCATGTCGGCATCGCCTTGGACGAAACCACAACCCGCGCCGATGTCGAGGCCATCTGGTCCTGGCTGGCTCCGGCTGGCAGCGCGCTCCCGAAGGTGTCCGACTACGCAGGCGGTGTTGAGTCCCTGATCCCGGCGCACCTGCGTCGCAGCAGTGCATTCATGACCCACCCGGTCTTCAACACCCACCACAGCGAAACGGAGATGCTGCGCTACATCCGCAGCCTGTCCGACAAAGACTTGGCGCTGGACCGTGCCATGATCCCACTGGGCAGCTGCACGATGAAGCTCAACGCCACGTCGGAAATGATTCCGATCACCTGGCCCGAGTTCGCGCACATCCACCCCTTCGCCCCGCAGGAGCAGCTGGCCGGCTACACCGAACTGAACGAGCTGCTGACCGGCTGGCTCTGCCAGGCCACCGGCTATGCCGGCATCAGCCTGCAGCCCAATGCCGGCTCGCAAGGCGAGTACGCCGGCCTGCTGGCCATCAAGGCCTGGCATGAGAGCCGCGGCGAAGCGCATCGCAACATCTGCCTGATCCCCGAGAGCGCCCACGGCACCAACCCGGCCTCGGCCCAGATGGTGGGCATGAGCGTGGTGGTCACCAAGTGCGACAAGGAAGGCAACATCGACCTGGCCGACCTGAAGGCGCAGTGCGAGAAGCACGCCGCCAACCTGGCCGCCATCATGATCACCTACCCCTCCACCTATGGCGTGTTCGACACCCATGTGAAGGAGATCTGCGCGGTGGTGAAGGCGCACGGCGGCCGCGTCTACGTGGACGGCGCCAACATGAACGCCCTGGTGGGTGTGGCTGCGCCGGGTCAGTTCGGTGGCGATGTCTCGCACCTGAACCTGCACAAGACCTTCTGCATCCCGCACGGCGGTGGCGGCCCGGGCGTCGGCCCGGTCTGCGTGGTGGAAGACCTGGTGCCCTTCCTGCCGGCGCACCGCACGGCCGGCCTGGGCAAGGAAAGCAATATCGGCGCCGTTTCGGCCGCGCCGCTGGGCAATGCCGCCGTGCTGCCGATCAGCTGGATGTACATCCGTATGATGGGCGCCGACGGCCTGACCACGGCCACCGAGGTCGCGATCCTGAGCGCCAACTACATCGCCGCACGCCTGGGTGATCACTACGACATCCACTTCAGCGGTGGCATCGAGGGCGTCAAGGGCGGCGGCGTGGCGCATGAGTGCATCCTGGACCTGCGCCCGCTGAAGGAAAGCAGCGGCGTCAGCGCCGAGGACGTGGCCAAGCGCCTGATCGACTATGGCTTCCACGCCCCCACGCTGAGCTTCCCGGTGGCCGGCACGCTGATGGTGGAACCCACCGAAAGCGAATCGCGCTATGAGCTGGACCGCTTCATCGACGCCATGGTGGCGATCCGCCAGGAAATCGAGATGGTCGAGGCCGGCGAGTGGAGCCGCGAGGACAACCCCCTGGTGAACGCCCCGCACACCGCGCTGGTTTGCGGCGCCAACGAGTGGCCGCATGCCTACGGCCGTGAAGTGGCCGCCTTCCCGGTGCCCAGCCTGCGCCGTGCCAAGTACTGGGCCCCTGTCGGCCGTGTGGACAACGTCTACGGCGACCGCAATCTGTTCTGCAGCTGTGTTCCCATGTCGGCATTCGCCGACGAGCAGGAGTAAGCCCAATGGCCGTGTCGGTTTTCGACCTCTTCAAGATCGGCATTGGCCCTTCGAGCAGCCACACCGTGGGCCCGATGCGGGCGGCGCGTCTGTTCGGGCTGCGGTTGCAGTCCGAGGGCCTGCTGGAAGCCACCGCGCGGGTCCAGGTGATCCTGTACGGCTCGCTCGGCGCCACCGGCAAGGGCCACGGCTCGGACAAGGCCGTGCTGCTGGGCCTGGCCGGGCATGAGCCGGATACGGTGGACATCGAGGCCATCCCGGGCTACCTGGCCTCGATCCGCGCCGGCCAACTGAACTTGGTCGGCCAGAGGGCCCTGGCCTTCAACGAGACCACCGACCTGGTCTTCAAGCGCCGCGAGTCCCTGCCCTTCCATGCCAACGGCATGCGCTGCCTGGCCTTCGACGCCGCGGGTGCCGAGATCGCCAACCGCATTTACTACTCGGTGGGTGGTGGCTTCATCGTCAGCGACGAGGTGGCGGCGGACGGCAGCAAGCAGAAGGTCATCGCCCCCGATGTGACCGTGCTGCCCTACCCCTTCAAGACCGGCGACGAGTTGCTGGCGCTGACGAAGAAGTACGGCCTGTCGATTGCCGAGATCATGCGGCGCAACGAGGGCCATTGGCGCAGCGACGAGGAGACCCGCGCCGGCCTCCTGAAGATCTGGCAGGTGATGCAGGACTGCGTGGCGCGCGGCTGCCGCACCGAGGGCATCCTGCCCGGCGGCTTCAAGGTCAAGCGCCGTGCCGCCGACCTGCATGCCCAGCTGACGGCCAACCCCGAGCAGGCGCTGCGCGACCCGCTGCAGGTGATGGACTGGGTCAATCTGTACGCGCTGGCGGTGAACGAGGAAAACGCGGCCGGCGGCCGCGTCGTCACCGCGCCCACCAATGGCGCGGCCGGCATCGTGCCGGCGGTGCTGCACTACTACTCGCGCTTCGTGCATGGCGCCACCGAGCAAGGCGTGGTCGATTTCCTGCTCACTGCCGCCGCCATCGGCATCCTCTACAAGGAAAACGCCAGCATCAGCGGCGCCGAGGTGGGTTGCCAGGGCGAGGTGGGCGTGGCCTGCTCGATGGCCGCCGGCGCCTTGTGCGCGGTGATGGGCGGCACGCCCGAGCAGGTCGAGAACGCGGCCGAGATCGGCATGGAGCACCACCTGGGCCTGACCTGCGACCCGGTGGGCGGCCTGGTGCAGATCCCCTGCATCGAGCGCAACGCCATCGCCTCGGTCAAGGCGATCAACGCGGCCCGCATGGCGCTGCGCGGTGACGGCACCCACTTCGTCAGCCTGGACAAGGTCATCAAGACCATGCGCGACACCGGCGCGGACATGATGACCAAGTACAAGGAAACGGCGCGGGGCGGCTTGGCGGTCAACATCGTCGAGTGCTGAGGTCTCGGGCGCCGGCCGGTCCCGTGCCCCGTGGCGGCGCCGGTTGCGTGCAGAAGCTCTCACAACCACGGCCCATCAATCCCCCAAGCTGGAGGTAGGGCCGGTGGCGGCGTGACGCGCCACCCCACCCACCCGCACAATCGATCTCCACCGCTGCTGGAGATCGCCCATGGCAACCCTCACCGAAGTCACCACCCAGCCGTCATCGGGCCTGGTGCATATCGATGCGCTGCTGGACAGCGGCCCGGGCTGGAACTGGCTCACCCCCGCGCGGACGACGATCTACTACACCTTCTCGCTGGCGGCGGCCAATCCGAACGCAGCCAGCTCCATCACCGGCGCCACCTCGGCGTTCAATGCCACCCAGCAGGCCGCGGCGGTCTCCGCCCTGGCGGTGCTGACGCAGATCACCGGCATCACCTTTGCGTTGACCGCCGATGCCAACCAGGCCGATCTGCATTTCTGCGCGGCCGACATCACCGAGGTGCAGAGCATCGGGCTGTGCAGCTGGAACTCCGCCTACTCGATCTCGGGCAACACCATCGTCAGCTACCGCGCCGACGCCTGGATCTACCTGGACAACGCCAACCACGCGGCCGGCACCGCCGCCCCCTCGCCGGGCACCTCGGGCTTCGAGGTGCTGCTGCACGAGCTCGGGCATGCCATGGGGCTCAAGCACCCCTTCTTCGGTTCGGTGGTGTTGCCCAGTGGCCAGGACAACACGGCCAATACCCTCATGTCGTACACCGACGTGGGCGGCCCATACAGCAACTACAACCCCTATGACATCGCCGCCCTGCGCTACCTGTACGGCAATGACGGTCTGGGTGGCGCACTGGGTTCCAGTTCCGCCGGCCGCTACATCACGGGCACCACCGCGGCCGACACCCTGACGGGGGGCACCGGCGACGACCTGCTCGAAGGCGGCCTGGGCAACGATGCGCTGACCGGGGGCAGTGGTACCGACACCGCCCGCTTCAGCGGCAACCGTGCGGCCTACACCATCACCACGGTGGGCGCCACCACCACGGTCAGCGGCCCGGATGGCACGGACACCCTCGGTGGCGTCGAGCGCCTGCAGTTCAACGACCAGACCGTCGTGCTCTCGGGCGGCGGCGCCAACAACCCGCCCACCGGCACCATCACCATCAATGGCACGCCCACGCAGGGCATCACCCTGAGCACCAGTTCCACGATTGCTGACGCCGATGGCCTGGGCAGCCTGGCCTATACCTGGCAGATGGAATCGGGCAGCAACTGGGTGGACATCGCCGGTGCCACCACCAGCAGCTTCACGCCGCAGGAGGCTCAGGTAGGCGCACGCCTGCGCGTGGTGGTGCGCTACATCGATACGGCCGGCACCGCGGAGGTGGTGACGGGCCCCGCCAGCGCGGCGGTCGCCAATGTCAACGATCCGCCCAGCGGGGTGGTCGCCATCTTTGGCGACGCCCGCCAGGGCGCCGTGTTGAACGCGCAGAACGATCTGAGCGACCCCGACGGGCTCGGCCCCCTGAACTTGCGTTGGCAGAGCTCCGCCGACGGCGGTCAGACCTGGACCGACATTGCCGGTGCGACCTCGGACCGCTTCACGCCCGCCGAAGCCCAGGTCGGCCGCCTGCTGCGCGCCCGCATCGATTACACCGACGCCCGTGGCACGGCCGAGGCCGTCACCAGCTTGCCCACGGCAGCCATCGCCAACAGCAACGACGCCCCGACCGGCAGCCTGCTGATCACCGGCACCGTGCGCCAGGGCGAAACCCTGCAAGCCAACACCAGCCAACTGGCCGATGCGGACGGGCTGGGCCCGTTCACGCTGCGCTGGCAGCTCTCCAGCGATGGCCAGCAATGGACCGAGCTGGCCACCGGTCCCAGCTACACCCCGGGCGAAGCCCAGGTGGGCAAGCAGTTGCGCCTGCAGGCCAGCTACACCGATGCCCGCGGCACCGCCGAAACCGTGCTGTCCAGCGCCAGCGTGGTGGCGAACCTGAACGACGCGCCGGTAGGCAGCGTCACGCTGGCCGGTCTGGCCGAGCAAGGCCAGAGCCTCAGCGCCACGGCCAGCCTGCAGGACGCCGATGGCCTCGGCACGTTCAGCTTTGAATGGCAGCGCTCCAGCGACGGCAGCGCCTGGACGCCGGTGGCCGGCGCGCAATCCAGCAGCCTCAGCTTGGGCGAAACCATGGTGGGCATGCTGGTCAGGGCCCTGGTGCGCTACACCGATGGGCATGGCACGGCCGAGTCGGTGGCATCGGCGCCGTCTGTTGCAGTGCTGGGCGTGCAGCTCGGCGGCAGCGGCGCTGACACCCTCACCGGAACCGCCTTTGCCGACCGGCTGGACGGCGCAGCGGGCAACGATTTGCTGCTGGGCGGCGGCGGGGACGACCGCCTGATTGGTGGTGCCGGGCTGGACAAGGCACGTTACAGCGGCGCACGGGCCGACTACAGCGTCTCCGTCGGCGGCAGCCAGGTGCAGGCCAAGACCGGCACGGAAGGCAAGGACAGCCTGGAGGGCATCGAACGCCTGTTGTTCACCGACAAGGCGCTCGCCTTCGACCTGAACGGCCATGCCGGCACCGTGGCGCGCATCCTGGGCTCCGTGTTCGGGCCGCCCGCAGTGGCCAACGCGCAGTACGCGGGCATCGGCCTGGGCCTGCTGGATGGCGGCATGTCCGTGCCCGATCTGATGACGCTGGCCCTCGACACGCGGCTGGGACCAGGCTACAGCCGCAGCGCGGAAGTCGACCTGCTGTTCCGCAACCTGCTCGGCCGCGCCCCCGACAGCCAGGAGCTGGCGTACTGGGTGGGCACGCTGGAGCGCGGCGAGTTCACGGCCCTCAGCCTGGCGCAGATGGCCACCGACTTGGAGCTCAACGCCCTGAACATCAATCTGGTAGGGCTGGCCCAGGACGGTCTGCCCTATGTGCCAATCTGAATTCGCCTCCTGTCTGCAACAACGGGATAGCAAACCAGGGCGGGTGAGCTAGGCTGCCAAGCATGACCGCCCTGCTCTCCCCTCAGGAAGCCCGGCTCTTCGCCGCCACCCATGTGTTGCTGGTGCATGAGACCGAGGCCATGCGCAGGGTCTCGCGCGCGCTGCTGAGCCAGCTTGGGGTGCAGCAACTGCTGGACGCTGCCAACGCAGAACAGGCTCTGGCCGTCCTGGCCCAGGCGCGCGTGGACATCGTGCTCTGCGACTGGCAGCTGCGCGGCATGGACGGGCTGCAGTTGCTGGAGCGCCTGCGCGCCAGTGACAACTTCCGCCAGCTGCCCTTCGTACTCATCACCGGTGAAACCGACCGGGCGGTGCTGCAGCACGCGGTGAGCGCAGGCGCCAGCCACATCCTGGTCAAGCCTTACAGCGCCGCCACGCTGGCCGATCGCATCCGCCGGGCCATGGCCGCGGCGGCGCGTCCCAAAGCGGCCGGGCTGGGCAACCCAGCCCCGGGCCGCAGCGCTTCGCACAGCGCCACTGTGCTGGTGGTGGACGATGTACCCGAAAACCTGCAGCTGCTGGCCGAGATGCTGCGCAACGACTTCCGCGTCAAGGTGGCCGCCAACGGCGAGCGTGCGCTGCAGTTGTGCCAGACGGAGTCGGCACCCGATCTGGTGTTGCTCGACATCATGATGCCGGGCATGGACGGCTTCGAGGTGGCCAAGCGCCTGCGCGCCCACCCGGCCAGCGAGCACATTCCGGTCATCTTCGTCACCGCGCTGGACGCCGAGGACGTGCGCCGCCGCGCCATGGAGCTGGGTGCGATCGACTTCGTCAACAAGCCGGTCGAGCCCGAGCAGCTCTTGCTGCGCATCCGCAACTTCATGCGCTACGTCGAGCTGCGCCGCCAGATGCAGTCCGAGGTGGACGCAATGCTGGAGCGTGCCAAGCTGGAGGATGACGCCAGCCTGGTGGCGGGCCAGGATGTGCGCAGCCCGCTGGCCAGCGCCCTGGGCCTGCTGCAGCCGCTTCTTGCTTCCGCCGAAGAGGGTGCGCGAAGTGACCTGCTGGCGGTGGAGGAACAGCTGCTGGCGGCATTGGACGCGTTGCACCTGTCAACCGAATTGCTGCGCATCGAATCTGGTCAGTTCCAGCTGCGCACCCGGGGCATTCCCCTGCGGCGGGTGCTGGAGCGCGTGCTGCGTCTGGGCGGCGAAGCCTACGCGCACAAAGAGCTGCGCCTGAGCCTGGATATGCCCGGCCCCGAGCGCGGGCCCGGCACCCTGCTGGCCAGTGGCGATCCGTTGCTCTGCCACACCCTGTTCCAACAACTGCTGCAGCTCGCCTGCGAGGCCGCGCCGCCGCAGGCGGCGATCAGCCTGCAGGTGCACGCCGAGGACCCGCTACGGGTGGTGCTGCGCTACCCCGCGGCCCTGACGGCCACAGAGCGCCTGCAGTTTTTCAGCAAGCGTTCGGACCTCCTCGGCCCATCTGCTTACGCGGCCAAGCGGCTGGCCGAGGCCCAGCGCGGGGGCGTGGTGGTGGACACCGACGAAGCCAAGGGCGAGGTCGTGCTGACTGTCGTCCTGCTGCGCTCGCAGCAGACCCTGGAACGCGGCTGAGCGCGGATCAACGACCGCGCTGCTCGCGCCGCCGCTCGCGCTGCTCCGCCAACTGCCGGCACTCCGCGTGCTCGGCAAAGGCCGGCTCCTCGCAACGCTGCTCCATGCAGCGCCAGAGCGCGAACAGCACACGGTCGCCACAGGCTGCACGCGGGTCCTGCGGTCCGGCAGGACGACTGGGCAGGCTGGGGGCCGGTGCTTCAGTTCGCACGGCGGCGGCTGGTTCCGCCACAGGGGGTTCCTGGCGCACCGGCCGCGGCGGCGGAGCCGCGCTGACGACACTCGGCTTGGAGGCCGCCGCCATCGGTCGAGGCGGAGTCTGCCGCACGGGAACGGCCGAGGCGGGCACGGCAGCCTGCGCCCCCGCGGCATCAGCCGGCATCGAAGCCGCCGTGATCGCGGGTAGCGGAGTGGCGGGATCGGCCCCTGCGGAAGCGGGTTGCGAGGCCGCCAAGCCGGCTTCGGATGCCCGCGCCGCGGGCTCGATGCTGACCACCAGACCTTCCGGCCCCGGTGGCGCCTGCCGTCCCTGCAGCAGCCACCAGAATCCGCCGAGCATCACAGCGGCAGCACCCAGGCCCAGGCCCAGCCACAGGCGCTGACGGCCGGCAACGCGCCCCGCCCCGAGGGCCTCGGTCTCGCGCAGGGGCACGGGGGGCTTCGCGGCTGCGCGCTCGCGCGGCTTGGGTGCCGCCGGGCTGGCGGTGTCCGCCAGGGCATGGGGCTGCGTCGGTTCGAAGCCCGGCTCAGATCCCAGTGGTTGCGTGCGTTCCTTGTCGTTGGGCACAGGAACTTTTTCCACTGTGGGTCGCGGCGGCGCCACCAGTTGCGTGGGCGCAAA
>JBDHSJ010000118.1:0-12458 GCA_039808065.1 Burkholderiaceae bacterium | reverse complement strand
GACTCCGTGAGCTCGAACTTGATGCTCTGCGGCCGCAGGCGGTGCTGGCGCACCAGCTCCAGCAGGCGTTCCAGGCCGGCGTCCTCGGCCAGCTGCAGGGCGCTCACGTTCACGGCCACCTGCAGCGGCCGGGCGCCGGGCTGGGCCTGCCAGTCCTGCGCAAAGCGGCAGGCTTGGCGCAACACCAGCTCGCCCAGCGGCACGATCAGGCCGTTGCGTTCGGCCAGCGGTACGAAGCGGGCCGGCGAGATCGGGCCTTGCTCCGGGTGGTGCCAGCGCACCAGGGCCTCGACGCCGAGCGCACGGCCGTGCGCGTCGCATTGCGGCTGGTAGTGCAGCTCCAGCTGCTCCTCGACGAGGGCGCGCGCGAGGTCCAGCTCCAAGCGTGACTGATCGTCCAGCCCGGCGCTGCGCAGGTGCATGATGCCCGCCAGCAGCAGCGCGCTGAGCAGCGGCGCTGCCATCACCAGGCGGGCGCGCTCGGCCTCGGCCAGCGCCGGCGTGATGCCCAGCGGGTTGGGCTGCAGGGCCAGCCAGGCCAGCAGGCCCAGCAGCCCGGCGCAGCAGCCCAGGCGCAGCAGCCCAGGCTCGCGCACCAGCAGCAGGTAGGCCATCAGCGTGAGGGGCAGCAAGTAGAGGTGCACGCTGCGTGGGGTGTGTGCGGGGTCATCGGTCAGCGGCACATCCACCCACAGACCCAGGACCACCACACACAGCGCCAGCGCCAGGACGCAGACCCAGGCGGCCGCCCTGCCGTGACCCCGTTGCAGCAGGGCCAGCACGGCCAGCGCGGCCAGCGCCCCGAGGCCGGGCCCGAGCAGGCGCTCGGGCTGGCCCAGTGCCAGCAGGCTGAGCACGAAGCCCAGGCTCGCCAGCAGGGCCAGCCAGGCGCTGAGCTGCAGGGTCCAGCGGCGCCGCTGGCCAAAGATGGCTTCCTGGGTCATGCCGCGGCTTGCGGCTCGGCCCGCGCCGCCTGCCGCGCCAGCCAGGCCGGCAGCTCGGCGGCGGGCATCGGTGCGGCCAGCCAGCGGCCCTGGAAGGCCGTGCAGCCCAGCGCCAGCAGCTGCTCGCGCTGGGCGCCGGTCTCGACCCCTTCGGCCACCACCTGCATGCCCAGACGCTGACCGAGCGAGAGCACGGTTTCGGCGATGCGCAAGCACCGCGCGTCGCGGCCCAGGCCGCGCACGAAACTGGCGTCGAGCTTGAGCTGGTCGAAGGGCAGTTCGGTCAGGTAGGCGAGCGAGGAGTAGCCGGTGCCGAAATCGTCCAGCGCGGTGGCGATGCCGAGCTTGCGGCAGCGCAGCAAGCGCTCGCGCACGCGCTCGGCCTGCTCGGCGAACACGGCTTCGGTGACCTCGAACACCAGGCGGCCGGGGGCCAGGCCCGCGCGCTCCACCTGGGCCAGCAGGCGCTCGAAGGCGGTGCCGTCGTGCAGTTGGGCGGGGCTGAGGTTCAGCGCCAGCGGCAGCTCGCGCAGCTCGGGCTGCTGGTGCCAGGACTGCAGCAGGCGGCAGGCCTCGCGCAGCGCCCAGTCGCCGAGCGGCAGCAGCAGGCCCTCGGCGCGTGCCAGCGGCAGGATCTCACCGGGGCTCAGCTCGCCGCGGCGCGGATGCGACCAGCGCAGCAGGGCCTCGACCCCCAGCACGCGGCCTTGCGCATCGCATTGCGGCTGCAGCGCCAGGCGCAACTCGCCGCTGGCAATGGCGCGCGCCAGCTCCAGCGCGAGGCCCTTGTGCGCTCTCAGCTCGGCCTCTTCCAGGTGCAGCACCCAGGCGCTCAGCAGCGCCGCGGCGGCGACATTGAAGATCGCGCCCCCGCGCTGCAACTCCGGCCCCAGGGGCGGTGTGCCGGGGGCCAGATCGGGCAAGCTGGCCCACAGCACCAGCAAGCCCAGGCTCACGCCCTGCACGCCATCGCGCAGCCAGCGCGGCTGCTCTTGCAGCAGAAAGCGCTGGACCAGAAACAAGGGCAGGCAGAACAGCAGCACGGAGCGTGGTGAGCCGGCGCTGGGTTGGTCGATCCACAGGGCCACCAGGGAAATGGCCAGCCAGCCGGTCACGCTCAGCACCAGGCTGGCCGCGAGTGCGCGACCCTGGCGGATCAGCAGGGCCTGCAAGGCCACCAGGCCCAGACCGATGGCGTACAGCCCGGCCGCGCCCCAGTCGGCGCGCCAGCTGAAGAACAGGAACCAGGGCAGCAGGGACAGGCCCAGCCCGAGTGCCGATGCCCAGAGCATGCGCTGCTGGCGACGCGCGTAACCGGATTCGACCGCACGCTGCCAGGGCCGGGCGCGAAAGCGCTCCAGCAGCAAGGCCGCCATGAACAGGCGCGAGTTCGGCCACTCCACAGCCCTCTCCCTGATCCCGGTTGCTCCGGTGTGAGCCCAGTGTGGTCATCGCGCCCTCGGGCGCGGATCTGGTGGAAACCCTAGGCTGGTGTGGATTCCGTCGCACGGCGGCGCTGCAACCAGGCCAGCGCCTCATCCTCTTGGAGGGGGCGGGCGAACCAGTAACCCTGGAAGCGGTTGCAGCCCATGCCCTGCAGCAAGGCCAGGTGCTCGGCGGTCTCGACCCCCTCGGCCACCACCTCCAGCCCCAGCTCGCGGCCGAGTTGGATGACGGACTGCGCCAGCGCCTCGGCGCGCGCGTGGCGGCCAAGGTTCTTCACAAAGCCCTGGTCGATCTTCAGCTGGTCGAAGGGCAGGCCGCGCAGACTGGCCAGCGAGGCATGGCCGGTGCCGAAGTCGTCCAGCGCGGTGCGGATGCCGGCGGCCTGGCAGCGCGCCAGGCGCATGCGCAGGCTGGCCAGGTCCTGCACGATCAGCGATTCCGTCAGCTCGAACTTGATGCTGCCGGCCGGCAGTTGCGCGGCCTGCACGGTTCGCAGCAGGCGCTCGAAGGCCGCATCGTCCTGAAACTGCGCGGCGCTGACGTTGATGGCGATGCTCAGATCCCGCAGGCCGGGTTGCTGTCGGCAGCGAGCCGCAAAGGCGCAGGCCTTGCGCGCCACCTGCTCGCCCAGGGCGAGGATCAGGCCGCTGCGCTCGGCCAGCGCCACGAAGCGTGCGGGCGATACCGCGCCCAGCTGCGGGTGCTGCCAGCGCACCAGGGCCTCGGCGCCGAATGGGCGGCCGGTGGCATCGCACTGCGGCTGGAAGTGCAAGCTCAGTGCGTCTTCTGCCAGCGCGGTGGCGAGGTCCAGCTCCAGGCGCAGCTGGTCGTGCAGGTCCAGCTCCTGCAGGCGCGTCAGCAGCGCGAACAGCAGGGCCGCCAACATCGGAACGACCCAGGCCAGGCGGCGGTGCTCGCTGGGCGGCAGCACCAGCGGCTGGGCAAAGGGGTTGTCCAGCACGCACAGCAGGGCCAGCAGCAGCAGCAGGCTGGTGCTGGTGGCGGTGCGCAGCAGACGGGGCTCGCGCGAGAGCCAGAAGCGCGCCAGCAGCAGCAGCGGAATCAGGTAGAGATGCAGCGTGCGGGGTGTGCCGTGCTGCGGCAGATCGGCCCACCAGGCATTGATGGCGATGCCCAGTGCACTGGCCAGCACCAGGAAGAGTGCGGCGTCGCGCACCAGGCCGACCCGCAGCAGCCAGGCGGCACCCAGGGCCACGCCCAGGTAGCCGAGCTGCAGCTGGGCCAGGCGGTGCTGGCCCTGCAGGCCAAAGCGCAGCGCGAAGCCCAGCGAGAGCAGGCCGATCAGGGCGATCGCCACCCACAGCAGCAGCAGGCGGCGGCGCTCGAACTGCGGGTCGGGCGGCGCCTCGGGCGGGCTCCAGGCGCGCCCGAGGCCTGTGCCGAGCGCCGGGTTCATCGCGCCGCCTCCGCCCACTGCTGCAGCGCCACCGGGTTCATGGGCACGCCGATCCAGTGGCCCTGGAAGCGTGTGCAGCCCAGCTGACGCAGCGCTTCCTGCTGTGCCGCGGTCTCCACCCCCGCGGCCACCACCTCCAGGCCCAGGCGCTGGCCCAGCTGCACCACGGCCTGGGCAATGCTGTCGCGCGCCGCCGCGCCGGGGTCGAGCGCCTGTACGAACTGGCGGTCGATCTTCAACTGCTCCAGCGGCAGATGGGCCAGGCTGGTCAGTGCCGACCAGCCGGCGCCGAAATGCTCCAGCACGCCCCCCATGCCCAGCGCCTGCGCGCCTTCCAGCACGGCCTCCAAGGTCTGCGGGTGGGCGGCGAACACGGGCTCGGCCAGCTCCAGACGCAGGCGCCCCGGCGGCAGCTCCAGTGCAGCCAGCTGCTCCAGCAGGCGCTGGCGGGCCACGGCGTCTTGCACCTGCAGCAGCGACAGGTTGATGCCGATGGGCACCGCGCCGAGCTGCGGGTGGCCTTGCCACTGGCGTGCCAGGGCGGCCGCTTGGCGTAGCACCCACAGGCCCAGCGGCACCATCAGGCCCTCACGCTCCGCCAGTGGCAGGAACTGCGCCGGCCGCAGCAGGCCGCGCTGTGGGTGGGGCCAGCGCAGCAGGGCCTCCAGGCCGACGAGGCGGCCGTTCTCGTCGCACTGCGGCTGCAGCTGCAGGCTCAGCTGGTCCTGCGCGATCGCCTGCGCCAGCTCCAGCGCCAGGCCCTGGCGCACGCGCGCCTGGGCGGCGCCGGCGCGCACCAGGTTCTGCGTCAGCAAGGCTGCGCCGGCCAGGCTCAGCCACAGGCCGATCAGGCGCTCGCCGTGGCTCAGCGGGGGCACGCCGGTGCCGGTATCGGGCAAGGCGCACAGCAGCACGAAGAGCACCAGCGTCAGCAGCCCGGCCAGTGCACGCCACAGGGGCCGCAGGTCGGCCAGCAGCACCGGTCGCGCCAGGTAGAGCGGCAGCAGCATGAACTGCACGCCGCGCGGCAACGCGTCGACCGGCCGGTCCACCCACAGCCCGATGGCCGCCACGGTGGCCCACACCCCGCCGTACAGCAGCAGCGCCCCCAGGCGGAAGCGCCCGCGCTGCGCGCACAGCACCAGGGCCAGGCCGAGCAGCACGCCCAGGCCGCACAGCAGGGCCGGCAACCACACGCCCCGCCAGGCGAACACCAGCAGCCAGGGCCCACAGGCCAGCAGCAGGCCCAACGCACCCAGATCGAGGTGACGTCGCTGCCGCTCGGGTGCCGCGCCCCCGCTTTCGCGCCGCTCTTGCGCGAGCAGCAGCAGCCGTGCCGTGCCCAGCCAGCGGCGCCAGCGCAAGGGGGAGCCGGGGGCGGTGTGCACCTCCGGCTGCCCGCTTCCGCGCCCCAGACTGGCCCGGGCCACGGCCCGCGCGCAGAGCTCGGGAATCAGTGCCGCGCGGTAGGCCGCGCTGCCGTGCAAGTCACTCAGCAGGCCCTCGGCGGGCATGGCCACCGCCCGTGCCGCCTCGGGCCGCCAGTCGGCTTGCAGCGCGGCTTCGAGCGCCTTGGCGCGGAAGGCGCAAGGCCCCGCCCCGGTGACGCCCACGCGCACGCCCAGTGGGCCGCGGCTGACGAACACCCCCACCAGTGCAAAGCGCGAGGCCGGTTGGCGGAACTTTTCGTAGGCGCTTTGCTCCGGGACCGGGAAGCTGACGCGCTGAATCAGCTCGCCCGCTTCCAGCGCGGTCTGGAACAGGCCTTGGAAGAAGGAATCGGCCGGCAGCACGCGCCGGTCGGTCTGGATCAGGGCGCCCAGTCCCAGCAGTGCGGCGGGATAGCAGGCTGCCGGGTCGGCGTTGGCGAGGCTGCCGCCCAGCGTGCCCATTTCGCGCACCTGGCGGTCGCCGATCTGCCCGGCCAGCTCGGCCAGGCCGGGAATCAGGCCCTGCACATCGCGCGAATCGGCCACCTCGGCATGGCGGCTCAGCGCGCCGATGTGCAAGGTGTGCTCGCCCTCGCAGCGGATGCCGCGCAGCCCATGCAGGCGGCTCAGGTCGATCAAGGCATCCGGCGTGGCCAGGCCCAGGCGCAGCGCCGGCAGCAGGCTCTGGCCGCCGGCCAGGTAGCGCGCTTCCGGGTGGGCCTCGAAGGCTTCAAGCGCCTGCTCGATCGATTCGGCGCGGGTGTAATGAACGCTCATCTCAATGCTCCACCGAGCTCGACCCGGCGCACGAATCGGTCCTCATCAAGTGCCACCGCGGAACCGGCTTTGCCGGGCCGCTGGTGGCGCCCCCTGGGGGGCTGAGGCCGGTCACGGGCAGCCCGGTGGGCTGACCGTGGCGGCCGAAGGCCAAGGCCGCTGGCCTTGGCCGGCCCGGAGGGCGCCGAAGGCGCTTCGGGGGGGTCATTGCGACTTCTCCTGCAGCACCTGCCAGACCTGGAAGGGCGTGGCCGGCATCGGCATCTCCTTCACACCCAGGGCGTCGCAAATGGCGTTGATGACCGCCGCCGGCGCGCCGATGGTGCCGGCCTCGCCACAGCCCTTGGCGCCGATGGGGTTGTGCGTGCAGGGCGTGCCCGGCAGGGTGTGCACGGCGATGTCGGGGATGTCGTCGGCACGTGGCAGCGCGTAGTCCATGTAGCTGCCGGTCAGCAGCTGGCCGCTTTCGGGTTCGTACACGCCATGCTCCATCAGCGCCTGGCCGATGCCCTGGGCCACGCCGCCCTGCACCTGGCCTTCGACGATCAGCGGGTTCATCACGGTGCCGAAGTCGTCCACGGCGCTGAAGCGGTCCACCTTCACATGGCCGGTGCGGGGGTCGATCTCGACCTCGCAGACATGGCTGCCAGCGGGGTAGGTGAAATTGCTGGGGTCGTAGAAGGCCAGCTTCTCGAGCCCGGGTTCGAGCTCTTCGAGCGGGTAGTTGTGCGGCACGTAGGCGGCCAGCGCGATGTCCGTGAAGCGGCGCTGGCGCTCACCGTGGCGGAACACGCCGCTTTCAAACTGCACCTGCTCGGGTTCGCAGCCGAGCAGGTAGGCGGCGATGCGGCGCGCCTTGTCGAGCACCTTGTCCAGCGCCTTGACGATGGCCGAGCCGCCGACCGCCAAGGAGCGGCTGCCGTAGGTGCCCATGCCGAAGGGGATGCGGCCGGTGTCGCCGTGCACGATGTCGACGTCCTCGACCGGGATGCCCAGGCGCCCGGCCACCAGCTGCGCGAAGCTGGTTTCGTGCCCCTGGCCGTGGCTGTGGCTGCCGGTGAAGACGGACACCTTGCCGGTGGGGTGCACGCGCACCAGCGCGCTCTCGAACAGGCCGGCGCGCGCGCCCAGCTGGCCGGCCAGCTTGGAAGGCGCCAGGCCGCAGGCCTCGATGTAGCAGCTGATGCCGATGCCGCGCTTGAGCCCGCGCGCTTCGCTCACCGCCTTGCGCGCCGGGTAGCCGGCCAGGTCGGCCAGCTCCAGCACGCCGTTCAGCGTGGCGTCGTAGTCGCCCACGTCGTAGGTCAGCCCCACCGGCGTGGTGTAGGGGAACTGGCGGATGAAGTTGCGGCGGCGCAGCGCCACCGGGTCGATGCCGAGTTCACGCGCCGCCGTTTCCACCAGGCGTTCCACCACATAGGTGGCCTCGGGCCGCCCGGCACCGCGGTAGGCATCCACCGGCGCGGTGTGGGTGAAGACGGCCGTCACCTCGGCATGGATGGCGGGTGTGCGGTACTGGCCGGCCAGCAGCGTGGCGTAAAGGATGGTGGGCACGCAGGAGGCGAAGGTGCTCAGGTAGGCCCCCAGATTGGCCGTGGTGCGCACGCGCAGGCCCGCGAAATGGCCTTGCGCATCGAGCGCCAGCTCGGCCTCGGTGACATGGTCGCGGCCATGGGCATCGCTCAGGAAGCTCTCGCTGCGCTCCGCCGTCCACTTGACCGGCCGGCCGATCTGCCGGCTGGCGTGCACCAGCGCGGTTTCCTCGCTGTACAGAAAGATCTTGCTGCCGAAGCCGCCGCCCACATCGGGCGCGATGACGCGCAGCTTGTGCTCGGGGATGCCGAGCACGAAGGCGCACATCAGCAGGCGTTCCAGGTGCGGGTTCTGGTTGGCCACATAGAGCGTGGTGTGGTCGTCGGCCGGGTTGTGGCTGGCGTTGGCGGCGCGCGGCTCGATGGCGTTGGGGATCAGCCGGTTGTTGCGGAAGGCCAGGCGGGTGATGTGGGCGGCCTGCTCAAAGGCCCGGGTCGTGGCGGCGGCATCACCGACCTCCCAGCGGTAGCAGACGTTGTCCGGCGCCTCCGGGTGCACGGCGGTGCCGTGGGTGCTGGCCTGCGCCGTATCGGCCACGGCGGGCAGCTCCTCGGCGTCCAGCACGATGAGCGCCGCCGCGGCCTTGGCCTGCGCCAGCGTGTCCGCCACCACCAGGGCATAGGGCTCGCCACAGAAGCGCAGCACGCCGTCGGCCAGGATGGGGTGGCGCGGCTCCTTCATGGGGCTGTTGTCGGCCGAGTGGATCAACCAGCCGCAGGGCAGGCCGCCGAAGGCACGGAAGTCGGCGCCGGTCAGCACCAGGCGCACGCCCGGGGCCTCGCGCGCCTCGCTGGTGTCCAGGCGCCGGATGCGCGCATGCGCGTAGGGGCTGCGCAGGAAGAAGCCGTAGGTCTGGTGCGGCAGCACCAGGTCGTCGGTGTAGCGGCCGCGGCCCACCAGGAAGCGGTGGTCTTCGCGGCGCGGCAGCGGTAGGCCAATAGGGTTGGCGCTCATGCAGGCAGCTCCATGGTGAAACCGGCACCGCGGCCGCCGGGGCTGGTGGCCGATGTGGAGACACCGCGGAACCGGCTTTGCCGGGCCGCTGGTGTCGCCCCCTTGGGGGGAGGCGGCGCAGCCGCTACGGGGGGAGCGTTGTTCATCGTCTGACGAGCTGGTCGGCGGCCTTTTGCACGGCGCGCACGATGTTGTGATACCCGGTGCAGCGGCAGAAGTTGCCGTCCAGACCGTTGCGGATGTCGGCCTCGGTTTCGCAGCGGGTATTGGTCACCAGGTCCAGCGCGGCCATCACCATGCCCGGGGTGCAGAAGCCGCACTGGAGGCCGTGGCAATCCTGAAAGGCCTGCTGCATCACATGCAGCGAGCTGTCGGGGGGCGACAGGCCTTCGATGGTGCGCACCTCACAGCCTTCGGCCTGCAGGGCCAGCACATTGCAGGCCTTCACCGCATGGCCGTTCAGGTGCACGGTGCAGGCGCCGCATTGGGCGGTGTCGCAGCCCACATGGGTGCCGGTCAGGTCCAAGTCCTCGCGCAGCAGCTGCACCAGGGTGCGCGTGGCCGGCACCTCGCGCGTCACGGCCTCGCCGTTGACCATCAGTTCCACCTGGTATTTCATCCCGGCTCCCTCAAGGTTGCAGACCATCGTCGCGCCCGGGGTGCGGGCTTCCAATGGGCCTTACCCGGAGCATGACGCCTGGAAGCCGCGCGCCGCTCTGCGATGCTGCGCGCCCATGACGCCCGTCGATCTATCCGTTCTGCGCCAGGCCCAGGCCTGGCTGGAGGCCGGCCATGCCGTCTGGCTGGCCACCGTGGTGCGCACCTGGGGCTCGGCGCCCCGCCCGCCCGGCTCGATGGCCGCCTGGCGCGACGATGGCGCCTGGGTCGGTTCGGTCAGCGGCGGCTGCATTGAGGACGACGTGCTGGACAAGGTGCGCCGCGGCCTGCTGGGTGATGCCCCCGTGCAGCTGCTGCGCTATGGCGTCAGCGCCGACGAGGCGCAGCGCTTCGGCCTGCCTTGCGGCGGCACGCTGGAGCTGCATCTGGAGCGATTGGGGGCGCACAGCGCGCTGCCGGCGCTCATCCAGCGGCTGGAGCAGGGCCAGGCCAGCCTGCGCCGGGTGGCGCGCGCCGACGGTGCGACGCAGATCAGCGCGCCGAGCCCCGACACCCCGCGCCTGCAGTGCGACGACGCCCTGCTCCAACAGGTCTTCGGCCCGCCTTGGCGCCTGCTGCTGATCGGCGCCGGCCCGATCGCCGCCGCGCTGGCGCCGCTGGCGCGCAGCCTGGATTTCGAGGTCACCGTGTGCGAGCCGCGTGAGGAAGCGCTGGCGGCCTTCGAGCCCGGCGGTGCCCGCATCAGCCGCGCCATGCCGGACGACGCCGTGCAAGCCTTCGCCCCCGACGCCGCCAGCGCCGTGGTGGCCCTGACGCACGACCCCAAGCTCGACGACCTGGCCTTGCTCGAAGCCCTGCGCAGCCCGGCCTACTACGTTGGCGCCATCGGCTCGCGCGCCAATCAGTCCAAGCGCCGCGAACGCCTGCGCGAGCACTTCGGCCTCGAAGAGGAATTGCTTGCCCTTCTGCACGGCCCGGTCGGCCTGCCGATCGGCGCCCACACCCCAGCCGAGATCGCGGTGGCGATCGCGGCCCATCTTGTTCAAGTCAGGAGACCCCAGTGATCCAGTTGCACTTCGTCCCCAGCAGCGCCGCCATGGCACCCCACTTCCTGCTGCAGGAACTTGGCCTGCCGCATGAGCTCGTGCGGGTGGACGTGGCCGGCGGCGAGCACCGCCGCGCGCCCTACCTCCAGCTCAACCCGAATGGCCAGATCCCGGTGCTGGTGGATGGCGATCTGGTGATCCACCAGACGGCGGCCATCCTGCTGCACCTGAGCGACCAGGCCGGTCGCCTGCTGCCCGCGGTCGGCACCCGTGAGCGCGCCCTGGCCTACCAATGGCTCATCTGGCTTACCAATTCGGTGCAGCCGGCGCTGATCAACTACTTCTACCCCGAGCGCTGGGACGCCGACCGGCCTGCGCAGATCAAGGCCCAGGCCGAGGCCAAGGTGCTGGAGTTGCTGCAGCAGCTCGACGACCAACTCGCCCGCCACGGCCAGCCCTGGCTGCTGGGCGCGGAGTTCACGGCGGTGGACTGCCTGGCGTTCACGCTGTGCCGCTGGACGCGCAATTTCGCCGGCAAGAAGGCGCGGGACTTTGCGCACATCGGGCCCTATCTGCAGCGGCTGCTGGGGCGGCCGGCTTTGCAGAAGGTGTTTGAGGTGGAGGGCTTGTCCGCGCCGTTCTGCTGATGGGTTTGCCTTTGTGAGAGCCCGCCGGGATTCCGCCCCGGCAGGCGAGTCCCTTTCTTTGCTGCGCCAAAGAAAGGGACCAAAGAAAGGGACCAAAGAAAGGCGCTCAATGCACGCAGCCGACCTAGGGTCGGCCGCGACTGCACGTCCGGTTCACATGGCTCCCAGACCCCTCCAGGGACTGCGAAGACCTGCCCGCTAAGCTGGCCGGAGTACCGGCCGACTAGACCACTGCAGACCATCGCGGGCTTTCTGCGATGAACGGAGCCCAAAGAGGCGGCTCTCCATCTCATGCGCAAGCTGGGATGGCTCTGCAACTTGCACTGGCCGCGCACTTTCATTTGCTCATTGCGGGAATCAGGGCAAAAGATGTCTTGATGTCCGCAAGTCCAACTTGCGCAGTGAGGTTGATCAGTTCCGCTATGTAGTCACCACGGACCAGTTCAACCGAGCCAATCCTTCGGGTCTTCTGCGTTTCTGCGAACCCAAGTAGACAGAGTGAAGTGAACTCTCTATCGATCACGATGGACCGGTCCTTCGCCCTCCGAACGAGTATCCGGATCGGAATGGGTCGACCGAACTCCGGCTTGTCCGCCAGCAATGCGGGCGCCTCGTCGCACTCCGCGCGATAGCTGCTGCCGACGATCGTGTCGCTCAGACGGGCCTCTGAGGTGGCGAACTCAAACTGCAGGACGAACTGGTAGCTCTTGTCCACCGGAACTGTGAATGCTTTTGCAACCTCGGAGCCGGCAACGTTGAGAGATAGGTGTGTGCTGCCGATCAAAGGAGGGAATGCACATAGTCCAGCGATCCACATCGCAGGGCCGATGACTGACTTCTGACAGAGGGCGTAGCTGGTCGGTCCCATGTAAAGCCTGTCTTTGTCCTCGATGAGGGGTGGATGGTCAGCACCTTTGCGTGCTCATTTGGGCTCCCGTCATCGCAGCAAGCCCGCGATGGTTTGCGGTGGTCTAGTCGGCCGGTACTCCGGCCAGCTTAGCGGGCAGGTTTTCGCAGGCAGAAAAGGGGTCTGGGAGCCATGTGAGCCGGACGTGCAGTCGCGGCCGACCCTAGGTCGGCTGCGTGCATTGGCGCCTTTCTCTTTCCCCTTTCTCTTTGGCAAGACAAAGAGAAAGGGGTCGGGGTGCAGGGGTTGAAGACCCCTGCGGGCTCTCACGCAAAGACGCTCAAGCCCGCGGCCGCAGCTGCGTCAACACCCCCACCCGCGCCAGCAACTCCCGATCATTCCAAGGCTTCTTGAAGATGCCGTAGAGGCCCTTCACGTCCGCCACCCGGGCGCCCAGTTCTTCGTGGCCGGTGATGGCGACGATGGGCAGGTTCTCGGTGCGGATGTCGTTGCTGACATGCTGGATCAGCTCGAAGCCGTCCATCTCTGGCATTTCGAGGTCGGTGATCATCATCGCGAACCAGTGCTGGTTCAGCTGCTCCAGCGCCTCCTGGCCGTGGCGGGCCACGGTGACGGCAAAGCCGGCACCGGCCAGCAGCTTGCTGAGCTTGGCGCGCACCACGGCGGAGTCGTCCACGATTAACACCGGGGCCGGGCCGGCTTGGGCGGCGGGGCCGGG
>JBDHSJ010000117.1:0-12502 GCA_039808065.1 Burkholderiaceae bacterium | reverse complement strand
AACTGGGCGGGCGGCTGGTGGGAAGTGACCGAGGGCTCCCAGGTCTACTACTACTACCTGGAAGCCGGCGGCAAGATCAGCTTCACGCCTGTCAAGCCGCTGGCGCTGGCACAGCGCCCGCCTTTCGCCTCGATGACCGGCACCTTCCGCGTCAAGGGCATGTTCGGGCTGGAAATCAGCTGGGCCGGTCCGGATGTCGACGAGAGCTTCATGCTCACCGAGCAGGATGCCAAGAAGAAGCGCTACTCGATGGAAGGCAAGACCTCGGGCGGCGTGAAGATGAAGGCCAAGCGGATGATGGCCAGCTTCTGACGGGGCGTCGGCGGCTGGGCCCGCGTTGAGCAGCCCCTGCCGCCACCCAGCCTCCGAGGTCTGCGCACAATGCCGCGCCCAGCCACCGGCCTGCTGCCATGACCCGCCTTGAAATCGACTTCGTCAGCGACATCGCCTGCCCCTGGTGTGTCATCGGCCTGCATGCGCTGGAGCAAGCGCTGCGCACCATCGGCCCCGAGCTGGAAGTCGAGCTGCGCTTCCAGCCCTTCGAGCTCAACCCGCGCATGCCGCGCGAGGGTGAGGAGGTGCGCGCGCACCTGAAGGCCAAGTACGGCATCGACGACACCCGCATCGACGAAAGTGCTGAGCTGCTGCGCCAACGCGGCGCCGCCCTGGGCTTCGCCTTCGGTCCGCGCAGCCGCATCTGGAACACCTTCGACGCCCACCGCCTGCTGCATGCCGCCGGCTTGCTGGACCTGGAACTCCAGCGCCGCCTCAAGCACGCGCTGCTGAGGGCCTATCACGGCGAGGGCCTGAACCCTTCGGACCCCGACCTGCTGCGGCGGGTGGCCGAGGCGGCAGGCATGGACCCTGCCGCTGTGGACGCGGTGCTGGGCAGCGATCTGCACGCCAGCGAGGTGCGCGAGGCCGAATCCTTCTGGCTGCAAGCCGGCATCCAGGCCGTGCCGGCCGTGGTGCTGAACCGCCAGCATCTGATCAGCGGCGGCCAGCCCGCCGAGGTGTTCGAGAGGGTGCTGCGCGAGCTGGCTCAGTTGGCGTCGCCGCGGCCGATGTAAGCCCGGATGGCCGCGATGCGGCCCGCCGCATCGAAGGCGATCACATCGGTGACGAACAGCTCCTGCGCGCCGTCGATCAGGATGCGCAGCTCGGCCGCCACGGCGGCCTCGCTCTGGTGCAGGTGCAGCACCTCGATGGCGAGGCTCTGCACTGCTTCGAAGTTCTTGCGCGTTTCGGCCAGCGCGGCGGTCTTGCCGACGACGCGGAGGGTCCAGTCGCGCAGCACCACCCCATCGGCCAGCAGGGCGGCCACGCCGTCCAGGTCCTTGCGGGCATAGGCGTCCAGGTACTGCAGCGCGCGGCTGCGGTGCAGTTCGGTGTTCATAGCACCGCGAACTTGAAGACGAACAGGGCGGCGATGACCCAGAGCAGCTTCGGCACCTCCTTCGCGCGCCCCGTGCCCAGCTTCAGCACCGCATAGCTGATGAAGCCGAAGGCCAGGCCATGGGCGATCGAGTAGGTGAAGGGCATCGCCAGGGCCGTGAGCGCGGCGGGCACGACCTCGGTGCTGTCGTTCCAGTCCAGCTCCACCAGGTCGCGCAGCATCAAACAGGCCACGAACAGCAGCGCCGGGGCGGTGGCATAGGCCGGCACGGCGCCGGCCAGCGGGGCGATGAAGAGGCAGGCCAGGAAGAGCAGCGCAACCGTCAGCGCCGTCAGCCCGGTGCGGCCACCGGCCTGCACGCCGGCCGCGCTCTCGATGTAGGCGGTGGCGCTGGAAGTGCCCAGCAGCGCGCCGCCGACGATGGCGGTCGAATCCGCCAGCAGCGCGCGGTTCAGGCGCGGCTGGTGCACGGGCAGCAGCAGGCCGGCGCGCTTGGCCACGGCCATCAGGGTGCCGGTGGCGTCGAACAGCTCCACCAGGAAGAACACCAGCACCACATTCAGCACGCCCACGCCCAGGGCGGCCGGTATGTCCAGCTGCAGCAGCGTGGGCGTGAGCGCCGGCGGGGCCGAGAAGATGCCGTTGAAGGGGTTGCCGGCAAACACGAAGGACAGGGCCGTGACGCCCAGGATGCCGATCAGGATGGCACCGGGCACGCGCAGCCGGTCCAGCACCACGATGGCGAAGAAGCCGGCAATCGCCAGCAGCGCGGCGGGCTGGTGCAGATCACCGAGCGTCACCAAGGTGGCCGGCGAGCCTTTGACGATGCCCGCGCTCTTCATCGCGATCAAGGCCAGGAAGAGGCCGATGCCCACCGTGATGCCGACGCGCAGCGCCGCCGGTATGGCCTGCAGGATGCGCTCGCGCAGGCCCGTCAGCGTCACCACCAGGAACAGACAGCCCGAGATGAACACGGCACCCAGCGCGGTCTGCCAGGGCAGGCCCATGCCCAGCACCACCACGTAGGCGAAGTAGGCGTTCAGACCCATGCCGGGCGCCACGGCGATGGGCACCTTGGCCCACAGGCCCATCAGTGCCGTGCCCAGCGCGGCGATCAGGCAGGTGGCCACGAACACCGGGCCCTTGGGCATGCCGGCATCGCCCAGGATCGATGGGTTGACGAACACGATGTAGGCCATCGTCAGGAAGGTGGTCAGGCCGGCGATCAGCTCGGTGCGCACATCGCTGCCATGGGCATGCAGCTCGAACCAGCGCTCCAGCGCGCCGGTGGAAGGGTTGGAAGCCATGCGGTGGAGGGGGGGTGGCGGGGCGCCGCAGCGTAGCAGCGCGCAGCCGCCGCAGAATCGGCGCCATGAGCCTGCACGCGCTGCCCCCTGCCGATCTGCGTCTGACGCTGAACCCCGATGAGCTCGGCTTCGCCGACACCAGCGAGCTGGCCGACCTGGCCCTGCCCTGGATCGGCCAGCAACGTGCCGAGGCCGCCGCCCGCTTCGGCCTCGGGCTGGAGCAGCCTGGCTACAACCTGCTGGTGCTGGGCGAGATCGGCAGCGGCCGCAGCACCCTGCTGACGCAGCTGATGCACGAGCTGGCCGCCACGCGTGCGGTACCGCCGGATCTCTGCTTCCTGCACAACTTCGACACCCCCGAGCGCCCGCTCGCGCTGCGCCTCCCTGCCGGCCAGGGCCGGCTGCTGCGCCAGGGCATGGCCGAGCTGGCCAAGCGCTTGCGCGAGGACATCCCGCGCCGCCTGGCCGAACCCTTTGTCAAGAGCGAGTGCGAGCGTCTGGAGGTGGCAGCCAAGGCGGACGAGGACCGCGCCTACGCCGCGCTGGCCGCCTTTGCCGAGGCGCGCCGCTTCGGCCTGCTGCGCGAGCAGGGCAATCTGGTCTTCACCCAGCTGGACGAACATGGCAAGCCGATGACGGCCGAGGCCGCGCTGGGCCTGAGCCCCGAGCAGCATGCCGAGATGGCCAACGCCGAGAGCGCGCTGCGGGCGCAAATCGCCGCGTTTCTGGACACCGTCCACCGCAACGAGCGCACGCTCGAAGAAGCCCTGGTGGCGCTGCGCCGCCGCCTCATCAGTCCGCTGCTGGAAGACGCGCTGGAGCAGATCCGCAAGCCGCTGCGCAAGCAGATCAAGGACGGCCGCAAGCTCAGCCGCTACCTGGATCAAGTGCAGGCCCATGTGCTGGAGAACCTGGATCTGTTCCACCAGCACCATGCCGACGAGGACGACGGCAGCCGCGCCGCCGCGCTGACGGAGCTGCTGGCACGCCTGCGCGTCAACGTGGCGGTGGACAACCACGAGCTGGCCGGCGCGCCCGTGCTGGTGGTTGACAACCCCGTGCACCGCGTGCTGTTCGGCAGCATCGAGTACGAGCTGCGCAACGACGTGCTGGTCAGCGACTTCGCACGCATCCGCGCCGGCAGCCTGCTGCGCGCGCATGGCGGCTTCCTGATGCTGCATCTGTGCGATCTGCTCGGCGATCCGCAGGTCTGGGAGTCGCTGCGCCGCTTCGTGCGCAGCGGGCGACTGCAGATCGAGGAACCTGGCCTGGCCGCTGCGCCGCTGGCGGCGGTGTCGCTGCAGCCCGAGGCGGTGGATGTGGATGTGAAGCTGGTGCTGGTGGCCTCGGTGGAGGAGTACTACGCGCTGCAGGATGGCGACCCCGAGCTGGCGCGCCGCTTTGGTTGCAAGGTCGACTTCGCCGAGAGCTTCGAGGCCAGTGCCGAGACCCGCCATGCCAGCGCCATCCTGGTGGCGCAAACCTGCCGGCGCCTCGGCCTGCCACCGGCCAGCGCGGCCGCCGTGGCCGCCTTGATCGAGGAAAGCCACCGCGATGCCGAAGACCAGCTGCGCCAGAGCGCGCGTTTCGCCCGCACCGAAGCCCTGCTGGTCGAGGCCGCCGCGCTGGCGCGCGCCCGTCAAGCCAAGCGGGTAGAAGCCGAGGATGTGTGGGCCGCACGTGCCGCCGCCCGCCATCGGCACGACTACCCCGAGCAGCGCCTGCAGGAGGCCATCCGCGACGGTGAGCGCGTGCTGGTGCTGCAGGGCGAGCGGGTCGGCCAGCTCAACGGCCTGACCGTCATCGACCTCGGCGACCATGCGTTCGGCCTGCCGGTGCGCGTGAGCGCGCGCAGCCATGCGGGCGAGGACGGCCTGCTCAACATCGAGCGCGAGGTGGAGCTGTCCGGCCCGATCCACGACAAGGGCGTGCTGATCCTGCAGAGCTACCTCACGGCCCTGTTCGCGCACCTGGCGCCGCTGGCGCTCAATGCCTCGCTGGTGTTCGAGCAGGAGTACCAGGGCGTGGAGGGTGACTCGGCCTCCTGCGCCGAGCTGTGTGCGCTGCTCTCGGCCGTCAGCGGCGTGCCGCTGCGTCAGGGCATCGCGGTGACCGGTGCCCTGAACCAGCATGGCGAGCTGCTGCCGGTGGGTGGCATCAACGAAAAGATCGAGGGCTACTACCGCACCTGTGCTCAAGCAGGGCTGAACGGCCAGCAGGGCGTGCTGATCCCCAGCCGCAATCGCCGCCACCTGATGCTCAGCCCCGAGGTGAGCGAGGCCGTGGCGGCCGGCCGCTTCCAGATCTACAGCGCCGAGTGCGTGGCCGATGTGCTGGGCCTGCTGAGTCCGCTGCCAGTGGGCGCGGATTGCACGGGCTCACCCGGTGCGCAAGGCTACCCACCCGGCACCCTGCTCGGTCAGGCGCAGCGCCAGCTGCAGGCCTACCGCCGCGCCTGCGGCGTGCCGGAGCATGGGCACCGGCCGGACAAGGGACTGCGGGGTATGAGCCCGCGCACGCAGCCCACCCGAAGAAGGAAGGTCAACCGCCCTGGTTGAACATCAGGTGCACATCGGCCGACCACACGGCCAGCTCGGCCTCGCTCAGGCCCAGGGTGCGCAGTGCGGCCTCGCCTCCCTTGTCCCATTCGCGCGTCTGGTTCAGGCCCTCGTAGCGCTGGATGATGAACTCGACCACGCAGGTCAGCGCCACCAGCTGGCGCAGCACCTGGGGCGGTTTGGCGTTGTCCAGCATGGCGTAGTCGTGGTGCTGGCGCACCGCCAGCACCACGCCCTGGCCCACGCCCCAGCTGTGCGCCATGGCCGCACCCACCAGCGCATGGTCCAGGCCATGGCGTTCGCGCTCGATCTGCGTGAAGGGCTCCAGCGAGTCGTTGGCGATCGCCAAGGTGTTCAGGTAGGGCGGGGTCAGCGGCCAGCGCAGCAGCAGGGCGATGCCCACGTCCAGGAAGAGGCCGCAGGTGTGCGCCACGTCCGAGGGAGCGATGCGCTCGCGCCGCGCCAGAAAGGCCATGGCGTGGGCGCGACGCGTGGCCACGTCCCAAAAGCGGGTCAGCGTGGGCCCATCGCTGGGCAGGGCGCGGCGCAGCGCAATCTCCACCAGCAGCGATTCCACCGTCAGCATGCCCAGCAGGGTGAAGGCCTGGTTCACGGTCTCGGCGCGGCGGCTCAGGCCCATCAGCGGGGAATTGGCAAGCTTGAGCAGCGCGGCCGACATGGCCACGTCGTCATTGACCAGCACCGCCAGGCGCTGCGGGTCGGGGTCGGCGGTCTGCAGTTCGGCCTGCACGGCGGTGAGCAACTCGGGCCGGGGTGGGATCTGCACCCCGCGCAGCAGGGGGCTCAGCAGCGCGCGATCGATCTCGCCGGTGATGGTGTCGCCGTTCATGGCGGGTTCCCTGCGTTGACCAAGTGCCGGTTTCTAACCGGCGCGCGTGGGTCGCAGCACCCACCGGGTGGAGGAGTGGGGCCCGCCGGGCGTGACGGATTGGCGCCTCTGCCAGCCTTTGTGCAGCGGTCCCGTTTCATCCCCGCCGGCTGTGGATAAATCCGTGGATGGGCTTGGGTGGGCGGCGGCAAGTACTTGTCCCGCTTGGGTGCGGGCCGGTTTGCTGCGAAATGAGGCAATCCCCTGGGATTTCCCCAGCGCACAGCCGCCCCGCGGGCACGCTCAGCCCTGGCAAGCTCCTTCCATTGGAGGATGACGACGATGGGTTTCCTAATGCAACTGCGTGTCGGTCAACGCCTGGGCGGGGCTTTCACCGCTCTGCTGGCCTTTTTGCTGGTGGTGGCAGCCATGGGCCTGGTGGAACTGGACCGCAGCAATGCCAGGCTCAAGGCCGTGTACCTGGAGCGCACCGTGCCGCTGGAGCAGCTCGGCCGCGTCAACGCCATGGCGATCCGCGACCGCTACCTGCTGGCCGAGGCCCTGCTGCTGCGCAACGAGGCCGCCACGGCACGTGCGCTCAAGGAACTGAGCGAGAACGAGGCGGCCTCCGAACGCCTGCTGACCAGCTACCTGGCCGGCAATCTCAGTGCCGAAGAGAAGGCCTTGGCCGACAAGCTCATGGCCGCGCGCAACGCCTACGCCCGCGAGGGCCTGGCCGAGGCCCGCAAGGCCTTGCAGGAAACCGACTTCAACGCCGTGCAGAACGCCTTTCTGGGCAAGGTGGCCGAGTTCGGCCCGCCGGTGGCCCAGCACCTGGGCGAGCTGCTGGCCCTGCAGACCAAGCTGGTGGAGCAGCAGTACGCCGCGGCCGCGGCGGCGGAGCGCCGCAGCACCTGGACGATTTCGCTGCTCACCCTGGGGGCCCTGGTGCTTGGCGCGGCACTGGCCTGGCGCATCACGCGTTCCATCACCGGCCCCACGCAGACCGCGCTGCGGCTGGCGCAGGCGGTGGCGGGTGGCGACCTGCGCACCCGCATCGAGGTGCGCGGGCACGATGAGATCGCCCAGTTGCTCGAAGCCTTGGCCGAGATGAACAGCAAGCTCGGCGAGGTGGTGAATCAGGTGCGCATGAGCGCCGACTCCATCGCCACCGGCTCGGCCGAGATCGCGACCGGCAATGCCGACCTCTCGCAGCGCACCGAGCAGCAGGCCGCCAACTTGGAAGAGACCGCGGCCTCGATGGAACAGATGAGCGCCACCGTGCGCCACAACGCCGACACCGCACGCAGCGCCACCGAACTGGCCGCCAGCGCCAGCCAGGTGGCCGAGCGCGGCGGTGCCGTGGTGGGGCAGGTGGTGGCGACGATGGACGAGATCAGCGCCAGCTCCAAGCGCATCGCCGACATCATCGGCACCATCGACGGCATTGCTTTCCAAACCAACATCCTGGCGCTCAATGCCGCGGTGGAAGCCGCACGCGCGGGTGAGCAGGGCCGCGGCTTTGCCGTGGTGGCCGGCGAGGTGCGCAGCCTGGCCAGCCGCAGCGCCGAGGCAGCCAAGGAGATCAAGTCCCTCATCGGTGCAAGCGTGGAGCGCGTGGATGCGGGTTCGCGCCAGGTGGCCGAAGCCGGCCGCACGATGAACGAAATCGTTGCCCAGGTGGGCCGCGTGGCCAGCCTGATCCAGGAGATGGACCACGCCAGCCGCGAGCAGGCCCAAGGGATCGGTCAGGTCAGCGAGGCCGTGGCCGACCTGGACCGTGCCACCCAACAAAACGCCGCGCTCGTCGAAGAGGCGGCGGCCGCGGCCGAGAGCTTGAAGCAGCAGGCCAAGGCCATGAACGAGGTGGTGGGGGTGTTCCGCCTCTGAGTCCCGCGCTCGGCGGGCCGCCCCCACCCAGGGGTCTTAGGCGCCGGCCTTCTTCTTGCCCCGTTCCATCACCTGGGTCACGACGGTGGGCTGCGGGGCGCCGCCCGACACGGGCTTGGACGGCCCGCTGTCCTTCTTGGGCTTCTTGGCTTCCTTGTTGCTGCGTTGCTGGCCCTTGGGCATGGTGAGCTCCTGTCAAGTGAAGTCGCAAGCGTAGGGCCAGCGCGCGTTGCGCTGAACAGGCGCGCGGCGGCGCCATGTCCCCGATGCGCCTAAGGCTTAGCGGGCTTCGGGCCAATTGCGCGCGCTCGGCGTCTCTTGGGGCTTGCCCTTGGCCTGCGCGCCTCATCCATGTCGGGAGGCGACCATGGCTTGGGGACTTCGTCGAGGCTTCTGGGGGCATTTGGGGTTTTTGGCGTTGGTGACGGCCCTCGGGGGCCTGGCTGTCTGGCTCAACATCCACCGGGTGGACGAGCAGCTGATGGCCTCGCGCGACCGCTTCTTGCCGCAGGCGGAGCGCATCGCGGATGTGAAGGCGGGCGTGATCAAAGCCTCGCTGGAGGCGCGCCATGCCATGCTGGCGCCCACCGAAGCGGGCCGCGAGGCGGCGCTGGCGCGCTTGCACGGCCTGCGCACCCAGACCGATGCGGCCCTGGCCGAGTTCCAGCGGCACCTCAGCACGGAGCAGGGCCGTGCGCTCTATGCCGAGCTGGAACAGCGCAAGCAGCGCTTCTGGCGCGAGGCCGAGGCCCTGCTGCCGCTGATCCGCGCGGGCGAGCCGGCCTTGGCCTTCGCGCGCCTGGAAGGCGATGTGGTGCCCGTGCGCGACCGCTTCATCGAGGCGGTGGCGGCGCAGCGCGCCTGGCAGGCCGAGCTGCTGGCCAACAGCACTGCGCAGGCCCTGGCGCTGGGCCTGCGCAGCGAACGCATGCTGCTGGCCATCTCGCTGATCGGCCTGCTGGCGGGCTGCGGCTTTGCCTGGTGGCTGAGCCGCGAACTGCTCGGCCAACTGGGCGGCGAGCCGGCGCAAGCCGTGGCGGCGGTGTCGCGTGTGGCCTCGGGCGATCTGAGCCAGGCCGTGCCGGCGGCGGGAGAGGACACCGCGCACAGCGTGCTGGGCGCCATCGCCCGCATGCAGCAGTCCTTGCACGAGCTGCTGCTGAGCATCCACTCGGGCGTGAACCATGTGGCCACGGCGTCCTCGCAGATCGCCAGTGGCAACTCCGAGCTTTCGGGCCGCACCGAGCAGCAGGCGGCGGCGCTGCAGCAGGCCGCGGCCTTGCTGCAGCAGCTCAATGAAGCGGTGCAGCAGCACATCCAGGCCGTGGAGGCCAGCCGGGGCGAGGCCGAGCAGGTGGCGCAGCTGGCCCACGACGGCGGTGCGCGCATGGGGCAGGCGGTGGCGGACATGGAGCGCATCCGCGGCAGCAGCCAGCGCATGGTGGACATCATCGGCACCATCGACGGCATCGCCTTCCAGACCAATATCCTTGCGCTCAATGCCGCCGTGGAAGCCGCCCGCGCGGGCGATGCCGGGCGCGGCTTTGCCGTGGTGGCCAGCGAGGTGCGCACCCTGGCCCAGCGCGTGGCCGATGCCTCGCAGGAAGTGCGCCAGCTCATCCAGCGCAGCGTGGACGACGTGGGCGCTGCGCATCAGCGCATGGCGCACGCGGGCGAGCAGGTGCAGGCCATCGTGCAGGGCATCGAGCGCCTGCGCGCGCACATGGCGCACATCAACCAGGCCATCCACCAGCAGGCGCAGGGCCTGCAGCAGGTCAGTGGCGCCGTCGGAGCCATCGACGAAGCCACCCAGCGCAACGCCGCGCTGGTGGAGCAAAGCGCGGCGGCCTCGGCGAGCCTGCACCAGCAGGCCATGCAGTTGGAGCGGGCCGCCCGCCGCTTCAAGTTGCCGGCACGCGGCGCCAGCGCCTGACGGGGGGCCGCATGCTGCACCAACTGATCTACCGCAGCCGCGCGGCGGCGGCGCTGCTGGCCGATGCCCTGGAGCGGCTGGCGGCCGAGGCCGGGCGCCGCAACCGGGAGCTCGACATCAGCGGCCTGCTGGTCTGCGATGGCGACTACTTCCTGCAAGTGCTGGAAGGCCCACGCAACGCGGTGCTGACGCTCTACGACGCCATCGTGGCCGACCCCCGTCACAGCGCCGTGGTTCTGATCCGTTCCGAACCCGTGGCGCGGCGCCAGTTCCAGGGCTGGCGCCTTCTGGTGGCGCCGCCCCAGGCCCAAGGCAGCCACTGGCCAGCCCGGGTGCCGCGTTCCGGTGGCCTGGCGGACGAGGGTGAGGACCGCGTCACTGCCATCATCGACAGCTTCCTTTGCGGTGACTGGTGCGACCCTGCCAGTGCGTCCAAGGCCAGCTTGCCCACTGCGCCGAAGCCGGGGCCAGCGCCAGTCCGGGTCCCAGCCCATGGCGGCATGCCCCATGGGATGCCGGGGCTGCCCGGGCCGGCGCTGCAGCCTGAAGCGCCTCCGGTGCGCTTTGCCATGCAGCCGATCGTCGAGCCGCACCTGGGGCGCATCTCCTCGGTGGAGCTGCTGCTGCGTGGGCCGGATGGGGAGCCGCCGGCCGCGCTGCTGCGGCGCCTCTCGCGTGCCGAGCGCTACGCGCAAGACCTCGCCTGGAAGGAGCTCGCCTTCGCCCAGATTGCCCGCACCGCTTTCACCGGGAAGGTTGCCATCAACCTGCTGCCCGGTGCGCTGATGCGTGATCCGCTGGCGGCCGAGCGCTTGGCCCGCATGGCGCGCAGCCATGGCATCGAACCCCAGCGCGTCATCGTCGAGATCACCGAGGAAGAGGCGATCTCGCAGCCTGAGCGCTTCTATCGCAATGTGGCCGAGCTCAAGGCTGCCGGCTTCCTCACCGCCATCGACGATTTCGGGGCCGGCCACGCGGGCCTGAGCCTGCTCACCCACTTCCAGCCCGACAAGGTCAAGATCGACCGCCAGCTCGTGCACGACATCCCGCGTTCCGGCGTGCGCCAGGCCATCGTTCGGGCTGTGCTGGATTGCTGCCGGCGCCTGGGCATCACTGTGGTGGCCGAGGGCATCGAGCAGCACGAGGAGTACGCCTGGCTGTTCGCGGCCGGCGTGCGGCGCTTCCAAGGCTATTACTTCGCCCGCCCGGCGCTGGAGCTCGTGCCCGAGGTCCGCTGGCCCGAGCCCCTGGAGGAGACGGTGGAGGCGCGCGTCGCCTGAGGCTGCGCACGGTACTCAGAAGGTGGCAGGACAGCGCGCGTGAACCCTTCCGGCGCACCCGTTCATTCCGACGGGTGCCCGGTGCGCGCGGGGGGCTCCGGAGCCCGGTAGCTGTCCGCCGGTGGCGGGGCGGGGCCCTTCATGCGCCGCACCAGTCCGGCCGCTGCCCTGAGCACCGCCAGCAAGCTGGCGCCCGCGAACGCCAGGCCCCAGCCCGCGAACTCCCACAGCAGCAGCTCGGGCTCGGTGGCGGGGGCCAGGCCGGCGCGGGCCAGCCAGGCGCGCAGCATCGGCAGCCCGAGCGCGAGCAGTGCGATGCCGGCCAACCAGCGCAGCCAGCGTTGCGCCACGCGCTCTTCCCAGGGCAGGGGTTGCGGGGCCGTCATGCGGGCCTCACCCGATACCCCGCCGCCCGCACGGCGCTGGTGGCGCCGGCGGCGCTGAGCGTCCGGGCTCTGTCCTGCTTGTTTGAGAGGGGGTGCCGTTCGTTGAACGCGAAGCGCCAGTCCGGCGCACGGAAGCGGCAGCTGGCTCTGGCGCAGAGCGACAACGTGCAGGGCAGAGGGGGGTGCGCATGCATGCGCCCATCATGGCCCGAGAGGCTGCCCTTGCACGTGCTGCCTTGCGCTGAACGGCAGCGCTGCATTAGTATGAAAGCGCTTTCAAACGCGAACGCCAAGACCTGCAAGCCATGGCTGGTGCCTCCCGTTTGCCGAAGCACCGGGCCGCGACCACGACCGGGTCCGCCCTCCTGCAACCCACTCTTGAACAGGATCTCCATGAAACGCACTCGTGCGCTCGCCCTGCTGGCCGGCGCGGTGTTCAGCCTGAACGCCGCCGCCTGGACCGTCAGCTTCTCCGGCTTCATCGACCAGGGCTTTGACAACAGCGGCGTGTTCGGCGTCGCTGGCCGCGACCTGCGCGGCCTGAGCTTCACGCAGACCCTCGAGATCGCCACCGACCCGGCCCTCTGGAGCGTCAGCAACAGCGGCCCGGTGTTCACCGACATCTCCGGCCACGGCCCCGCCTTTGTCGACACCGTGACGGTGGACGGCCAGACCGTCCGCTTCGAGGTCGACGCCACCGCCTACGGCCGCCAGTTCCTGTTCGACGAGTTCAGCGCCCAGCACACAGGCGCCGACTACCTCTACAACGACCAGCGCGGCCTTGCCCAGGGCGACACCCTGCGCGCCTTCCAGTACGCCTACAGCTATGCAAAGGCCTTTGTGCCCACGCTGGACTTCGACCAGTTCCTCGACCCTGGCCTGGCCGGGCTGACCACCTGGTCCGAATTCATCATCACCGGCGC
>JBDHSJ010000116.1:0-12520 GCA_039808065.1 Burkholderiaceae bacterium | reverse complement strand
GCGGGGCGGCCGGACATCGGGATAATCCCGGACTCCTTCCAGCCCTGCTACCGCCATGTTTGCGCACATCCCTCCCTACGCCGGCGACCCCATCCTCAGCCTGAACGAGGCCTTCCAGAAGGACCCGCGTCAAGGCAAGGTCAATCTCTCGATCGGCATCTATTTCGACGAGAACGGCAAGATCCCGGCGCTGGAATCGGTGCGCAAGGCCGAGCATCTGGTCGTCAACAACGCTGGCGCCCGCCCCTACCTGCCGATGGAAGGCGCGGCCAATTTCCGCAGCGCCGTGCAGACCCTGCTGTTTGGTGACCACCCCACGCTGAAGGCCGGCCGCATCGCCACCATCCAGGGCGTGGGCAGCTCGGGCGGCCTGAAGGTCGCGGCCGATTTCATCAAGGCCTACTTCCCGGCTTCCAAGATCTACCTGAGCAGCCCGACCTGGGACAACCACCGCGCGGTGTTCGAGGGCTCGGGCGTCGAAACCACCACCTACCCCTACTACCAGGACGGCCAGGTGGACTTCGCCGGCATGCTGGACGCGCTGCGCCAGGCCCCGGCCCGCTCGGTGGTGCTGCTGCACGCCTGCTGCCACAACCCCACCGGTGTGGACCTGAGCAGCGCGCAGTGGACGGAACTCGTCAAGCTGCTCAACGAGCGCGAGCTGCTGCCCTTCCTGGACCTGGCCTACCAGGGCTATGGCGACGGTCTGGACGAAGACCTGTTCGCGGTGCGCGAGCTGCTCAATGCCGGCGGCCCCTTCCTGCTGGCCAACAGCTTCAGCAAAAACATGAGCGTGTACGGCGAGCGCTGCGGCGCCCTCAGCGTCGTCTGCCCCACGGCCGAGCAGGCCGAGAAGGTGCTGGGCCAGCTGAAGTTCATGATCCGCCGCAACTACAGCAACCCGCCCACCTTCGGCGGCCAGGTGGTGGCCACGGTGCTGAACACGCCCGAGCTGAACCAGATGTGGCGCGCCGAAGTGGACGCCATGCGCACCCGCATCAAGGCCATGCGCAAGGCGCTGCACGAGGTGCTGAGCGCCAAGGTGCCGGGCCGCAACTTCGACTACTTCCTGACCCAGCGCGGCATGTTCAGCTATACCGGCCTTTCGCCCGAGCAGGTGGACACGCTGAAGGACACCCATGGCGTCTACCTGGTGCGCAGCGGCCGCATGTGCGTGGCCGGCCTGAACAGCAAGAACGTCGAAGTGGTGGCCAACGCCATGGCCGCGGTGCTGGCTTAAACAGCGCCCGAACATCCGGCGCCATCCCCTGGGAAGGCTGTGATGGCGCTGGATGGCAAGGACCTGAATCTGGTGCTCGCGCTGGTGCGCGGGCGCAGCCTGCCCGAGGCGGCGCAACGCCTCGGCATGGACCCCTCCTCGGTCTACCGCGGGCTCAAGCGCATTGAAAAAGGCCTGGGCCGCACGCTGTTCGAGCGCAGCGCCCAGGGCATGGCGCCGGGCGAGCTGGCGCTGCAGCTGGCCGAGCGCGCCGCTGCCATCGAGGTCGAGCTGCAGGCCGCCGCCGAGCTGCTGCAGGCCGAAGGCGCGGCGCTCACCGGCACGCTGCGCATCGCCACCAACGAGCTGCTGCTGCACGGCCTGCTGCTGCCCCTGCTGCCGGCCTTTCAGGCCCTGCACCCGCAGCTGGAGATCGAGCTGCTGAGCGGCGCCGGCCTGGTGCGCCTGGACCGCCGCGAGGCCGATGTGGCCCTGCGCGGCACCGACCAGCCGCCCGAGCACCTGGTGGGCGCGCGTCTCGGGCGCCTGCACGTGGCGCTCTGGGCCCACCCCGGTTACCTGGCCCGGTTGCCCGAGGGCACACCGATCGAGGCCATGCAATGGGCCACGCCGGACGCCGACCCCGAGCTGGCCGACTACCCCTCCAAGCGCTGGCGGCGCACGCGCTGGCCCGGCCTGCAGCCACGCCTGCGCTGCGACAGCCTGCTGGCCACCCTGGGCGCCGTGGCCCAGGGCGCGGCCGTGGCGGTGGCGCCGTACCTGCTGGCCGCGCCGGAATGGGTGAATCTGAGCGGCCGCGTGGACGAGGCCGGCTCGGACTGCTGGCTGCTCACCCACCCCGACCTGCGCGCGCGCCGGCGCGTGCAGGCCTTGTTCGCTTTTCTGCGCGAGCAGGCTCCCGCGCGGCTGGCGGCCGGTTCCTAGTCGATCGTCACCAGCACTTTGCCCAGGCGCTCGCCCGCGGCCAGGGCGGCGAAGGCCTGCGGCAGCTCAGTGAAACCGTAGCGGGCAGCGACGGCAGGCCGCAGCCCCTGCTGCTGCACGAAGCGCAGCAGTTCGCCCAGCATGCGCCGGCTGCCCACCAGCACGCCCTGGAGGCGCAGCGCGCCGTCGATCAGGGCATCGGCATCCACCGCGCCGCCCCAGCCGCTGGTACCACCCAAAACGGCCACGGTGCCGCCGGGGCGGGTGGCGCGCATCGATTCGGCCAGCGTGGCCTGGCCGCTGGTCTCGATGACGCGGTCGACCCCCTGGCCGCCGTTCAGCTCACGCACCTTGGCGGCCCAGCCGGTTTCATCGCGGCCGATCTGCAGCGTGGCGGCCGCACCCAGGGCCTGGGCCTGCGCCAGGCGCTCGGGCCGGCCGGAGCTGACGAGGGGGCGCAGGCCGGCCGCCACCGCCAGCTGCAGGGCCCAGGTGGCCACGCCGCCCGTGCCCAGGATCAGCACGGTCTCGCCCGGCCGCCAAGGGCCCGCTTCGAACAGCGCATGCCAGGCGGTGACGCCCGCGGTGGGCAGGGTGGCAGCGGTCTCGAAGTCCATGCCCGCAGGCAGGGGCAGCAGGCCGTCGGCCGGCAGCTGCACGGCTTGCGCCAGCAGGCCAGGGCCGCGCCCGCCCAGGGCGAGGCGGGTGGCGGCGGGGCCGGGCGGGCCGTCTTGCCAATGCGGGAAGAAGCTGGCCAGCACGCGCTCACCCGGGCGCAGCGCGCTCACCCCCTCGCCCACGGCCAGCACCTCGCCGGCGCCGTCCGAACCCGGCTGGGCGGCGCCCTCGCCGGGGGCATCGGCCATCCAGGCATCGCGGGCATTCAGCGCGGCCACGCGCGGGCGCAGCAGCACTTCGCCGGGGCCCGGGGGCTGCAGGGTGCGTGCCACCTGGCGCAAACCCGCCAGGCCCTGGCCGCGAGGCAGCTCCCAGGCGTGGGCGGTCATGGGGTATTGGGGGGACATGGCGGGCTCCGTGGGGATGGGGTGCCGCCACTGTCCGAGCAAGTGCCCGGCGGCGGAATGGGCGCCGGCGCCGCCAGCGCTTGCAGCCACGCCTAGGGACTAACCCGTGAATCTCGGCATTCGGCGCCCCGCGTAGTAAGTTTGCCGCCGCCTCATCGACCACAGGTGGCGCCGCCTGGTGGGAGCCTCCCGCCACGGCGTTTCTTCTACCCACAAGGAGTGAGCGAGATGCAAACCAAGATGAAGTCGGGCGTCGCCCTGGCCGCCGCCGCGGCCGCCCTGTTCGCCGCCGGTACCTTCAGCACCGCCGCCAGCGCGGCCGAGGACGCCAAGGTCAAGTGCTCGGGCGTGAACAGCTGCAAGGGCAGCAGCGAGTGCAAGACCGCCAAGAGCGGCTGCAAGGGCCAGAACGGCTGCAAGGGCCAGGGCTGGGTGCACAAGAAGAGCGCCGAAGAGTGCACGAAAGAAGGCGGCAAGGTCGTCAAGTAAGCCCTGCCCCGAAGCGACGCGAGTGGCCCGGCAACGCCGGTTCCACCGCGGCCGCTTGGGGGTGCGATGCCACCCGCTTGGCACCATATGAATCTTGAGTTGAACGGCTTTGGCCTCGGCGCCCGCGTTGAGCATTACGAGGACCTGAAGCGGGCCGCCGATGAAGGCTGGGCGAACCGGCCGGAGTGGCTGGAGTTCATCAGCGAGAACTTCATGGTCGGCGGCGGCGCGCCGCTGGTGCACCTGGATGCGCTGCGCGCGCGCTACCCGGCGGTGCTGCATGGGGTGAGCCTCAACCTGGGCTCAACCGACGCGCTGCGTGCCGATTACCTGGACGCGCTGGCGGCGCTGATCGAGCGGGTGCAGCCGGCCTGGGTCAGCGACCATCTGTGCTGGACCGGCACGGCCCATGGGCAGCTGCATGACCTGCTGCCCCTGCCCTACGCGCAGACCACGCTGGACCATCTGTGCGGTCGCATCCAGCAGGTGCAGGAACGGCTGCGCCGGCCGCTGGTGATCGAGAACGTCAGCAGCTATGTGCAGTTCGAAGCCGACGAGATGGGTGAGGCCGAGTTCATCGCCGAACTGGTGCGGCGCAGCGGCTGCCAGCTGCTGCTGGACGTCAACAACATCTATGTAAGCCACCGCAACCATGGCTTCGATGCGCGTGCCTTCATCGACGCCATACCGGCCGCGGCCGTGGTGCAGATCCATCTGGCCGGGCATGAGGACGAGGGCGGGCTGGTGATCGACACGCACGACCACCCGATCCGCGCCGAGGTCTGGGAGCTGTATGCCTGCGCCCTGCAGCGCCTGGGCGCGCGGCCGACCATGATCGAGCGCGACGACCACATCCCGCCGCTGCCCGAGCTGCTGGCGGAACTGGACCAGGCCCGCGCGGTGGCGCGGGCGGTGCTGGCATGAGGGCGCTGGCCGAGATCCAGGCCGCGCTGCAGCAGGCGGTGCGCGCCAGCGAGCCGGCCCCGGAAGGCCTGCTGCGCGGCGGCGCGCTGGGGCTGGGGATCTACCAACACGCCTACCGCGCCCGCCTGCGCGAAGCCCTGGCGGACAACCACCCCGCCCTGGCCCAGGCCCTGGGCGACGAGGGCTTTGCCGAACTGGCCGCCGCCTATCTGAACGCCCACCCACCGACCGAGCCCTCGATCCGCTGGTTCGGGCATCGCCTGACGGACTTCATGGACAGCTGGAGTGAGTTGCCGCACCCGGCCCTGGCCGATCTGGCGCGCCTGGACTGGGCCTTG
Organism: Burkholderiaceae bacterium; assembly: GCA_039808065.1. Lineage (GTDB taxonomy): Bacteria > Pseudomonadota > Gammaproteobacteria > Burkholderiales > Burkholderiaceae_C > Inhella. The sequence goes on along the minus strand of JBDHSJ010000116.1, from coordinate 7,580 downwards.
CGCCACGCCTTCGATGCCGCCGCACAGCCACTGCTGGGCCCACCCGAACTGGCCGCGCTGCACCCCGAGGACTGGGCCGAACTGCGCCTGCGCCTGCAGCCCTCGGTGCAGCGGCTGGATCTGCACTGGGCCGTGGGGCCGGCCTGGCATGCGCTGAACGACGCGCGCGCGGCCGGCCAGGAGGCCGAGCTGCCCGAACCGCAGCCCCTGGCGCACCGTCTGCTAGTGTGGCGCAGCGGCCTGCAGCCGCATTGGCGCAGCCTGGCCGCGGATGAAGCCGCGGCGCTGCAGGCGCTGTTTGAAACCCCCACGCTGGCCGAATGGCTGGCGGCACAGGGCGAGGCCGCACTGCCTCAGGCCGTGGCCTGGCTGCAGGCCTGGGCGGCGGCCGGCTTGCTGGCAAAGGCTTGAGCGTCGTCAAACCGCCGTGGCGGCGGGCTTGATGGCGCGCAAACCGGGCGGCGCAGCCCGGGCGGAGCATGGAGCCATTCCAACCCGGAGGTGTTCTTCATGTCCCTGTTCCACGCCGTTCTCTGGCTCGACCACCACGAAGCCAAGCTGCTGCAGTTCGATGCCGACCATGTCGAGGCCGAGCGTCTGCGCGCGCACAGCCACCACACCAAGCAGCATGGCAGCGCGGTGCGCAGCGAGCATGAGTTCTTTGCCGAGGTCTGCGCCGCCCTGCAGGGCATCACCGAGGTGCTGGTGACCGGCTCGCGCACCGCGCAGTCCGACTTCCGGCACTACCTGGAGAAGCACCGCCCGCAGCAGGTCGGTCAGGTGGTGGGTTATGAGTCGGTGGATCAGCTCAGCGACAAGCAGCTGGTGGCGCTGGCACGCCAGTACTTCATCAAACACGACCGCATGAACGGCGTGCCCACCCCCACCTGACCCTCGACCCGATCAGCGCGCCAGCAGCTCCACCGCCTGGGCGCGCACCGCCGCGCGCGCCGGCCACACCTGGCCGGGCCCTTGCACGATGTGCACCGTGGGGCCCCAGGCGCGCCACAGCGCCGGGTCGGTGGGGCCCAGCACCGAGAGCAAGGGCGCTTCCACCGCCGCGGCCAGATGGCCGGGGCCGGTGTCGTTGCTGACCAGCAGCGCCGCGCGCTGCAGCAAGGCGGCCAGCACGCCCAGGTTCACGCGTTCCAGGCACAGGGCCTGGGGGTAGTGGCTGCGCGCCTCGTCTTCCTCGCCCGGGCCAGGGCAGATGACGACCGGCAGACCCAGGCCGCGCAGCTCGTCGGCCGCGAAGGCCGGAAAGTCCGGCCAGACCTTGTTCTGGCCCGCAAAGGTGCCGCCGGCAAAGGGGCAGATGACGATGAAGCCGCCGGTCGGCAGCCCATGCTGTGTGCACAAGGCCGCGGCGGCTTCCTGGTGGCGCGGCGTCACCCGCAGGCCCAGGCGCTCAGGCAGTGGGGCGTCCTGTTCGAGCAGGGCGCTGGCCAGATGCCAGTAGACCTCCAGCTCGTGCTTGTCCGGCCGCGGCACCGAGCGGCCGAGCAGCCAGCCGCGCGCCTCGCGGTTGTGGCCGATGGCGCGCAGGCCGGCCAGGCGCATGTCCAGCGCGCTGCCGAAGGAATAGGGGAAGGCGACGGCGTTGATGCGGCGGTCAAAGCCGGGGTCGCGCTGGCGCAGTTCGTGGCGCAGGCGGCGCAGCAGGGCCACGCGCTCGCGCAGGCTCTTGGGTTGCTTGTGCACCGGCCAGCCGTGGCCGGCCAGCAGCTCGGCGGCCCAGGGCTTGCCGATCAGGTGCAGCTCATAGCCGGCCGCCTGCAGGCGCTCCAGCGCAGGCAGGCCCAGCAGCACATCGCCCACCCAGTTGCGCAGGCGCACGATCAAGGGGCGGGGAGTCGACATTCAGGCCAGTACCGCGGTTCGAGACAATGCAAGGCGCGCGATTCTGGCACCCCGCCCCTGAAAGACTTCCGATGACGCTCCCTAGCTCCGCCGAGATCCTGACCCTGCACGACGAGGCCCTGGCCCGCGCCGACTGGCCCGCCCAGGCCGGCCCGGAGCTCGCCGACCCGCTGCGCCACTGGATCCGCACCAACCACCGCTTCAACTGCCTGCTCTGGGCTGAGGAAGACCTGGCCCGCCGCACCCAGGTGGCCGACGCAGAGATCGCCGCCAACAAGCGCGCCATCGACGGCTTCAACCAGGCCCGCAACGACGCCACCGAGCGCGTGGATGAGCTGCTGCTCTTGGGCCTGGGCCTGGTAGACCCGGCCACCGTCGGCACCGATACCCCGCGCAGCCGGGTACCGGCCGGCGCGCGCCTGAACAGCGAGACCGCCGGCAGCATGCTGGACCGGCTGTCCATCATGGCGCTGAAGTGCCGCGCCATGCGCCAGCAGACCGAGCGCCAGGACGTGGACGAGGCCCACCGCGCCAGCTGCCGCGCCCGCCTGGCGCGCCTGGAAGAGCAGCGCCAGGACCTGGCTTCGTGCTTCGACGCCCTGCTGGCCGAGGCCCAGGCTGGCCGCGCCTACTTCAAGGTCTACCGCCAGTTCAAGATGTACAACGATGCGCGCTTCAACCCCGCGCTCGTCAAGGAAGCTCAGGCGAAGTAACCGAGGTCCCGGGTGCTGAACTCGCCGATGTGCGGCACCACCAGCGGCAGATCGCTGGCGCTCACGCCCAGCCAAGTCGCCAACGTGCCGGCCAGCTGATCGACCGAAGTCGAGGGCAGCAGCCGGCCCTGGCCCACATCGTCCGGCCCATTCACCGCCACAGCAGGCGCGCTGCCGAAGAAGCGCCCGCCCTTGACGGCGCCGCCCATGACGAAGTGATGCCCGCCCCAGCCGTGGTCGGAGCCGTCGCCATTGATGGACAGCGTGCGGCCGAAATCCGAGGCCGTGAAGGCCGTGACCTGGTTGGCCACGCCGAGCTCCTGCATCGCCGCCTGGAAGCTGGCCAGGCCGTTGGCCACCTGGGCCAGCAGGCCGGGGTGGTTCTCGCCCAGGTTGTCGTGCAGGTCAAAGCCGCCCAGCGAGACCATGAAGACCTGACGCGAGACGCCGAAGCTGCCCCGCGCGGCAATCATGCGCGCCACCATCTTCAGCTGGTTCGAGAGCGAGCTGTTGGCGTCGAAGGCGGTGGCCAGCTCGGGCAAGCCGGCCAACGCGCTGCTGACCTGCGCCTCGGCATCGATCGAGCGTTTGGTGACCTTGCTGTACTCGGCCTCGAAGAGGTGACTGCTCGAGGCCGTGATCAGGCTGCGCAGCGCGGTCTGCGCCGTGCTGGAGCCGAACAGGCTGCGCGCGATGCCATTGATGGCCACCGCGCCATTGGTGCCCATCTGGTACTGCACCGCCTGTTGGCCACTCAGGAACACCGAGTTGCCGGTGATGGAGATGCAGCTGAACACCGAGCCGCCATTGCCGCTGAGCATCAGGTCGCCGACACGTCCGCCCCAGCCGGAGAGCGCGCCCTCGGGCAGGTCGGACTGCCAGATCGACTGCTGGTCGTTGTGCGAAAAGAGCTTGGGCGGCAAGGGCACCGAGCGCGCGTTGTACTGCGCCAAAGTGGTGGGCTGGAGCAGCGGGCCCACGTTCAGCTGCGCGGCCAGGCGCCCCTGGTCCCACAGGGTCTTGAGCGGCGCGAGCGACGGATGCAGGGCCAGCTGCATGCCGCCCGGTAGGGCCGTGGCCGGCGTCAAGGTGGTGGCCGCCAGCTCGGCCTGCGGCACGGCCAGATTGCTACGGATGCTGGCGTACTTGGCGTAGTTCGTGCCGTCGGCCGGGATCAGGGTGTTGCCGTGGTCGTTGCCGCCGTACAGGAACACGCAGACCAGGGCCTTGTAGTCGCCGGGGCTGGTGGCCGCCGCGGCCTCGCCGATCAGCGACAGGTTCAGTGCCCAGGGGGCGGCGGCGCCGGCCACACCGGTGAGTGCCGCGCGGCGCAGGAAGGCGCGGCGCGCCAGGTCGATGCCTTTGCTCATGGCCGGCTCCTTATTTCTGAATGAGGTAATCCAAGCTGGCCATGACCAGCATGACCGCGGCGTAGACCCGGTTGGCCTTGCCGGTGTCGGTGCTGGCCGCGATGCTGTTGACCGCGTTCAGGATGGTGCTGCGCGTGCCGCTCGTCAGCTGTCCGGCGCAGAGCAGCAGGTTCAGCCGGTCCAGCAGCGCGTTCGCATCGCTGGCCAGCGCCAGCTCGCTGACGTAGTTCGGTTTGACATCGCGGTGCCCATTGCCCACAAAGGTCTGCAGCGCATTCAGGTAACCGGCCACGCTGGTCTCGTTGGTGAGCTGGAACTCCGGCGCCACCAGGCCGGCCGTGGCCACGGCCGTGCCTGCGGGCACATAGCCGGGGCGGAAGTAATTGAAGACCGAGGGGCTGCGCAGGGGGCTCTGGCCGAGCGAGCGCGAGGGGTCGGAGGTGTTGCCCAGCTCCCAGTTGCCGCTGGTGGAGCTGGCCTTGAAGCTGCGTGCCCACTGGATGGCGCGCAGCATCGGTTCGCGCTGCTTGCCCCAGCCGGGGTCGCTGAGCTTGGCGGGGTCGCGTGCCTCGTCGTCCAGCAGCACGGCGCGCAGGGTGGCACCCAGATCGCCGCGCACCCCGCTGCCGTTGTTGTTGAACACCGTGGCCACGCGCGCCACGTAGGCAGGGCTGGGGTTGCTGGTGATGAAGCGCTGGATCAGCTGCTTGGCCAGGAAGGGGCCGACGTTGGGGTGCGCGGCAATCACGTCCAGCGCTTGCGTGAGCGCCGTGCGGCCGGGCGTGCCCGCCGGCACCGTGGCGCCCAGGAAGCTGGCCGAGAGCGTGCTGTGCAGCGATTCGGTCAGCACCATGGGCTTGCGTGCGAACTCGGGGGTGGTGTCGCCACGTGGCAGGTCCAGGTTCCAGCCGGTGAACACGCGCGCCAGCTGGGTCACCATGTCCTGGGTGTAGGTCTCGATCGGCTGGCCCTGGGCGTTCAGCTTGTGGGTGCCGTCCAGGTTCAGCTCGTACAGACCGATGGAGAACAGCTGCAGCACCTCGCGGGCGTAGTTCTCGTCGGGCAAGCGGCCGGTGGCGGCGTTCTCCTTCTGGTTGCCGGCCGTGTTGAGGTAGCGGCCCATGGCGGCATTCAGCGTCACGCCCTCCAGCAAGGTGCGGTAGCTGCCGAAGGCGTTCGTGGCCAGCAAGTCCCACCAGGCCGCCAGCTGGAACTGCTTCCAGGGGCCGGTGACGCCGTCGAAGCCCACCACCAGGATCTCGGACAGGGCCAGCGCCATGCGCTGGCGCAGGCCGTCGGAGGCGGTCATCAGGCGCTGCCAGATCTGCGAGTCCACCCCGGTGGCAATGTTGCGGTCGCCCTGATCGATGCCCTTGCTGATGAGCCAGCTCCAGTTGCTGGCCGAAGGCACCTTGGCCATCTCGGTCGTCAGCCAGGCGGCATAGCCGGTGGCGCGCAGGGTGGCGATGTCTGTCTCGGTGTAGCCCAGCGTGGCCTGGGCCAGGAAGCGCGCGGCGTCGAAGTCCGAGTACGGTGCGCTGCTGGCAAACACCCGGGCGCCGAAGTCGCTGAGTGCACCCACATCACCCAGCGCGCCGCCGGAGACAGGGCCCAGGATGTAGACGCGACCCCCCTTCACGCCCAGGTAGTTCTGCGTGCTGGCGTAGTAGCGGTAGGTGTAGCCGTCCCAGCTCAGGTCGGCCTGATGCGGCGGAAAGAAGCCGCCGTAGACGCGCTCGGCCCAGTCCATCAGCTGCGTGGCCGTGGGGGTGGGCGGCGTGCTGGCGGCCGCAGCCCCCCCGCCGCTGAAGCCGCCCTCGCCGGTGACGGGCGCGCCGAGGATCTGGCGCCGGTCCTGGGCCTGCGCGGTGTTCAGCAGCGCGGCCGGCGGCTCGGTCTCGCTGCCGCCGCCGCAGGCGCTCAGCAGGGCAGCCGCAGTGGCTGTGGCACCCAGCCAGGGCGCGGGCGCTGCCGGGGCTTTGGGCACAAGGGTTTGGGGGGCGGACGGCGGGGCGTCCGTGAGCAGGCTGTGGTCCATGAGGCCTCCGAGCGAGGAGGCTTCAGTATGACGAGGATGTCATCGAGCGAAGCCGCGCTTGGCGTAGCTTTGCCGCCCTTCACGCGGCTTTACAAACGCCTGCTTACAGACTGAGCGTCGCCGGGTCCAGGTAGCGCTGACGAAAGGTCTCGAAGGGCTCCTGGTCGTCTGCCTCGATGCGGCATTGCTCGGCCACAGAGTCCGCCGCCTGCTGCAGCAGGCGCTGTTGCACCGCCGGGTCCATGGGCAGGGCCAGCACCTGCTGGCGGGCACGCTCGCTGCAGGCGCTGGTGAAGCGGGTGAAGGAGCCCTGTTCACGCGCACCGGCCAGCGCGCGCGCCGAGGGCAGGCTATCTGGCGCCTGCAGCGCGGCCTGGGCCTGCGCCAGGGCTTGGGCGTAGGCGCTGCCGCCCAGCGCGGCATCCATCTGGCGGGCGATCGGCGCGCAGGACTCCAGGATCTCGGCCGCCCAATCCATCAGCTTCACGCGGCTGCCGCCGCGCTCGAGCGCCAGCCCAGGCTCGCGCCCGCGCGACGCCGTGAGCTGCTGGTTGCGCGCGAGGGCGGCAATCTCCTCGGGCGTGTCCGCGGGGCTGTCGGCTTGCAGGCAGTGCAGCAAGAAGACGTCGATGACCCGCATCGTGGACGCGGCGATGCCCACGTCCTCGAAGGGATCCAGGTCCATCAGCCGCACCTCGACGTACTCGACGCCGCGCTCGCGCAGCGCGTGCAGGGGGCGCTCGCCGGGGCGGATGACGCGCTTGGGCCGGATCGAGCTGTAGAACTCGTTCTCGATCTGCAGCAGGCTGGTGCCCAGCTGGTTGTACTCACCGCCCAGATTGCGCACGCCGATGCGCTCGTAAGGGCCGTAGGGCTGCGTCAAGGCCCCCTGCAACGAGGCCGCATAGCTGTCCAGGCAGTTGTAGCTGACCGCCAGGCTGCTTTGCGCGTCGCTCTGGTAGCCCAGACGGCCCATGCGCAGCGAGGTGGCATAGGGCAGCTGCAGGGTGTGCGGGTGTTCGGCCGACAAAGCCTGCAGGCCATGGTCGCGGCCTTCTACAAAGCTGCCGCACACGGCCGGCGAGGCGCCGAACAGCAGCAGCAGCACGAAGCTCTCGCGGCGGAAGTTGCGGATCAGCGCGAAGTACTCGGCGCTGCTGAGGCCGGGCAGCGACCAGTTGTAGTGGATGCCCGAGATCGTCTGCATGCGCTTGCCATAGCGGTGGCCCAGGCCGGCGCGGTAGACCGACTTGGCGCGCCCGATGTTGGAGGTGCCGTAGCGGCCGATCGGAATCGTCTCGTCGGTGGGCAGGCCGCAGGGCATGCTGGAGACCCACAGCCGCTCTTCGCCGATGGCGCGGTAGACGAACTGATGCAGCTCGGTCAGCTCGCGCAGACAGGACTCGGCATCGGCATGCACGCCGGTGATCAGCTCCAGTTGAGACTCGCTGAAATCGGTGGTGATGTGCGGGTGCGTCAGCGCCGAGCCCAGCGCGATCGGATGCGGCGTCAGCGCCAGGCCGTTGCCGGCCAGCACGCGCAGGCTTTCTTTCTCGATGCCGCGGCGCATGCCACGCAGGCGCTCGGGCGCGAGCAGGT
>JBDHSJ010000115.1:0-12611 GCA_039808065.1 Burkholderiaceae bacterium | reverse complement strand
CGCTGCTTGACGGGCGAGCGGTAGCTCAGGCCGATGCGCGTGCTGTCCTTGACCGGTTCCCACATCAGCGCGAGGTTGAAGCCGAAGCCCCAGTCCTTGCCGTCCACGGCGATCGAACCGTCAAAGGCCGGGTTGCCGAACACCTGTGCGGCCTGCTGTTGCAGCTCCAGCGCCAGCGCCGGGGCGCCGGCGGCAGCGGCCTGGCGCGCGGCGCCCAGCAGGCCCAGCGCGTAGGCCGAGGCATAGGGCACGGCGCGCTTGATCTCGTCTTCCATGTACTGCGCCACCAGGCCACCGGCGAGCGAGAGCTCGTCCGTCACCTTGAAGGCCAGATTGGGGTTGAAGGCGATCGACTTCAGCACCACCTTCTGGATGTTGTAGCGGCCGCCCCAGTTCTCGTCGTAATTGAGCTTGGCACCCCAGGGCACGAAGGTGCCGAAGCCGGCCACCATGCGGTCGTTCAGCTGGTAGCTGGCGTAGAAGTGCGGCACATAGGCCGGGCCGGCGGGGCTCTGCACATTGCCGGGCTGCGAAGTGGGGCGCGGCTGCAGGCCGCTCTCGGGCGAGGTGATGAAGGAGCCGGCATCGGTGAAGCGAACCTTGGGCTCCACGTAGTCCAGTACGCCCGAGAAGCGGATGCCCGTCAGGCGGGTCAGGCCGGCCGGGTTCGCAAAGATCGTGCTGGCGTCGAGCGCCTCGGCGCCGTTGGAGTTGGCGGTGCCTTCGGCGGCGGCCGATTGGGTGCCGAAGCGGTAGCCCGAGGCCTGGGCGGCCAGCGGGCTCAAGGCGAGCAGGGCCAGGCCCAGCGCGCCGACCAGCGGAAGGTGGGACGGGGTTTTCATTTTCTTGACCTCCGGGGGACTGAAATCCAGGGCGGTCGATTGTGCGGATGGTGGGCTAGGGTGTCTGCCCTAGCGTGGATCAGGGAAACCCGCTGGGTGTTAGCCCCGCGCCACAGTGACGAGACTCACATCACCAGGACACAAAGCACCAGGCTGGCGAGTGCCGCGGGGGCGGCCAGGCGCAGGTGGGCGCGCCAGTCCAGGCGGATGCCCTCCTTGTCGGCCAGGTCCACCACGATCAGGTTGGCGATCGAGCCCACCAGCAGCAGGTTGCCGGCCAGGGTGCTCACCAGCGCGAGCAGCACCCCGGCCTGCTGAGGGTCCGCCCCCAGGTGCGGCAGCAGCAGCATCACCGCCGGCACGTTGGACACCAGGTTGCTGAGCAGCACCGCAACCACCGTCAGGGTGCCGGGCTCCTGCAGGTGCACGCCCCGTGCCTGCAGCCAGGCGACTGCCTGTGCCGACAGGCCCGTGGCCTCGAACGCGTGGTTGACGACGAACAGGCCGATGAAGAGCAGCAGCAGCTGCCAGTCCACGAAGCCCATCACCTCGCTGCTGTGCAGGCGCCGGCTCATGAGGAGCACGCCGGCACCAATCAATGCCGCCACCTCGCGCGGGAAGTCGCTGAACAAGAACACGCCCATCAGCGCGGTGGCCACGACCAGGCCCTTGGTGGACTGCCAGGCGTCAAAGGTGGGCTCTTGCGCGGAGCCGGCCTCGCGCGCCGCCGTGGGCTCCCAGCGCACGCCAAACGCCAGCCAGGCCCACAGCAGGCCCAGGCCCAGGCCCACCGGCAGCAGGGCCTGGCGCAGGTAGTCGCCAAAGTGCAGCTTGAGCACCGAGCCGATCAGCATGTTCTGCGGATTTCCGATTAAGGTGGCGGCCGAGCCGATATTGGCCGCACAGGCCAGGCCCACCAGCAGGGGCAGCGGGTCCAGGCCGCGGCGCAGCGCCAGGCGGGCCACCACGGGCGTCATGGCCAGGCACACCACGTCGTTGCTGAACACGGCCGAGAGTGCGCCGGCCACGCCGATCAGCGCCGCCAGCAGGGCCGGGGCCGAGAGCGGTAGTGCGGCCACGCGGCGTGTCACCTCGGTGTAGAAGCCGCCCAGGCGCATCTGCGCCGACACCACCATGAAGGCGAACAGAAGCACCAGGGTCGGCAGGTCGACGGCACGGGCCGCGTCATGGATCGTCCCGCCTGCGAGGGGGATGACGGCAATGGCGCCGAGCAGGGCAATGCCCGCGCGGTCCAGCTTGAGCTTGGGCAGGCCGCCCAGGAACATGCCAAGGTAGACGACGGCGAAGACGATCACCACGCCCCATTCGGCGGAGGCATGCAGGGCAGGCGCAGACATGGCCGGCATCGTCCCCCAGAATCCAAACGCCATGGGGAGGACAAAACCATTCGACAAGCTGCTGCTGGCGGCCGCGCTGGCCGTGGCCGGGCCGGCCCTGGCCGACTGCCCGCCCCAGCTGCTCATCAGCTTCAATCACGAGGCCTTTCCGCCCAGCCTGAAGGGGCAGGGCCCGGGCTTCCACGACCCAGACCCCGGCTGGCTCGTCCAGGCGACGCGCGCTGCGTTGGGCCAGCTGGGCTGCCGGGCCGAGCTGCTGCGCCTGCCGCATCGCCGCATGGACCAGGAGCTGAAGGCCGGCCATCTGGGCTTTGGCCTCTTGTTCGGCTATACGCCGGAGCGTGCTGTGGCGTTGGGTTTTCCGCTGGATGGCCAGGGCCGGCCAGACGCCAGCCGCGCCATCGCCACCACCGCGCTGCGCCTGTACGCCTGGCCGCAGCGCGTGCCTGCCCTGGCCTGGGACGGTGAGCGCCTGGCCCCCGGGTTGACGGTGGGCGTGGTGCAGGGCACCACGCAGGATGGCGTGGCGCAGCGTCGGGGCTTCACGGTGGTGCCCATCCGCGGCTTCGACAACGCCTTGCCGATGCTCAAGGCGCAGCGCTTCGACCTGCTGCTGGTCAACCCCGAAGCCCTGCCGGCCGCCGCGCTGCAGGGCGCCGAAGCCCTGGTTCCCGTGGGCCCGCCGGTGCAGCGCACGCTGTACTTCGCCGCCAGCAGCCGGCAGCTGCTCGAGCGCCACCCGCAGTTCGTGCAGAGCTTCTGGCGTGCGCTGTGCCAAGCCAGTCAGAACCTGCAACCGCGCGAGGGCGGCGAGAGCCTGCCTTGCCCGGCCATGCCCTGAACGCCATGGCGGAAGACAGGGCCGCCACGCTGCACTAGGCTGCGCGCTTCGCCACTGTGCCGCCCCGCCATGCCCCGCTACCGCCTGAACGTCAACGGCCAAGTCCGACCCCTGGAAGCCGAAGCCGACACCCCCTTGCTCTGGGCGCTGCGCGACGAGCTGGGCCTGGTGGGCGCCAAGCACGGCTGCGGCGCCGGCCTGTGCGGGGCCTGTACCGTGCATCTGGATGGCCAGGCGGTGCGCAGCTGCCAGCTGCCCGTCTCCGCGCTGAAGCCGGGCCAGGCCATCACCACCATCGAGGGTCTGGGCGGCACACATGCGCTGCAGCAGGCCTGGGTGCAGCACGATGTGGCGCAATGCGGCTACTGCCAGGCCGGGCAGATCATGCAGGCCGCCGCCTTGCTCAAGGCCAACCCCAGGCCGAGTGAGGCCGAGATCGACGCCGCGATGGCCGGCAACCTGTGCCGCTGTGGCACCCAGCTGCGCATCCGCGCCGCCATCCAGTCCGTCATCGGGGGTGCGGCATGAAGCGCCGCGAGTGGTTGCAACTCAGCGGCGCGGCCGGTGGCGGCCTGCTGCTGCAAATCGCGCTGCCGACCCAGGCCCAGGCGTCGGCGCAGGCCTTCGAGCCCAGCGCGCTGATCCGCATCGAGGCCGACGGCCGCATCCTGCTCAAGGCCAAGAACCCCGACATGGGCCAGGGCGTCAAGACTTCGCTGGTGATGCTGCTGGCCGAGGAGCTCGACGTGGGCCTGGACCAGGTGCAGATCGAGCAGGCCGAATGGGACCCGCGCCTGTTGGACCAATGGTCGGGCGGCAGCCAGAGCATTCCGCGCGCTTGGGAGCCGCTGCGCCGCGCCGGCGCGGTGGCGCGCTGGCTGCTGATCGAAGCGGCGGCGCGGCAATGGGGCGTGGAGCGCGATGCCCTGAGCACGGCGCGCGGCGAGGTGCTGCACGCGCCCAGCCAGCGACGTGCCGCCTACGGCGCGCTGGCCGCCGCCGCAGCCCAGCTGCCCCTGCCCGACCCGGCGCGCCTGCGCCAGAAGGGCCGCAGCGAGTTCAAACTGATCGGCAAGGCCACGCCGCAGACCGACGCCGCCGCCATCGCGCGCGGCGCGCCGCTCTACACGATCGACGTGCAGAAGCCCGGGATGCGCGTGGCCGTGCTGGCCAAGGCGCCGGTGTTCGGCGCCCAGCCGGTCAAGGCCAATCTGGCGGCCATCAAGAAGCTGCCGGGCGTGCTGGACGCCTTCCTGCTGCCGGGTGTCGAGCAGGCCCACAACAAGAGCCTGACGACGCGGCGCGGCACGGGCTTTGAGGGCGGCGTGGCCATCGTGGCGAAGAACAGCTGGGCGGCGCTGAAGGCCCAGCGCGCGCTGCAGGTGGAGTGGAGCGAGACCGAATGGGACGAGGCCAGCACGGCCGCCTGGGCGCGCCAGGCGCAGCAGCTGATGGACGGCCCGGGCGAGCAGGTCTGGCGCGCGGACGGCGATGTGGACCAGGCCCTGGCTCAGGCGGCGCAGCGCATCGACGTGAGCTACGCCTTCCCCTTGCTGGCGCATACGCCGATGGAGCCGCACGACTGCGTGGCCGAGGTGCAGCCCGATGGCCGCGTGCACCTGATCGCCCCCTGCCAGATTGCCGGCAGCGCCGCCACGGCGCTCAAGGCGGCGTTCGACATCGACCCGGCCCAACTGCGCGTCGAGATCCCGCGCATTGGCGGCGGCTTCGGCCGGCGGCTGGAGCATGACTTCGTGCTCGACGCCGTGGCCATCGCCCGCCGGCTGCCGGGGGTGCCGATCAAGCTCATCAGCACGCGCGAATCGGACATGCGGCATGACTACTACCGCGTGCACGGCTGGTCGCGCATCCGCGCCGGGGTGGCGGCGGACGGCAGCCTGCAGGCCTGGCACCACCACAGCGTGCGCTGCGCGCACCGCGACCCGGTCACGCCCAAGCTCCGCGCCACCCTGTTCCCGGCCCGCTTCATCCCGCACTACAAGGTCGAGGCCTCGACCATCAACACGCATGTCCCCTTCGGCCCCTACCGCGCGCCGGGCTCCAACACCACGGCCTGGGTGCAGGAATCGGTGCTGGACGAACTGGCCCATGCCAGCGGCCAGGACCCACTGGCCCTGCGCCTGAAGCTGCTGGGCGACACGCCCGAGCTGCGCGACCCGGACTTCGGCCCCCCGCGCATGGCCGCCGTGCTGCGCCTGGCGGCCAAGCAGGCCGGCTGGGGGCGCCGCCTGCCGCGTGGCCAGGGGCTGGGCATCGCCAGCTACTTCAGCCATGCCGGCTATGTGGCGGTGGTGTGCGAGGTGCAGGTCGCTGCCAATGGCGAGGTGCAGATCCCGCGTGTCACCGTGGCCGTGGATGTCGGCCCGATCGTCAATCCGGCCGGTGCCATCAATCAGGTGCAGGGCTCGGTCATCGACGCGCTCTCCAGCACCCTGATGCAGCGCATCACGGTGGAGAAGGGCGCCGTGGTGCAGGGCAATTTCCACGACAACCCGCACATCCGCATGCCGCAGGTGCCGCGCCGGATCGACGTGCACTTCATCGAAACCGAGCGCGCCCCCACCGGCCTGGGTGAACCGGCCTTCCCGCCGGTACCGCCGGCGCTGTGCAACGCGCTCTTCGCCGCCACCGGCGTGCGGGTGCGCGAGCTGCCGCTCAGCCTGCACGATCTGAGCCAGAAGGCCTGGCGGCGCGCATGAGCGCGCCGGCCCTGGTGCTGGGTGCCGGCGGCTGGCTGGGCGCCGCCCTGCTGGCCCAGGTGCTGGCGGCCGGGCATGCGCATGTGGGGGCGCTGGTGCAGCAGCCGCTGGCCAGCACGCACCGCGGGCTGCAGGCGCTGGCCCTGGCCGATCTGCAAAGCCCCGATGAGCGGGCGCGCAGCCGCTGGGCCGGTGCCACCGCTTACCTGGTGCTGGAGCGCCCCGGCCTGACCGGCGCCCGCGACGCGGCCTTCGTGGCGCCCAGCGTGGTGCAGCTGCCCGAACTGGGCCGGCAACTGCGCGCCCTGGGTGTACGGCGCCTGTTCGTGCTGCTGCCGCACGCCCCCAACAGCCTGCCCGAGGCCCTGCGCGCGGGCTTTGCCGACCAGGACGAGCAGGCCCTGAGCCAGCTGGGCTTCGAGCAGCTGGTGCTGCTGCGCAGCAGCCGTGAGCGGGTGGCCCAGGGCGGCAACTGGCTGGAGCGCTTTGCCGCCGCCTGGTGGGCGCAGCTGCGCTGGATGCTGCCCGACAGCGAGCGGCCGTTGCGCTCGGTGGCGCTGGCACGCGTGGTGGTGACGGCCGAGCGCGTGCTGCGCGAGGCCGGCCCGGGGACTTGGGTGCTGAGCCAGGAGCTGGCCAGCCGCGCCGCCCACGCGCCGCAGGGGGTGGAAGCGGCACTGCGCATCGAACTGCTGGCGAAGCTGATGCAGGACAAGGAGGCGGGCGCGGGCCGGTCCGGATAATCCCGGCCCATGTCCTACGTCCCGCTCAAGAACGACGTCTTCCTGCGCGCCGCGCTGCGCCAGGCCACGCCCTACACCCCCGTCTGGCTGATGCGCCAGGCCGGCCGCTATTTGCCGGAGTACAAGGCCACGCGCGCCAAGGCCGGCAGCTTCATGGGTCTGGCCAAATCGCCCAATTACGCCACCGAGGTGACGCTGCAGCCGCTGGAGCGCTTCCCGCTCGACGCCGCCATCCTGTTCAGCGACATCCTGACCGTGCCCGACGCCATGGGCCTGGGCCTGAGCTTCGGCGAGGGCGAAGGCCCGCGCTTTGCGAAGACGGTGCGCGACGAGGCCTCACTCAAGGAGGCCGTGTTCGATCTGAACAATCTGCGCTATGTCGTCGACGCCGTGTCCTCGATCCGCCAGGCCCTGGGCGGCAAGGTGCCGCTGATCGGCTTCGCCGGCAGCCCCTGGACCCTGGCCTGCTACATGGTCGAGGGCAAGGGCAGCGACGACTACCGTCAGGTCAAGACCCTGATGTACAGCCGCCCCGACCTGATGCAGGGCCTGCTGGACAAGCTGGTGGACGCCACCATCCAGTACCTGAACGCCCAGATCGACGCCGGCGCCCAGGCCGTGATGCTGTTCGACAGCTGGGGCGGGGTGCTCAGCCACGATGCCTACCTGCGCTTTGCGCTGCCGGCCTCGCAGCGCGTGCTGGCCGGCCTGAAGCGCACCGGTGCCGACGGCCAGCGCGTGCCGCACATCCTGTTCACCAAGGGCGGTGGGCTCTGGCTGCAGGAGATGAGCGAGACCGGCGCCGACATGCTCGGTCTGGACTGGACCATGGACCTCGGCCGTGCCCGCGCCGCCACGCAGGACCGTGTGGCACTGCAGGGCAATCTGGACCCGATGTGCCTGTTCGCCCCGCCCGAGGTGGTGCAGGCCGAAGCGCGCAAGGTGCTGGACAGCTTCGGCCGCCCGCAGCGCGCCGATGGCAGCTGGGGCGGTCATGTCTTCAACCTGGGCCATGGCATCAGCCAGCACACGCCGATCGAGCAGGTCGCGGCCCTGGTGGAGGCCGTGCACAGCCATTCGCGCAGCTTGCGCTAGTCGGTTAGCGCCCGCTCACTCGGGCGGGCGCGAATTTGCGCGGCGCTACATGAGCCGGGCGCACTTGTCCCCACATTTTGTGGAGCGGGGGCTCCAACCCAGGGAGCCCGCCATGCCTTCGGGTAGTCGGTCTAAACCCTTGTCCTGAAAGCGTTTTTTCGGGCGGGCCGGGCGCGAGAATGCGCTTCCGGCCCTGCGCCGGCCCGCCCATGCCGCGGCTGCCCCGCCGTTTCCCACAAACTTATCCACAGGCTGTGGATCGTTCGAAAAACCCAAGCCTGGCGCCAATTTGTGACGGATTCCTCAAACTCCCGTGACGTCGTGCTGAAGGTGGCCGTGCCCACCCCGCAGCACAGCGGCCTGGGTG
Source organism: Burkholderiaceae bacterium (assembly GCA_039808065.1). Lineage (GTDB taxonomy): Bacteria > Pseudomonadota > Gammaproteobacteria > Burkholderiales > Burkholderiaceae_C > Inhella. The sequence continues at coordinate 4,645 of JBDHSJ010000115.1, read as the reverse complement.
CGCCGCTGGATTACCGCCACCCCCAGCCCCTGCCGCCCGGCAGCCTGGTGCGCGTGCCGCTCGGGAAACGCCAGGTGCTCGGGGTGGTGTGGGACGGCGAGCCGGCCCCCGACCCTGGCGTGGCGCTGAAGCCCCTGGCCGGCGTGCTGGCCCTGCCGCCGCTGGACGCCGGCTGGCGCGCCCTGGTGCGCTTCGCCGCCGCCTACTACCAGCGCGGCCTGGGTGAACTGGCGCTGGCCGCGCTGCCGCCCACGCTGGCCCAGTTGGACGACACCCAGCTGGCGCGGCGCCTGAAGCGCCAGCCCGGTGCCCTGGCCGCCGCCGAGCCGGTCGCCGGACCGGCGCTGCAGCCCGGCCAGCAGGTCGCCGTGGATTTGCTGACTGCCCAGCTCAAGGGCGAGACCCCGCCGCAGCCGGTGCTGCTGTGGGGTCTGACCGGCAGCGGCAAGACCGAGGTCTACCTGCACGCCGCCGCCCAGGCCCTGGCGCTGGGCCGCCAGGTGCTGGTGCTGGTGCCCGAGATCAATCTGACGCCCCAGCTGCAGGCCCGCTTTGCGGCGCGCTTCGGGGCCGAGCGCGTGGCCTGCCTGCACTCCGGTTTGACACCGCCGCAGCGCCTGCGCGACTGGCTGCGCGCCCACAGCGGCCAGGCCGATCTGGTGCTGGGCACGCGCCTGGCGGTGATGGCCTCGCTGCCGCGCCTCGGGCTGATCGTCGTCGACGAGGAGCACGATCCCAGCTTCAAGGCGCAGGACGGCGCGCGCCAGTCCGCCCGCGATCTGGCGGTCTGGCGCGCCGCGCATGGGCGCTTCCCGGTGCTGCTGGGCTCGGCCACGCCCTCGCTGGAAAGCTGGCACAACGCGCAAAGCGGGCGCTACCGCCGAGTCGATCTGACCGAACGCATCGGCGCCGCGCCCCTGCCCACGGTGCGCCTGCTGGATCTGGCCAGCCTGCCGCCCCCCAAGGGCCCCGGCGCCACGCCGCCGCCTTTGGCCGCGCCGCTGCTGCAGGCGATTGAGCAGCGCATTGCGCGCGGCGAGCAGTCGCTGCTGCTCCTGAACCGGCGCGGCTACGCCCCGGTGCTGCACTGCGGCCAGTGCAGCTGGCGCAGCGGCTGCCCGCATTGCAGCGCCTGGCGCGTCTTCCACAAGAGCGACCGCACGCTGCGCTGCCACCACTGCGGCTTCACCGAGCGTGTGCCGTCGGCCTGCCCGGACTGCGGCAACCAGGACATCGCGCCGATCGGCCGCGGCACCGAGCGCCTGGAAGAGCAGCTCGAACACCTGCTGCCCCAGGCCCGCCTGGCCCGCCTGGACGCCGACAGCACCGCGAAGGCCGGCAGCCTGGAAGCCCAGCTGGCGCGCGTGCATGCCGGCGAGGTGGATGTGCTGGTGGGCACGCAGATGATTGCCAAGGGCCACGACTTCCGGAACGTGACCCTGGTGGCGGCGCTCAACCCCGACAACCTGCTCTATTCCAGCGACTTCCGCGCCCCTGAGCGCCTGTTCGCCCTGCTGATGCAGGCCGGCGGCCGCGCGGGCCGGGCGGGGCACGCGGCGGAAATGTGGGTGCAGACCCACCAGCCCCGGCACCCGCTCTACCAGGCCTTGCAGAAGCACGACTTCACGGCCTTTGCCGCCAGCCAGCTCGCAGAGCGCCAGCTGGCCGGCCTGCCACCCTTTGCCCATCTGGCCCTGCTGCGCGCCGACAGTCGCGAGGAGACCGTGGCGCGCGACTTCCTGCAGGCGGCGGCCGAGGCCGGCCGCGCCCAGGCGCCGGACAGCGAGCTGTTCTGGTACCCGCCAGTGCCCCACCCGGTGCCCAAGGTGGCGAACCAGTGGCGCTGGCAGATGCTGGTGGAGTGCCCCCAACGCGCGCCGCTGCAGCGCGCGCTGGCGGCCTGGGTGCCAGAGTTGCATGCGCTCAAACGCCAGCACAAGGGGCTGACGCGCTGGGCCATCGACGTGGATCCGCTGGCGATCTGATCGTTGTAAGGAAAAGCGTCGGTCGGCCGACCGCTGGGACCCCCGTTGTTTTCGGAGTCATTCATGCGCCGTCTTGCCCTGCTGCTGCTGTGCGGCCTGCTGCCCCTGCCCGCCCTGGCCCAGCTGCAAGGCCGCAGCGCCGATGGCCGGGCTTTCGACCTCGCTGCCCAGCGCGGGCGCGTGGTGATGGTGCATTACTGGGCCAGCGACTGCGCGCCCTGCCGCACCCAGCTGCCCGAGTTGCGCGCCAATCTGCGCGGCTGGAAGCACAAGCCTTTCGAGCTGGTCAGTGTCAGCCTGGACGCACGCGAGGCCGACTGGCGGCAGTTCGAGCAGCTGCAGGCCACCACCCAGCCGGATGCGGCGATGCGCGGCGTCTCCCTCTGGCGTGCCGCCAAGGACACGCGCGATGCGCTGCTGAAGGCGCGCCCCGCCAAGCTGCCGCTGACCCTGGTGCTCAATGCCCAAGGCGAGGTGGTGCAGCGCTATGAGGGGCGGGTGCCGCCCGAGGCCTGGGACGCCGTGGCCGAGCTGCTGCCCTGACCGCGACGGCAGGTGCTCAGGGCCGCGCAGGACCGAGGTGTTTGCGCAGCCAGTTGTGCATCTCCCACTGCACCTGGCCGGCGGCCTCGCGGCTTTGCAGGCTGTGCCCTTCCAGGGGCAGCAGCACCAGGCGCGTGGTCATGCCCAGGCCGGCCAGGGCCTGGTGCAGGCGTTCGCTCTGCAACGCCGGGGTGCCGGGGTTGGCGTCCTGTTCGCCGTGGATCAGCAGCAGCGGCTCCTTGATGCGCTCGGCGTGCAGGAAGGGCGAGACCTTCATGTACGTTTCCCGCGCCTCCCAGAGGTTGCGGCGCTCGCTCTGGAAGCCGAAAGGGGTGAGCGTGCGGTTGTAGGCCCCGCCGCGGGCGATACCGGCCTTGAACAGATTGGTGTGCGCGAGCAGGTTGGCGGCCATGTAGGCGCCATAGCTCTGGCCGCCGATGGCCAGGCGGCTGATGTCCACGCCACCATGCTCGCGCAGCTGCTCCACCAGGGCCTTGGCATTCATCTGCAGCTGCTCGACGAAGCCGTCGTTGACGGTGCGTGAGTCGCCCACCACCGGCATGGTGGCCTCCACCACCACCGCATAGCCCTCCAGCGCCAGCCAGATCGGGCTGCCGGGCGGTGGCAGGCCGCCCAGCTCGCTGTAGGCGGCCGCCTGGGAGGCCAGCTCGGCGTCGGTGAACTCGCGCGGGTAGGCCCAGATCAGCGCCGGGCGCTTCTGGCCCTCCTGGTGCTCGGGCGGCAGCAGCAGCCAAGCTGACAACTCCACGCCGTCCTCGCGCTTGAAGCTGAGGTGCTGGCGCTTGATGGCGCGCCAGGCGGCCGACAGATCGCGCGGCGGCAGCAGCGCGCGCCACTGCGCGCCCTCGCGCAGACCCGGCTGCGGGGCCTCGTGGGGGCGCTCGACCTGGGTCAGCAGCTGGCGTTCGTCCAGCCACGCGAGCGGCATTTCCACCTGGCCCTCGGGGGCCTGGAAGACGCGCTGCACGGGCTGGTCCTTGATGCTGTAGCGGTCCACGAAGGGGCGCTCGCCCTTGGGGCTGGCGCCACTGCCGACGAAGTAGAAGGACTCGCCATCCTTGCTGCCCGCCACCACGCGGCCGCCGTGCGGCAGGGTGCGCATCAGCGGCGCGCCGGGGTGGCGGAAGCGCTCGCGCAGCGCGTGCTCGAACAGCAGGCGGCTTTGGCTGCCATCCAGTGGCAGCAGGTAGGTTCGGGTCAGGGCGCGCGCGCGGTCGGTCTCGCTGAGCAGGGCGTGCCGACCGTTCTCCAGAAAGCGCAGGCGCGAGAAGCGGTAGGGCATGCGCTGGACCTCCTGGGGCTCGCCCGTGTAGGGCGGTTCCAGTCGCATCACGCGGTCGCGGTAGCTGGCACGCGTGCTGGGGTTGCCGCCGTCCAGCGCCTCCACCCAGTAGATCGCCGCATCGGCCGTGGGGCTGGCATAGAACACGCGCGGGCCGGGCAGCACGCCGTCGATGGCGACGCCGGCGCGCGAGGGCAGCCGGGCCAGCTCGCGCAGACGCCGGCCCTGACGGTCCAGCAGTTCGATGACCTGCGGAAAGTCGTCCCAGGCGAAGGCACGGCTGAAGGGGCGCACCAGGCGTTCGACCAGGATGGCCTGGCCCTGGCCGGCCACCGCCACGGTGTGGATCAGCCCCGGCTCGCCGAGTCGGCGCCAGCCGCCCGAGAGCAGGTTCACCGCCACCACTTGGGCGCGGGCATGGTGCTCGAACAGGGCTTCGTCATGTTCGGTGCGCAGCAGGTCGGGCAAGGGGCGTTCGGGGCTGGCGCGGCCCTGGTGCTCCTGCACCTGTGGCCCGGGCAGCGGGGCGGCGGGTGGCACGCCCTTCGGGGCCGCGGCCAGCACCAGCAGCTCGTGGGCCGACAGCCAGGCCGGTTCGCCATCCCAGAGCACGCCGCTCAGGCGCAGGCCCTCCACGCGCTGCACGCCGCCGCCCGCGCTGCTACCCCACCAGAGCTCGGTGGCCTGGGCGGTGCGGCGCTGCAGCAAGAAGTGCTTGCCGTCGGGAGCCCAGGCAAAGCTGTGCCAGGCGCCGCCGGCGGGCAGGGCGATGCGGCGCTCGGGCGCCTGGGCCGGCAGCAGGGCGCGCAGGCGC
>JBDHSJ010000114.1:0-12702 GCA_039808065.1 Burkholderiaceae bacterium | reverse complement strand
CTGCTGGCGCTGGTCTGGCAGCGCTACAGCAGCGGGCATGGGCGCTGGACCCTGATCTTCGTGGTGCTGGCAGGCGGCAGCCTGCTGCTGACCAGTGTGCAAGCGCTGTGGCTGCGCCTGCAGCCACCGCCGGGCGAACCCATCACGCCCGAGCAGGCACCCGAACTGTTCGAAGGCCTGGAGCGCATCCGCAAGGCCATCAAGGGGCCGCGCATCCACCGCGTGCTCGTCAATGCCGAGTTCAATGCCTGCATCGTGCAGATCCCGCGCTGGGGCCTTCTCGGCCGGCCCGAGAACCACCTTGTCATCGGCCTGCCCTTGCTGTACGCACTGGAACGCCGCCGTGCCCTGGCCGTGCTGGCCCATGAGTACGGCCATCTGCGCGGCGGCCATGGCAGCTTCAGCGCCTGGATCTACCGCACCCGCATGGCCTGGCAGCGCCTGGCCGAGCGCCTGGAGCACGACGACGGCCTGGTGGCCGCCGCCAGCCGCCGCTTTTTTGCTTGGTACGCCCCGCGCTTCGTGGCCAAGAGCTTTGCGCTCGCGCGCCAGGATGAATACGAGGCCGACAAGGTGGCCCAGAAGCTGCTCGGTGCCGACGTCATGGAAGCGGCGCTCAAGGAGATCGAAATCAAGGGCGCCTGGTTGGCTTCGGAGTTCTGGCCCTGGCACTGGCGGCGCGCCCAGCGCCATGAGCAGCCGAAAGGGCCGATGCATGCGCTCAAGCGCAAATTGCATGAACCCCTGGAACCGCGCTTCGCCCAGTCCGCCCTGGAGCAGGCGTGGCGCCGCCTGGCCCAGGTGGACGACACCCACCCGGCGCTGCGCGAGCGCATCGAGGCCCTGCAACCGCAGGCGCTGCGCACCCTGCCCAGCTGGTCGCGCGACTCCGCACTCAAGCTGCTGACGCGTGACACCGCCGAGCAGCTGGCCGAGCGCTTCGATGCGCAGTGGCAGCGCGACAACGCGACCGACTGGAAGCTCTACCGCCAGGACCTGCTGCGCTGGACCGCGCGGCGCGATGCCCTGCAGCAGCAGGCGGACCGCAGTCCCGACGAGCAGGTGGAACTCGCGCGCCTGAGCCTGCGCCTGGACCCCACCGCCGATGTGCGCGGGCCCTATTTCGCCGCCCTGGCCGCCGCGCCCGATCACGCCGAGGCCCTGCGCGGCTTGGCCCTGGCCCTGCAGGACAGCGACCGCGAGCAGAGCTTGGCGATTGCCGAGCATCTGTATGAAACCGGCCCGGCACAGCGCTGGTGGGCGGCGCGTCATGCAGTGGGGCTGCTGGAACACCCGGTGGATGATGTCGAGACCCTCAGGCGCTGGCGCCAGCGCCTGGCGGAGGCCAGTGCGGTCGAAGACGAGGCCTGGCGTGACCTGATGGAGAGCGACTGGCTGCAGCACAGCCGCCCGCAGGATCTGAGCGAATTCGAAACCGAGAACCTGGTGCATGCGCTGCGTCGCGAGACGGCCATCGCCGGCGCCTGGATCTGCTGCAAGACGGTCAAGGCTTTCCCCTGGCGGCGCTGCTACCTCCTGGTGCTGGATCTGCCGAACTGCGATGCCGCCGAGGCCCAGCAATTGAGCCAGCAGCTGGTGCGCCACCTGCCCCTGCCCGGCCCCTGCCTGATCGGTGCGGTGCAGTTCGGCATCGACCCCCGCCAGGCGCCGCTGCAGGCATTGAAGATCCGCTGAAACGGCCATGAGTCCCGCCCTGGTTCAATCGCTCGAAATCCGCCTCCGCCCGGTGCAGGCCGGCCAGATTGCCGGCTGGTTGCGCCGCGGCTGGCAGGACTTCTGCGCCTGCCCGCTCGCCGGCCTGCTGCACGGGGCCGCCATGGCGGCCTTTGGTTTGGCCCTGCTGGCGCTGGCCGGCAACCGCTTCTGGCTGCTGGCGGGCGCTTTCAGCGGCTTCCTGCTTGTGGCGCCGGTGGCGGCCACCGGCCTCTACGCCATCAGTCGGGCGCGTGCGCGCGGCCAGCCGGCGGGCTTGAGCGTCGCGCTGCGCATGTGGATTCCCAACAAGCCGGTGCTGATCGGCTTCGGCCTGCTGCTGGCCCTGGCCGGCACCGGCTGGGTGCTGACCTCGGCAGCACTGATCACCGCCTTCGCCCCCGGCCCGGTGAACAGCCCGCGCGATTTCCTGCACCTTGTGGTGCTGGCCCGGGAAGGGCATCTGTTCGAGATCTGGATGGCGCTGGGGGCGCTGCTGGCCGCGCCCGTGTACGCCAGCTCGGTGGTTTCCATTCCCCTGCTGCTGGACCGCCGCGTGGGCCTGTGGAGCGCCGTGCTGACGAGCTGGCGGGTGGTGCTGGCCGCGCCCGGCGTGCTGGGGCTGTGGGCGGCGCTGCTGGTGCTGCTGAGCCTGCTGGCCATGCTGCCCCTGCTGCTGGGCCTGCTGGTGCTGGCACCCTGGCTGGCACATGCCAGCTGGCACGCCTACACCGAGCTGGTGGACGCCAGCGCATTGGCCGAAAGACGCTGATGGGCGGCTACACCGAGGCGGAGATCGCCCAGTTCGGCCTCACCTTCGGGGTGAGCGCCTTCATGCTCTACATGGTTTTCATCATTGCCCAGCTGGCGCGGGAATCGAAAGCGGGCAAGTTCGGCACCTTCGTGCTCTTCCTGGCGCTGGGCTTTGGACTGCTGGGTTTTGCCATCAAGGGCGTCATCAAATGGATCCTGGGTGGCGATTGACTTGACTTCGCCGCCATCAGCCCCAACTCCTGCTTCCCCGCCCCCGATCTGCCTTCGCATGACCGCGCCTACCCGCCCCCTGCGCCGCGTTCTGTTCCCAGCCCTGCTCTCTCTGAGCCTGCTGGGCGGCATTGCCGCCACCGGCCTGATCCCCGGCCTTGCGCTGGGGCGGGCCGATGTGCAGCCGCGTGCCGTCACGCCACGCGGCCCGTTGGAGGCCGACGAGCTTGGCAACATCCGCGTGTTCAAGACCATTTCGCCGTCGGTGGTGCACATCACCACCACCGCGGTGCAGCGCGACTTCTTCGCCCGCCCGGTGGGCGAGGTGCCGCGCGGCACGGGCTCGGGCTTCGTGTGGGATGAGGCCGGCCACATCGTCACGAATTTCCACGTCATCCAAGGCGCCGAAGGCGTCAAGGTCACGCTGGCCGATCAGACCGAACTGCCGGCCCGCTTCGTCGGCGCCTTCCCGGACCGCGACCTCGCCGTGCTCAAGGTCGATCTGCCCGCCGGCAAGCACCCGCCCATTCCGATCGGCAGCAGCCGCGAGTTGGTGGTGGGGCAAAAGGTCTATGCCATCGGCAACCCCTTCGGCCTGGACTTCACGCTGACCACGGGCATCGTCTCGGCGCTGAACCGCGAGATCGAATCGGTGACGCGCCGTGCCATTCGCGGTGCCATCCAGACCGATGCCGCCATCAACCCGGGCAATTCCGGTGGCCCCTTGCTTGATTCGGCCGGCCGCCTGATCGGCGTCAACACCGCCATCTACTCGCCCAGCGGCGCCAGCGCCGGCATCGGCTTCGCCATCCCCGTGGACGAAGTGAACCGCATCGTGCCGCGCCTGATTCGCGACGGCCGCTTCGTGCGCCCGGTGCTGGGCATCACACCGCTGGACGAGCGCTGGACCCAGGCGCTGCAGCGCCGCATGGGCCTGCCCAAGGGCGTGGCCCTGGTGGCCGTCGCGCCCGGCGGCCCGGCCGCCCGCGCGGGTCTGCGCCCTTTCACGCAGAACCGCCAGGGCGCGATTGAGCCGGGCGATGTCATCACCGCCGTCAACGACGCTGCCGTGGATGACTTCGACGACCTGCTGACTGAACTGGAAAAGCGCCAGGCGGGCGACACCGTGCGCTTGTCGGTGTGGCGCGAGGGCCGCAGCCGCAGTTTGAACGTGGTCGTGCGCGCGGGAGATTGAGGCCGGCGCCGGATGACCCTGTGCTAGCGTGAAGCGCATGCCCGGCTCCGCGCGCGCACCCCTCAAACACTGGCTGTTCCACTGGCCCAGCCTGGTGACCTCCGTGCTGTGCGTGGGGGCGGTGCTGGCCACGGCCGATCTGCGTGCCACGGACCGCATCGAAGCGCAGCGCCGCGAGGTGCAGCGCCAGCTGAACGAGGCGCAGGCCCGGCTGGATCTGGTGGTGGAGTCCACCTTCAGCCCGGCAGCCGGCTTGGTGGTGTTGATTCGCGTGGACGGCGACCTGAGCGCGGAGCGCTTTGGCCGTCATGTCGAGGCCCTGCAGGCCGAACGGCCGCAGGTTCGCAATGTGGTGGCCGCGCCGGACGACGTGGTGCGCCTGGTGCATCCGCTGCGCGGTAATGAGAAGGTGCTGGGGCTGGATTACCGCACCGTGCCGGCGCAGTGGGCGCAGATCGAGGCCGCGCGCAACGCCCGTCGCAGCCTGATCTATGCACCGGTGAAGCTGGTCCAGGGCGGTTTGGGTGTCATCCAGCGCAACCCGGTCTTCGTCCACACGCCCGAAGGCGAACAGTATTGGGGATCGGTCTCGCTGGTGGCGGATCTGCAGCGCTTCATGGCCCTGGCCCAACTGCCCGAGGGGGAACTCCAGCTGGGCCTGTTCCAACAGCGCCCCGACGGCAGCCCGGGCGAGGCGATCTGGGGCGACACCCGCTTGCCCGCCCAGGAAACCGCGCGGGTGCCTGTCCGCCTGCCCGGTGCACAGTGGCTGCTGCTGGCCCGTCCACCACGAGGTTGGCAAAGCGGACGGGACTGGGGCGACCCGGCGGTGCTGGGCGTGGCAGCCGGCGGCCTGTTGGTGTGCGGTTTGAGCTTTGCCCTCGGTCAGCGCCGCCGCCTGCTGCAATTGCGCAATGCCGAACTGGCGCGCGAGATCGAACAGCGCCGACTGGCGCATGAGGAAGCCGAGGCGGCACGGGCCCGGTACGAGGGTCTCGTGGCGATGGCCTCGGACTGGCTGTGGGAGCAGGACGCCCAGTTCCGCTTGACCTACCTCTCCAAGAGCGAGGCGAGCGTGATGGGCTCGCTCAACACCCTGCTGGGTCTGCGCCGCTGGGAGGCCCCGAACCTCTTGCCCGGGCCGGACTGGGCGGCCCACCGCGCACAACTGGAGCGGCACGAGCCGTTCCGCGATTTTGAGTACAGCCTGCTGGGCCCGGATCGTCAGGTCATCCATGTGAGCGTGTCCGGGGCGCCGGTGTTCGACTCGCAGGGCCAGTTCTGCGGCTACCGCGGCACCGGGCGCGATCTGACCGCCATCCGGGCGGCCGAGCTGGAGCTGCGCCGCTCCAGCGAGGAGCTGGGCGAAGCCCATGACCGCCTGCAGGCCCTGTTCGACGCGGCACTCGAAGTGGCCATCATCGCCACCGATGCCGACGACCGCATCACCGTGTTCAACCGAGGTGCCGAACGCATGCTGGGCTGGCGCGCTGACGAGGTGCTGGGCAGCTCGCCGCACCGCTTTCACGACCCCGCCGAGATCGAGCAGCGCGCCCGCGAACTCAGCGCGCGCTTCGGCCGCCCGGTCGCTCCGGACGAAGTCTTCGTCCTGCCGGCACGCGGCACTGGAAGCGAAACGCGGCTGTGGACCTTTCGCACCTGCAGCGGCCAGGCGCTGACCGTCTCACTCACCGTCTCAGAGGTGCGCGACCGCGCCGGCCGCCTGCTCGGGCATCTGGGCATCGCGCTCGACCAAAGCGCCCAGCTCGCCGCCCAGCGCGCCGAACGCGAGGTGGCGCAACGTCTGCAGGCCCTGCTCGACTCGGCGATTGAGGTCGGCATCATCACCGTTGACCTGCACGGGCTTGTCACGCTCTTCAGCCGTGGCGCCGAGCGCTTACTGGGGTGCAGCGCCGCCGAGGCCCTGGGCCTGCAGGCGCGCGAGTTCCATGCCCGCGACGAGATCGAGCAGGAGGCCCAGCGCCTGAGCGCCCAGCAGGGCCGACTGGTGCAGCGCCACGCGGTGTTTGAGCGTCAGGCCGCCGGCCTGGACGGGGGGCACCGCCGCATCTGGACCTACGTGCGCCGCGACAACGGCCAGCACCTGCGCGTCTCTCACACTTTCACGCGCCTGCACGACCTGCAAGGCCAGCACATCGGCTATCTGGCCGTGGTGCTGGACATCAGCGAGCAGCTGCGTGCCCAGGATGCCCTGGCCGCCAGCAACCGGCGCCTGCAGGCCGTGCTCGACTCCGCCATGGACGTCGGCATCGTCGTGGTGGCGCTCGACGGGCGGGTGGAGCTCTTCAACCGGGGGGCCGAACAGCTGTTCGGTTACCGCGCGGCCGAGGTGATCGGTCGCAATGCGCTGATGTTCCACGACGCCCAGGAATTGCAGCGCCGCGCCGACGCCCTGAGCCAGGAACTGGGCCGGCCGGTTCATAAGCACGAACTGTTCACCCTCAATCTGGACGCCGACGGCCACAGCAGCCTCAGTCATTGGGTCTATGTGCGCAAGAGCGGTGAGCGCGTGCAGGGGGCGCTGCGCTTCAACGAGATGCGCGACGCCGATGGCCACCCGCTGGCCTACTTGGCGATTTGCCTGGACGTGAGCGAGCAGGCGCGCGCCCAGGCCGAGCTGGAACAGCTGAACGCCGAGCTGGAAGCACGCGTGCAAGCCCGCACCGCAGAACTGCGCAGCGCCATGCAGACGCTGCAGCAAGCACAGGATGAATTGCTGCGCGCCGAAAAGATGGCCGCGCTCGGCTCCCTGGTGGCCGGGGTGGCGCACGAGCTCAACACCCCGATTGGCAACTGCCTCACGGCCGCCTCCACCCTGGAAGAGCGCAGCCGCGATGTGCACCGCGCCTTCGAGGCCAACAGCCTGCGCAAGTCCGCCCTCGCCGCCTTCCTGAGCGAGGCGCATGGCGCCAGCGAGCTGCTGCTGCGCGGCCTGCGCAATGCGGCCGATCTGGTCTCGCACTTCAAGCAGGTGTCGGTCGATCAGACCAGCGAGCAGCGCCGCCGCTTCCGCCTGAACAGCCTGGTCGAGGACGTGCTCTCGGTGCTGCGCCCCAAGCTCAAGCACTCCCAGATCGAGCTGCAGACCGGCATTGAGCTGGCGCAGGACCTGGACGGTTACCCGGGTGCGCTGGGCCAGCTGCTGACCAATCTGGTGCTGAACGCCCAGCTCCACGCCTTCGAGGGGGTGCCCAAGCCGCAGATCTGGATCGAAGCCCGCGCCCTGCCCGACGGCGAGCTGTTCGAACTGCAGGTCAGCGACAACGGCGTGGGCATGAGCGACGAAGTACGCCGGCGTGCCTTCGACCCCTTCTTCACCACCAAGATGGGCCAGGGCGGCACCGGTCTGGGCCTGAACATCGTCTACAACATCGCCACCGGCGTGCTGGGCGGCCAGGTGGAGCTGCGCTCCAGCCCCGGCCTGGGCACCAGCTTTCTCTTCAAGCTGCCCCTGGTGGCGCCGCACAGCCGCGAGACTGCCGATGCGCTAAGAGCCTCTGCCTAAGGGCTCCTGTGTTCCAAGGTGCCACCACGGAACCGGCTTTGCCGGGCCGTAGGTGGCGCCCCCTGGGGGGCTGAGGCTGGACAAGGGCAGCCGGGGTGCTGACCCTGCCTAAGGCCAAGGCCGCTGGCCTTGGCTGGCCCCGGAGGGCGGCCGGCAGGCCGCTTCGGGGGGACTTATGCGCACCAGAGGCGCGCGTTCTGGAACATGCGGATCCAGGGCGAATGGGCGCCCAGCTCCGCGTCGCCGCGCCAGCTCATCTGCGCATTGCGGAACACGCGCTCGGGGTGCGGCATCATGGCCGTGAAGCGGCCGTCCGGCGTGGTCACGGCCGTCAAGCCGTCGGCGCTGCCGTTCGGGTTCAGCGGGTAGACCTCGGTCGGCTGGCCGGCGCCATCGACAAAGCGCATCGCGCGCTGCAGGCTGCTGGCATCGCCCTGCACGCTGAAGTCGGCCCGGCCCTCACCATGCGCCACCACGATGGGGGCGCGGCTGCCGGCCATGCCGGTGAAGAAGATCGAGGGCGAATCCAGCACCTCGACCATGGTGAGGCGCGCCTCGTACTGCTCGGAGGCATTGCGCACGAACTTCGGCCAGGCCTGGGCGCCAGGGATCATGGCGGCCAGAGCCGCCAGCATCTGGCATCCATTGCACACGCCCAGCGCAAAGGTGTCGGGGCGGGCGAAAAAGGCCTCGAACTGGGCCTTCAGGCCGGCATCGAACAGGATCGAACGGGCCCAGCCCTCGCCGGCCCCCAGGGTGTCGCCGTAGGAGAAGCCGCCGCAGGCGACGAAGCCGCGGAAATCCTTCAACGCGTGGCGGCCGGCTTGCAGATCGCTCATGTGCACGTCCACGGTCTCGAAGCCGGCCAGGTGCATGGCATAGGCCATCTCGACATGCGAGTTCACGCCCTGCTCGCGCAGGATGGCCACGCGCGGCTTGGGCGTGTTCTTGAACGCAGCCGCCACGTCCTGCGCCGGGTCGAAGCTCAAGCTGCGGTGCAGGCCGGGGGCTTGCGGGTCGGTCGCGAGCGCGAATTCGGCATCGGCGCAGGCCGGGTTGTCGCGCAGGCGGGCAATGCCATGGCTGACCTTTTCCCACTCCTGCAAGGCCTCGGCCAGGCTGAGCCTGAGCACGCATTGCGCGTCGCGCCAGACCGAGATGGCGCCATCGTCGCTGGGCTTGCCCACCACATGGCTGTGGGCCGACAGGCCATGCTGGCGCAGGATGGCGAACACGGCGTCGCGCTGTGCGGCGCTGACCTGGATCACGGCGCCCAGTTCCTCGTTGAAGAGCGCGCGCAGGGTCTGCTCGTGGCGGCGGCCGCTGACCTGGGCGGCCCAGTTCTTGGCGTCGCCCATCTCGGCCTTGCTGTCGTCCACGCCCGTGCTCTCGGTCACCAGCATGTCGATATTCAGTGCCAGTCCCAGCCGGCTGGCAAAGGCCATTTCGCAGGCGCTGACCCAGAGGCCGCCATCGCTCTTGTCGTGGTAGGCCAGCACCAGGTTCTGCGCACGCAGGGCATTGATGGCGTTGACCAGGTTCACCAGCAGCTCAGGGCTGTCCAGATCGGGCACGGGGCCACCGAACTGCGATTGGGTCTGCGCCAGCGTGGAGCCGCCCATGCGGCTCTTGCCGCGGCCGAGGTCGATGGCGATCAGCACCGAGTCGACATCACGCGCCAGCTCGGGCGTCAGGGTGCCTGCCACCGTGGGCAGGCTGGCAAAGGCCGTGATGATCAGCGAGACCGGGGCGGTGACTTGATGGCCGTCCCCACCCTCGTTCCATTTGGTGCGCATCGAGAGCGAATCCTTGCCCACCGGAATGCCCACGCCCAGGGCCGGGCAGAGCTCCATGCCCACGGCCTTGACGGTGTCGAACAGCGCGGCGTCCTCGCCGGCCTCGCCGCAGGCAGCCATCCAGTTGGCGCTGAGCTTCACATGCGGGAGTTCGATCGGCGCGGCCAGCAGATTGGTGATGGCCTCGGCGACCGCCATGCGGCCGGAGGCCGGACCGTCCACCGCAGCCAGCGGCGTGCGCTCGCCCATGGCCATGGCCTCGCCGGCCAAGCCCTGGTAATCGGCCAGGGTGACGGCGCAATCGGCCACCGGCACCTGCCAGGGGCCGACCATCTGGTCGCGGTGGGTCAGGCCGCCTACCGTACGGTCGCCGATGGTGATCAGGAAGCGCTTGCTCGCCACCGTGGGGTGGCGCAGCACGGCACGGGCCGCCGGTTCCAATTCGATGCCATCGGCCTCGAAGCGGCCGGCATCGCGCTGCACACGAGCCACGTCGCGGGTCATCTTGGGCGGCTTGCCCAGCAGCACATCCATCGGCATGTCGATGGGCGTGGCATCGGGGTGCAGCGGGTCGTCGAGGCGGAGTTGCTTCTCGTCGGTGACCGTGCCGACCACCGCAAACGGGCAGCGCTCACGCTCGGCAAAGCCCTGGAACTGCGCCAGCGACCCGGGCGCAATCGCCAGCACATAACGCTCCTGGCTCTCGTTGCACCAGATTTCCTTGGGCGCCAGGCCGCTTTCTTCCAGTGGCACGGCGCGCAGATCAAAGCGCGCCCCCTTGCCGGCGTCGTTCACCAGTTCCGGGAACGCGTTCGAGATGCCGCCAGCACCGACGTCGTGGATGGCCAGGATGGGGTTGTCGGCACCGAGTTGCCAGCAGCGGTTGATGACCTCCTGCGCGCGGCGCTGGATCTCGGGGTTGCCGCGCTGCACCGAGTCGAAGTCCAGCTCGGCGCTGTTCACGCCGGCGGCCATCGAACTGGCGGCACCGCCGCCCATGCCGATGCGCATGCCCGGGCCGCCCAACTGGATCAGCAGGGTGCCGGCCGGGAACTCGATCTTCTTGGTCAGATCGGCACGGATGGCACCGATGCCGCCGGCGATCATGATGGGCTTGTGATAACCGCGCTGCACGCCGGCCACCGCCTGCTCATAGGCGCGGAAATAGCCCAGCAGGTTCGGGCGGCCGAACTCGTTGTTGAAGGCGGCACCGCCGATCGGGCCCTCGATCATGATCTGCAGCGGGCTGGCGATATGTGCCGGCTTGTTCTCCGGCGTCTCCCAGCTCTCGTTCAAGCCGGGCAGGCGCAGGTGGCTGACGGTGAAGCCGGTCAGACCCGCCTTGGGCCGCGCGCCGCGGCCGGTCGCGCCCTCGTCGCGGATCTCGCCGCCGGCACCGGTGGCCGCGCCCGCGAAAGGAGAAATGGCGGTCGGGTGGTTGTGCGTCTCCACCTTCATCAGCACCTGGGCCTGCTCGGGGCGGGCGCGGTACACGCCGTCCTCGCCCGGCACCCAGCGCACGATGGCCGAGCCTTCCATCACCGCCGCGTTGTCGGCGTAGGCGATGACGGTGCGCTGCGGGTTCAGCTTCTCGGTGTTGCGGATCATGCCGAACAGCGAATGCGACTGCACCTGGCCATCGACGATGAATTGGGCGTTGAAGATCTTGTGCCGGCAATGCTCGCTATTGGCCTGGGCGAACATCATCAGCTCGACATCGCTGGGGTTGCGCTTGAGCTTGTGGGCAAAAGCGTCGAGCAGGTAGTCGATCTCGTCGTCCGACAGCGCCAGACCCCAGTCGCGGTTGGCGGTTTCCAGCGCGGCGCGGCCCTGGCCCAGCACATCCACGCGCTCCAGCGCCTGCGCGTCCTTCTCGTCGAACAGGTGGCGGGTGCCCTCCAAGTCCATCAAGACAGACTCGGTCATGCGGTCGTGCAGCAGGCCGGCGGCGAGCTGCCATTCGGTCTCACTCAACGGCTTGGCGCTGCCCAGCAAGGGCTTGTCCAGCGTCAGCAGGTACTCGGTCACGCGCTCCACGCGCTGGATCGGGAAGCCGCAGTTGTGCGCGATGTCGGTGGCCTTGGAGGCCCAGGGGCTGACCGTGCCCAGGCGCGGCGTCACCAGCACCCGCGCCACGGCACCGGTCGGCTCGGCCGCCGCGGCTTCGCCATAGCGCAGCAGAGCCGCCAGACGCTCGGCCTGCGCCGCATCCAGGGCCTGCGCCGTGGCCACCCAATGCCAGTAGCGCGCCTGCACCGCCTTCACACGCGGCAACACCGCCTGCAGCCTGCTCAGAAGAGCCTGAGCCCGAAACGCCGACAAGGCGTTGCCGCCTTCGAAACCGTGCAGATGCTGGTGAGAAGCCATGGGGTGCGCGATAAAAAAAGCGAGCCGCGCGGGTGGCGCGGCTGAGCTGGAAGGGGATGCGGGATTCTACGGGGGAGCTTCCCCGGGGGGGCAGTTCAGCCGCCCTGCCCCGCCTTCATTTGCGCGACGGTTTCCTCAACCTGCGCCAGCACCGTGCCCAGGTCGAAGCGGGTGAGCTGGCGCTGCTTCAGCACCCGTTCGCCCTGCACCCACACATCGCTGACATGCTCGCGCGCGGCCACGTAGACCAACTGGGCGTCGGGGTGGTAGACCGGACGGCATTCCGGGGCGGAAAGATCCACGGCGATCACATCGGCCAGCTTGCCTACTTCGAGTGAACCCAGGTCATGCGCCCGACCCAGGGCCTTGGCCCCCCCCAGGGTGGCCATCTCCAGCGCGCGGCGGGCGTTCAGTACGGTCGGCTGGCCGGTTGAGCCCTTGGCCAGCAGCGCGGCCTGGCGGATCTCCTCAAACATGTCCTGGCGGTTGTTGCTGGCCGCACCGTCGGTGCCAAGCGCCACATTGACGCCGGCCTTGTCGAGGTCCGCAATGCGCGCGATGCCCGACGCGAGCTTCAGGTTGGAGCTGGCGTTGTGGGCGATGTGCACGCCCTTCTTGGCACACAGCTCAATCTCGGCATCGTTCAGATGCACCATGTGCACGGCGATCATGCGTTCGTTCAGTAGGCCCAGGCGGTCCAGACGTTCCATCGGGCGCACGCCGAACTGCTTGAGCCCGCCCTCGACCTCGTCGGCCGTTTCATGGATGTGGCAGTGGATCTGCATGTCGTGTTGCTCGGCCATGTCACGCAGCTTGACGAAGGTTTCGTCGCTGACCGTGTAGGGCGCGTGCGGGCTGCTGGTGAACTGCAGCAGCTTCTCGCCCTTGAACTTCTGGTAGGCCTCCAGCCCCTTGGCGATGTAGTCGTCCGGGCCGCTGGCGTAGCCGGTCGGAAAGTCGATCACATTGATCGAGACCGCGCAGCGGATGCCCGCCTGCAGCGCCGCCTCGGCCATGGCCTCGGGGAAGAAATACATGTCGTTCAGCGTGGTCACGCCACCGCGCAGGGCCTCGGCGGCGCTGAACAGCGAACCCAGGCGCGTCCACTCGTGGCTGACCCA
>JBDHSJ010000113.1:0-12877 GCA_039808065.1 Burkholderiaceae bacterium | reverse complement strand
GACCCAACCCGGCTCCCAGTGCAGCGCCACACCGGCCACGGCAATCAGGCGGTCGTGCACCATGTCCAGGCCGCTGGTCTCGACATCGATCAGCACCCAGCGCCGCGCCGCGGCCGCGGCTTGTTCACGCGCGGTGGCGGCGCGCCAGTCCTGCCAACGCTGCAGCAGCGGCTTCATGACTTCAGGTAGTCCAGCTGCAGGCGCTGCTGCAGGCGCTGGGCCACCCGCAGCGAGACGCGCAGGGTGCGGCGGTCGAGGTCGTTGAGCGACTCGAGCAGCACCCAGTTGGGGTTGTCGGGGTCGGCGGGCGATTCGAGGTGGGCGCGCAGGCGCAGGCCCTGCAGGAACTCGAAAGCCGCCGTCCAACCCTCGCGCTCGGGCGCGGGCACCCCCAGCTGCTCGCCGGCACGCAACAGGCGCTCGCGAGTACCCAGTGCGTCCAGGCCCTGCGCCAGCGCCAGGATGCGCGCGGCCTCGACGAACACCGCCGAGCCACCGGCTTTCAGGTCCAGCCCCAGACGGCCCTCGCGTTCCTGGGGATCGAGGGCGCCGCGCCAGGACAGCGGCACCTTGCCGCGCAGCGCCGCCTCGGTCAGCAGGTGCAGGAAGCGCCCGCTGGCCGGGCCACACGCAATGGCGCGCAGGGGCTCGGCCAGTTGCACGGCACCGGCCAGCGCGCGCCCGTCGAAGTAGATCGAGGCCGCCAGCAGCTCCTCGGGCGTGCCGCGCGCCAACCAGCTCTCGAAGCGCTCACACCATTCCTCGACCGAGAGGCAGCAGTCCGGCTGCGAGGCCATCACGCCGCCCTTGCAGAGTGGAAAACCGCAGGCGTCCAGGCTGGCGCAGACGCGCTCGCCCAGGGCCAGCCAGCGCGGCCGCTCTAGCTCGGGGTCGCTGCTCTGGAAGACGATGCCGTTGTCCTGGTCGGTGGCGACAGATTGCTCGCCGCGACCCTCGCTGCCAAACACCAGCCAGGCCGCCTGGCTCAGGTCCAGGCCCAACTGCTCGGCATGCAGCTCGACCAGGCGCTCGGTGAGCAAGTCGTTCAGATGCGAGATCAGTGCCGTGAGCGTGTGCGCCCCCACGCCCTGCGCACCCAGGTGGCGCGCCAGCGCGCGGATGCGGGGGGCGAGCTCGCGCAGCTCCTGCACCTCCTGCGCAGCGCGCAGGTCCGCTCCGATGCGCTGCACGGAAAGGCGCGAAAGTGCGAACAGGTCGCGCTCCGAGACGATGCCCACCAGGACCTCGCCTTCCACCACCGGCACATGGCGCAGCGTGTAGCGACTCATCAGCAGGGCCGCGTCCTGCGCGGTGTGCTGCACGGTGAGCGTGCGCACCGGCTGGCTCATCACTGCACGGATGGGCGTGGCCAGCGAACGCTGCGGCAGGGTGATGCGCTCCAGCAGGTCGTCGCGCGTCAGGATGCCGATCGGGCGCTGCTGCTCGTCCACCACCATCACCGAACCCACGCGTCGACCGGCCATGGCGCGCAGGGCCAGCTCCAGCGGCATGTCCGCCGCCACGGCCAGCGGGTTGCGGCGCATCAGCTCACCCAGCGGCCGCTCCATCGACTGTTCGGCCAGCGCCGCCTGCGTGGCGGCCTGGGCCTGCGCACGGCTGGCCAGGCTGATGAGCTGCAGCACGCGCTCGCTCAAATGCGCGGCCAGCGGCGGGCTGACGGCCGCCACGCTGCGCACCAGCTCGGCCGGCAGCGCCCAGGCGAACACATCGGTCTCGGCGCTGTAGGTGGCGGTGACGGCACGCCCCTGCATCAGCGCGGCCATCGGGAAGCAGTCACCGGCCTCGTACTGCCAGCCCTCGCCCGGGCGATCCAGCTCGGCCAGCCCGCGCTGCGCCGTCACCAGCCCGCTCTTGACGACGTAGAGATGCCGGGCCTCGCCGTCGCTGGGCGCGACGATGACCTCCTCGGGCGCGAAGTACACCAGGTCGGCGGCCCGCACCAGTTGCTCCAACGGCGCCTGCGCCATGGCGTCGAAGGGGTGATGCTGGCGCCATTGCGCCATCTGCTGGGCCAGCAGGTGCGCGGAAGGGGTGTCGGCCATGGCGGGGCAAGCAAGAAAAAGGGCCCTGCATGATGCAGGGCCCGGGCCTCATCGGGGCTTGCGCGGTATCAAGCGCGGCCCAGTTTCAGATCGGGGTAACGCACATGCTCGACGAGCTCCTGCGTTTCCTTGCCGGGCGCGGGCGTCAGCAGGCTGACGATGATGATCACCGCGAAGCCCAGCGGCACGCCGAACAGGCCGGCACTGATGGGCAGGATGCCCCACCACAGCTCTACCGGCGAGGTGACGCCGAACACCGAGCGCAGCCAGGGCTGCGTCATCACCATGTAGTAGAAGGTGATGCCCAGGCCGGCAGCGATGCCCGCGCTCGCCCCCCACTTGTTGGCGCGCTTCCAGAACACCCCCAGCACCAGGGCCGGGAAGAAGGCCGCTGCCGCGAAGCTGAAGGCCGCCGATACCAGGAAGAGGATGTCCGCCGGCTTCTGCGCCGCCACCGAGGCCGCCAGCAGGGCCACCACCAGCAGCAGGATCTTGCTGATGGTCACGCGCCGTGCCGTGGAAGCGTTCGGGTCGATCATCTTGTAGTAGACGTCGTGCGAGAGCGCGTTGGCAATGGTCAGCAGCAGGCCGTCCGCGGTGGACAGGGCCGCGGCCAAACCGCCGGCCGCCACCATGCCGCTGATGACGTACGGCAAGCCACCGATCTCCGGCGTGGCCAGCACGATGATGTCGCCGCCGATCTTCATCTCACCGAGCTGGAAGATGCCGTCCTTGTTGATGTCGGTCACCGACAGCAGGCCCGGGTCGACCTTGGCCCAGCTGGCGATCCAAGCTGGCAACTGGTCAAAGGGCGTGCCCACCAGGTTGTTGAAGACCTCGAACTTCACCAGCACGGCCAGGGCCGGGGCGGTGAAGTACAGCAGGAAGATGAAGAACAGCGACCAGGTGACCGACTCGCGCGCCTCCTTCACTGAAGGCGTGGTGTAGTAGCGCATAAGGATGTGCGGCAGCGCGGCGGTGCCCACCATCAGGCAGAACACCAGGGCCAGGAAGTTGCGACGGTCGACGTCGAAGGCTTCTTGCGCCTTGGCATCGCCGTTCGGGTCGCCCTTGAACTGCGCCGCATGGGCCGGCATGCCGGCCAGGGGTTTGGCCCGATCCTCATTGGCCTTCTTGGCCTTGGCCCAGGCGTCCTTGGCCGAGGCCTCGTCCTTGGGCACGGCGGCCAGGGCCTTTTCGGCTGCCTGGATGTCGGCCAGCGGCGCATTGGCGGCCTTCAGCTCGGCCAGCTTGTTCTCGGCCGCAGCCTTGTCGGCAGCCAGCGCTGCCGGCACATCCTTGAGCTTGGCGTCGAACTCGGCAGCCTTCTGCTTGAAGATCGCAATGACCTCCAGCTCTTTCGGGTCGGCCTGGATCAGCTTCTCCTTGGCCGTCACCTTTTCGAGCTGGTAGCCATAGACGATCTGCGGAATCGGCACGCCGGTCTGCTTCACCGACAGCCAGGCCACCGGGATCATGTAGGCAATGATCAGGATGATGTACTGCGCCACTTGGGTCCAGGTGACGGCGCGCATGCCGCCCAGGAAGGAACAGACCAGGATGCCGGCCAGGCCGGCAAAGATGCCGACGGTGAACTCCAGACCGGTGAGGCGGGCGGTGATCAGGCCCACGCCGTAGATCTGCGCCACCACGTAGGTGAAGGAGCAGAGGATGGCCGCCAGCACGCCGAGCATGCGCGGCAGATTGCCCTCGTAGCGCGCGCCCAGGAAGTCCGGAATGGTGAACTGCCCGAATTTGCGCAGATAGGGCGCCAGGAACAGCGCCACCAGGCAGTAGCCGCCGGTCCAGCCCATGATGAAGGCCAGGCCGCCATAGCCGCCCAGGTAGAGCGTGCCGGCCATGCCGATGAAGCTGGCGGCCGACATCCAGTCCGCCCCCGTGGCCATGCCGTTGTAGACGGCGGGCACGCGCCGGCCGGCGACGTAGTACTCGCTGGCATCGCTGGTGCGGCTCATGAAGCCGATGCCGGCGTAGAGCAGCACGGTGGCCGCCAGGAAGGTCAAGCCGATGGCCTGACGCGACAGGCCCATCTGCTCGGCGATGGCCAGAAAGATGATGAAGGCGATGAAGCCGCCGGTGTACCAGCCGTACACCTTGTTGAGCTGCTTCTTGAAGGCCGCGTTGGCTGCTTTGGAGCTGCCGCCGCCGGTGGCGCTGGGTGCAATGCCTGCCATGTCATTCCTCCTCGGCCACGCCATGCTCTTGATCGAGCTTGTTCATGTAGTGGGCGTAGAACCAAATGATGAGGACGTAAACGACCAACGCGCCTTGGGCCCCCATCCAGAAACTGAACGGCCAGCCAAAGAACGTGAAGCTCAGATCACGGGCGTAGAAGGCGACGACATAGGTCACCACAAACCAGATGGCCAGAAGCACTGCGGTGATGCGCAGGTTCTTCTGCCAGTACTGGCGATGCTTTTCGGTTAACTGCATGGTCTCCTCGGCTTCGCTCTTGTCAGCACCAGGTGGTGCGGGTTGCCGGCCTGGGGAAGCCGGCGCTCAGGAAACGGCACCCAGCTCGCGGCGCAGGGCCTCGGCCACCTGGGGCTCGAAACCGCTCAGGTGCTCGACGACGCGGGCGGCCTCGACGGGCCGGTTGTGCCGCTGCAGCGCGCGCGCCAGCTGCGTCCAGCCATAGGGGCTGAGCGGCTGCAGCTCGGTATTGCGCTTGAAGGCCGCGATGGCCTCTTCATGCCGGCCCAGCTGCAGCAGGCTCAAGCCCAGGCCGTACCAGGCGCGGTCCAGTTTGGGGTCGTGCTGCACGGCGCTGCGCAGCGCGGCCTCGGCCTCAGCGGCGCGACCCTCGGCCTCCAGCAGGAAGCCGAGGTTGAACCAGGTGGGAGCGTCGGCGGGGCGCTGGACCAGCAGCTGCTGCAGATCGGCGATGGCTGCACCGCGCTCGCCCGCCTGGGCGCGCAGGTGCGCGCGGCTGGCGCGGGCGAAGGCATGGCCGGGGTCCAGCGCGAGCATGCGGTCGAACACCCGCAGCGCCGCGCGCTGCAGGCCCAGCACCAGCAGCACCCAGGCGCAGCCGCGCAGCAGCAGCATCAGCGGCATTGCTCGACCCCGATCTGCACGCAGGTCTGCACTTTCAGCAGGGTGGCGATGAACCAGGTGGACGCCAGCAGCAGGCCGGTGGCCAGCGGGATGTGGCGGTCCAGCACCTGGCGCGGGCTGATGGCGCGCGTGAGGCGTTCCACCGGCCGGGTGACGATGCCCAGCACCTGGTAGAACAGGTTGGACTCGCGCTGTTTGCCGGCCAGCAGGCCGAGCAACCAGCGGCCGATCAACGCCATCAGCGCGATCTCGGCCAGCAGCTTGATGAGGGTGACGCTGAGCAGCATGGCGGCTCCTCTGCTTTGGGGTGCGGGCATGGTGCGGCCGCGGCGCTGACGGCTTTCTGACAAAAGCCGTCAGCGCCGCGTAAGCCCTCCCCGGGCTTACCCGCGGGGGTGACATGAGAGAATCCGCGCCCTTCAACGGCCCGCGCCGCGCCACCCTGGCGCCCTTCCCTGACGGGCCCCCAACCGAACGAAGCACATGGACGCCGAACGCATCAATGCCTTGGGCACGCTGATCAATGACCTCCGCGCGCGCACCGACGCGCTCCGGGGGTATCTTTGACTACGACCGCAAAGCCCTGCGACTGAACGAGGTCAACGCCGCCCTCGAAAACCCTGCCGTCTGGAACGAGCCCAAGCGGGCCCAGGAACTGGGCAAGGAAAAGCGCGAACTCGACCGCGTGGTCGAGACCATCAATCACCTCGAAGGCAATCTGGCCGACAACTTGGAGTTGTTCGACATGGCCAAGGCCGAGGATGACTACGACTCGATCGAGACCCTGGAAGGCGAGACGGCCAAGCTGACCGCCGCCGTCGAGGAGCTCGAGTTCCGCCGCATGTTCAACAACCCGGCGGACCCGAGCAACTGCTTCATCGACATCCAGGCCGGCGCCGGCGGCACCGAGGCCTGCGACTGGGCCGGCATGCTGCTGCGCCAGTACATCAAGTACTGCGAGCGCAAGGGCTTCAAGTACACGATCGAGGACGAGACCCCGGGCGACGTGGCCGGCATCAAGGGCGCCACCATCAAGGTGGAAGGCGAGTACGCCTTCGGCCTGCTGCGCACCGAGAGCGGCGTGCACCGCCTGGTGCGCAAGAGCCCCTTCGACAGCAGCGGCGGCCGCCACACCAGCTTCGCCTCGTTGTTCGTCTACCCGGAAATCGATGACTCGATCGAGATCGACATCAACCCGGCCGATGTGCGCACCGACACCTACCGCGCCAGCGGCGCCGGCGGCCAGCACATCAACAAGACCGACTCGGCGGTGCGCCTGACGCACATCCCCACCGGCATCGTGGTGCAGTGCCAGGACAGCCGCAGCCAGCACAGCAACCGCGACGTCGCCTGGCGCCGCCTGCGCTCGCGCCTGTACGACCACGAGATGAAGAAGCGCATGGCCGAGCAGCAGAAGCTTGAGGACAGCAAGACCGATGTGGGCTGGGGTCACCAGATCCGCAGCTACGTGCTGGACCAGAGCCGCATCAAGGACCTGCGCACCAACGTCGAGATCTCCAACACCCAGAAGGTGCTGGATGGCGACCTCGACGCCTTCATCACCGAATCCCTCAAGCAGGGCGTCTGATCGTTCCAGCCCGGCCCCAGCCGGGCTTTTTCCATATCCGCGAAGGAGCCAGCCATGCGCGAAGGCCATGCCCACGTCATCCACCGCCACGACTACCAGGCGCCCACCTACTGGATCGCCACCGTCGACCTGACGCTCGACCTCGACCCCGCCAAGACCCTGGTCACCAGCAAACTGGCCGTCAAGCGCAATGCCAACCAGCCGCATGGCCCGCTGGTGCTGCACGGCGAAGAGCTGACGCCGCTGCGCGTGATGATCGACGGCGAACCGGTGAGCTTCCGCCAGGACGGCAACGAGCTGACCATCGACGCGCCGGACCGCGACTTCGAGCTGGTCATCCGCAACACCTGCTGCCCCGAAAAGAACACCGCGCTGAGCGGCCTCTACACCTCGGGCGGCGGCTTCTTCACCCAGTGCGAGGCCGAGGGCTTCCGCCGCATTACCTACTTCCTGGACCGCCCCGACGTGATGGCGGTCTACACCGTGCTGCTGCGCGCCGACAAGGCGAAGTACCCGGTGCTGCTCTCCAACGGCAACCTGCTGGAGCAGGGTGACTTGGACGGTGGCAAGCACTTCGCCAAGTGGCACGACCCCTTCCCCAAGCCCAGCTATCTGTTCGCCGTGGTGGCGGCCGATCTGGTGGCGCGCGAGCAGCGCATCCGCACCCGCTCGGGCAAGGACCACCTGCTGCAGGTCTACGTGCGCCGTGGCGACCTGGACAAGACCGAGCACGCGATGAACTCGCTGATCGCCTCGATCGTCTGGGACGAGGCGCGCTTCGGCCTGCCGCTGGATCTGGAGCGCTTCATGATCGTGGGGGTCAGCGACTTCAACATGGGCGCGATGGAGAACAAGGGCCTGAACATCTTCAACACCAGCGCCCTGCTCGCTTCGCCCGCCACGGCGACGGATGCCGACTTCCAGCGCATCGAAGCCATCGTGGCGCACGAGTACTTCCACAACTGGACCGGCAACCGTGTCACCTGCCGGGACTGGTTCCAGCTCTCGCTGAAAGAAGGCCTGACCGTCTTCCGCGACCGCGAATTCAGCATGGACATGGCGGGCTCCCCTTCGGCCCGCGCCGTGCAGCGCATCCAGCAGGTGCGCGCCCTGCGCGCCGTGCAGTTCCCCGAGGACGCCGGCTCGATGGCCCACCCGGTGCGCCCGGACAGCTATGTCGAGATCAACAACTTCTACACCGCCACCGTCTACGAAAAGGGCGCCGAGGTGGTGGGCCTGTACCAGACCCTGCTGGGCCGCGAGGGTTTTGCCAAGGGCCTGAAGCTCTACTTCGAGCGCCACGACGGCCAGGCCGTGACCTGCGACGACTTCGCCCAGGCCATGGCCGATGCCAACCCGGGCTCGCAGCTGGCCAGCCAGCTGGATCTGTTCAAGCGCTGGTACAGCCAGCCTGGCACGCCGCGCGTGACGGCGCGCGGCCAGTACGACGCCGAGTCGCACCGCTACACGCTCAAACTCAGCCAGCACAACGGCAAGGGTGAGCTGCCCCAGCTGATCCCCGTGCGCATGGGCCTCCTCGGCCCCGAGGGCCAGGCCCTGCCGCTGCAGTGGGAAGGCGAGCTGGCCAGCCACGGCAGCGAGACCGTGCTGCTGCTGGAGCAGACCGAGCAGGAGTTCCACTTCGTCAACGTGCTGATGGAGCCCACGCCCTCGCTGCTGCGGGGCTTCTCGGCCCCGGTGCTGCTGGACGACGGCCTGAGCGACGCCCAGCTCTTGAACCTGCTGCAGCACGACAGCGATGCCTTCAACCGCTGGGAGGCCAGCCAGCGCCTGGCGTTGAACCGCATCCTCGGCGCCGTGCGCGCCGGCCAAGCCCTGGTGCTGGACGCCGCCTACCTGGACGCCATGCGCGCCGTGCTGCGTCACCCGCAGCTCGATGCCGCCTTCAAGGCCGAGGCCCTGCGCCTGCCCGAGGCCGCCTACCTGGCCGAGCAGCTGGAGGTGGTGGACCCGCAGGCCATCCACGCCGCCGTCGAGGCCGCTTGGACGCAAATCGCCCAGGCCCTGCGCGCCGATTGGGAATGGGCCTTCGAGGCCCACCAGGTGAGCGGCGGCTACCGCCCCAGCGCCGAGGACGCCGGCCGCCGCGCGCTGGCCAACTTGGCCCTGAGCCTGCTGGTGCGTGCCTCCACCTTGAGCGGCGAGCCGGTGTGGCCTGGCAAGGCCTACCAGCGCGTGAAGGACGCCGACAACATGACCGAGCGCTTCGGCGCCCTGGCCGCGCTGGTGAGCGCGCACGCGCCGCTGGCCGACGCCGCGCTGGCCCACTTCCATGCCCAGTTCGCGCACGACGCCCTGGTGATCGACAAGTGGTTCATGCTGCAGGCCCGCGCCCCCGAGCGCGACGGCAAGGTGTTCGAGCGCGTCAAGAAGCTGCTGCAGCACCCGGACTTCACGCTCAAGAACCCGAACCGCGCGCGCAGCCTGCTGGTGCAGTACTGCAACTTCAACCCGGGCGCCTTCCACCGCGCCGATGCCGGCGGCTACGTGCTGTGGGCCGATCAGGTCGCGCACCTCGACGCCATCAACCCCCAGGCCGCCAGCCGCCTGGCGCGCGCCATGGACCGTTGGGCCACGCTGGCCGAGCCCTTCCGCGGCGCGGCCAGGGTGGCGCTGCAGCGCCTGGCCGAGCGCAGCACACTCAGCAATGACGTGCGCGAGATCGTCACCAAGGCCTTGGAGGTCGTATGAGCTCCCGCATCAGCCTGACCCAGTACCTGGTCGAACAACAGCGCCAGAACAACAGCATCCCGCCGCAGCTGCGCCTGCTGATCGAGGTCGTCGCGCGCGCCTGCAAGCGCATCGCCATCAGCGTCAACAAGGGCGCGCTGGGTGATGTGCTGGGCAGCGCCGACAGCGAGAACGTGCAGGGCGAGGTGCAGAAGAAGCTGGACATCATCGCCAACGAGGTGCTGATCGAAGCCAATGAGTGGGGCGGCCACCTGGCCGCGATGGCGTCCGAAGAGATGGACTCCATCCATGTGGTGCCGAACCGCTTCCCGCAGGGCGAGTACCTGCTGCTGTTCGATCCCCTCGACGGCAGCTCGAACATCGACGTCAACGTCAGCATCGGCACCATCTTCTCGGTGCTGCGCAAGGTCAACAACCACCGCGGCGTCAGCGAGGAAGACTTCCTGCAGCCCGGCAAGCAGCAGGCCGCCGCCGGCTATTGCATCTACGGGCCGCAGACGACCCTGGTGCTGACGGTGGGCGATGGCGTGGCCATGTTCACGCTGGACCGCGAGATGGGCTCCTGGGTGCTGACCGAGGACAACGTCAAGATCCCGGCCGACACCAAGGAGTTCGCCATCAACATGTCGAACCTGCGCCACTGGGCCCCGCCGGTGAAGCGCTACATCGACGAATGCCTGGCCGGCACGACGGGTCCGCGCGAGAAAGACTTCAACATGCGCTGGATCGCCAGCATGGTGGCGGATGTGCACCGCATCCTCTGCCGCGGCGGCATCTTCATGTACCCCTGGGACGCCCGCGAACCCCAAAAGGCCGGCAAGCTGCGCCTGATGTACGAGGCCAACCCGATGGGCTTCATCGTCGAGCAGGCCGGCGGCCTGGCGACGAATGGCAAGCAGCGCATCCTCGACATCACCCCCACCAAGCTGCACGAGCGCGTGGCGGTGGTGCTGGGTTCGAAGAACGAGGTGGAGCGGGTGACGCAGTACCACCTTGAACAGGGCGACTGAACGTCGCCAGGCTCAAGCATCATGGGGCCCCGCGGGGCCCCTTTTCCATTTCACCGGGCTCCGGCCGCAGGTCGTGTCAGCCCGGCCGGCCTGCACGCCGCCAGACCTGCAGGCAGCGTTTCCCAGCCCCCACGCCGTGGCCCGCTGCCCGTAGAGTAGGCCGCATGCAAGATCGCGGCGCGTACGACGAGTGGCTGCAGGCGTCTCGGCTCGCTGCTCAGCAAGGGCAGCATGGGCTCGGCGCGGAGCAGGCTCGGCGCGCGCTCCAATGCCACCGAACCGGCGAGGGGCTGGCCCTGCTGGCCCTGCATGAGTTGCGGCTTGGGGAACTGCGCGACTGCATCGCCTCCAGCCATGCAGCCCTGGCGCTGCTGCTGCAGGAGCCGGGCAGTGCCGCCCAGTTGGCGCTGGCGGAATGCACGCTGACGGTCGCCTGCCTGCAATCCGAGTTCGTCCAGCAGGCCATGCGGCATGCCCAGCGCGCGGTCTCGGCCGCCGAGCAATCGGGGGATCCGCATGCGCTGGCGTGGAGTCATCTGCGCCTGGGCCAGGCGCACCGGGTGCTCGGCGACATTGACAGCGCCGATGCTCTGTTCGAGCGCGCCTTGGCCGAGGCCACCGATCTGGGCGACGCGGGACTGCTGTTCTCGATCCACTACAACCGCGCCTGGCCCGTTGTCGAGCAACTGCTGGGCGGCGCACGGGTCGCACCGCAGCCCTTGCTTGAAGCGCTGACCCGGCTGGAGCGCGCACAGCCCTTGGCGGATGCAGCTGGCAACCAGCACAGCGCGGGGCTGTGCCTGCTCAACCGCAGCCGCTGCCTGCTGGGCCTGGGGCGGCACAGCGAGGGCCGCCCGCTGGCCGAACACGCACTGGCCATTGGCCGCGCCCATGGGCTCACCCAGCTCATCGTGGGCGCACAAACCGCGGTGGCCGAGTGCCTGCTCACCATCGGCCAGGCCGCACCCGCACTGCAGGAGCTGGAGCGCGCCCGACAAACCCTGTCGGACGCCGACTTGATCGGCCAGGTGACCCTGCTGCGCAGCATCGTCGACGCGCATCGGGCGCTGGGTCAGTACGAGGCGGCGCTGGATGCATTTGGTGAATTGCACGATCTCGCCATGCAGCAGGCGCGGGCGCGCGCCGACCTTCAGGCCTGGACCTTGCTCCATCAGCAGCAGCTGGACCATGAACGGCAACGTGCTCAGCGCGCGGAACTGATGGCGGAAGTGGAGCGCCTGAGCGCCGCGCGCTGGCAGGCCGAGGCGCACCAGGATCCCCTGACGGGTCTGGCAAATCGTCGCTTCTTGAATGCGCGCCTGGAGGTTCTGGGGGCGCATGCGCAGCGCTCAGGTCAACCCCTGCTCGTTGCGCTCATCGACCTCGACCACTTCAAGGCGGTGAACGACCACTTCGGCCATCAAGTGGGGGACCGCGTGTTGCATGCGCTCGGCCTGCTGCTGCAGCAGCACGTGCGCCCCCGGGACACCCCTGCGCGACTGGGCGGCGAGGAGTTCCTGGTGCTTCTGTCGGAAACCGACCCCCGGCAGGCGGTCACGATCTGCGAACGGCTCCGGGTCTTGATCGCCGAGTTTGCCTGGGGCGATATCGCTGCGGGGCTCCAGCTGACCGCGAGCATTGGACTCGCAGCCGTGGGTGAGCCGGATGCCCCGTTCGTGGCGGCAGACCAGGCTCTTTACCGGGCCAAGGCCGAAGGGCGCAACCGCTTGGTCGCCGACCTCTGAGAAAGCGGCGCTGCAGCACGCGCAACCGCGTGCCACGCACAAACCAGGGCTCGCAGCCGCCTTACTCGCACAGCTTCTTGAATGTGGCGATCACCGCATCGCCCTTGAAGGGCTTGACGATCCAGCCCTTGACGCCGGCCGCCTTGCCGCGCTCCTTCATGACCGGGCTGTTCTCGGTGGTCAGCATGACGATGTTGACGGTCTTGTTGCCCAGCTCACTGCGAATCTTCTCGGCCATGGTCAGGCCATCCATATTGGGCATGTTGACGTCGCTTACCACGAGCTTGATCTTCGGGTCGGCCTTGAGTTTGGCCAGTCCGTCGCGGCCATCCATGGCAGTGGCCACGTCCAGGCCGCTTTTCTTGAGAAATCCGGCCACTTCATCGCGCACGGTGCTGGAGTCATCGACGACAAGGACTTGAGCCATGGTTCTTCTTTCGGGGTGTTGGATTTAGAAAAGTTCGAGCTCGCCGGAAGCCAGCATCGAATCGGCCGCCGCCTGGTTTTCTTGGAACAGTTCCGGCGACCAGCTGAGGTTGAAGACAAAGCGCTGGTGCAGTTCGATGGCCTCGCCCTGCTGCAGCGCGTTGTCCCACAGGTGATAGCGGAAACACAGCTGCGGGTCCTCGCTGCCGAAGGAGATGTAGCGCTGCGGGTGGTTGATGACGATGGGCACCTGGG
>JBDHSJ010000112.1:0-12957 GCA_039808065.1 Burkholderiaceae bacterium | reverse complement strand
CCGCCGTCGTCCAGGATCATGTTCGGGCCTTCGCCCGGCTGGTTCTTGGCGCCGAACTCGAAGATGCGGTGGGTGTAGTCCCAGTAGTCCTCCAGCGTCTCGCCCTTGTAGGCGAACACCGGGGTGCCAGCGGCCACCAGCGCGGCGGCGGCGTGGTCTTGGGTGCTGAAGATGTTGCAGCTGGCCCAGCGCACTTCGGCGCCGAGGGCCTGCAGGGTCTCGACCAGCACCGCGGTCTGGATCGTCATGTGCAGGCTGCCGGTGACACGCGCGCCCTTGAGCGGCTGCGTGGCGGCCAGTTCCTTGCGGATCGCCATCAGCGCGGGCATTTCGCCCTCGGCGATGGCGATTTCCTTGCGACCCCAGTCGGCGAGCGACAGGTCGGCAATCTTGTAGTCGTTGGGGGACAGCATGGCGGGGCTCCTCGAAACAATCTGAAGGGCCGCCGAATGGGTTGGGCAGAGAGGCAAAAAAAACTCACCCACGCAGATTCAGCGGGTGAGCGCCGTTGCCGCAGGGGGGTGATCCCCTGGCCTTCGAGCCTGGCCGGTCATCGACCGGTTGCAACGCTCCTCGAAGGCAAGGCCGCGATTCTAGGGGTGAACCCGCCGACAATCCGCCCCCTCATGAATTCGACCCTGCTGCAGCACCTCAACCCCGAACAACTCGCCGCCGTCACCCTCGGGAACGAGCCGGCGCTGATCCTGGCCGGGGCGGGGTCCGGCAAGACGCGGGTGCTGACCACGCGCATCGCCTGGCTGCTGCAACAAGGCCAGGTCGGCCCCGGCGGCGTGATGGCCGTGACCTTCACCAACAAGGCCGCCAAGGAGATGTTGACCCGCCTGGCCGCGATGCTGCCCTACAACGTGCGCGGCATGTGGATCGGCACCTTCCACGGCCTGTGCCACCGCTTCCTGCGCGCGCATTGGAAGGCCGCCGGCCTGCCGCAGGGCTTCCAGATCCTGGACGCCAGCGACACCGTGGCCGCGGTCAAGCGCGTGATCAAGGCCATGAACCTGGACGAGGAGCGCTTCGTGCCCAAGGCGGTGGCACACACCATCGCGCACTGGAAGGAAGAGGCGGCGCGGCCCCAGGACGTGATCGCGCGTGATGAGCAGGAGCGCAAGATGGTGGAGATCTACGCCGCCTACGACGCCCAATGCCAACGCGAGGGTGTGGTCGACTTCGCCGAGCTGATGCTGCGCGTCTACGAGCTGATGCGCGACGACCCCGCATTGCGCCAGCACTACCAACAGCGCTTCCGCCATGTGCTGGTGGACGAGTTCCAGGACACCAACAAGCTGCAGTACGCCTGGCTGAAGCTGTTCGCTCCGCCCGGTGGCGGCGCCGTGTTCGCGGTGGGCGACGACGACCAGAGCATCTACGCCTTCCGCGGCGCGCAGGTGGGCAATATGCATGCCTTCGAGCGCGAGTACCGCATCGAGAAGTTCATCAAGCTGGAGCAGAACTACCGCTCCTGCGGGCACATCCTGGATGCCGCCAACCACCTGATCAGCCACAACGAGCGCCGCCTGGGCAAGACCCTGCGCACCGACCAGGGCCAGGGCGAGCCCCTGCGCGTGTTCGAGGCGCCCAGCGATTTCGACGAGGCGCGCTGGGTGCTGGAGGAAGCGCAGAGCCTGCACCGCGGTGGCCTGCCGCGCAGCGAGATCGCACTGCTCTACCGCAGCAACGCGCAGAGCCGGGTCATCGAATCGGCGCTCTTCAATGCCGGCATTCCGTACCGCGTCTACGGCGGCCTGCGCTTCTTCGAGCGTGCCGAGATCAAGCATGCGCTGGCCTATCTGCGCCTGCTGGAGAACGTCAACGACGACACCAGCTTCCTGCGCGTCGTCAACTTCCCGGCCCGGGCCATTGGCGCGCGCACCGTGGAGCAGCTGCAGGACGCGGCCAAGGCCACGGGGCGCAGCCTGTGGCAGTCGGTCTCCGCCCTGCAGGGCCGGGCGGGCGCCAGCCTGCAGAAGTTCATCGAGCTGATCGAGGGCCTGAGCCGCGCCACCGAGGGCCAGACCCTGCGCGCCATCGTCGAGCAGGTGGTCGAGGGCTCGGGCCTGGCGGCCCATTACCGCAGCGACAAGGACGGTGCCGAGCGCCTGGAGAACCTGGACGAACTGATCACCGCCGCCGAGAGCTTTGTGACGCAAGAGGGCTTTGGCAAGGACGCCGTGGCCCTGCCGGTCGACGAGCTGGGCCAGGGGCCGGGCCTCACGCCCGACGCCGACACCGGCGAGATCATGAGCCCGCTGGCCGCCTTCCTGACCCACGCCAGCCTGGAGGCCGGCGACAACCAGGCCCAGGCCGGCCAGGACGCGCTGCAGCTGATGACCATCCATGCCGCCAAGGGCCTGGAGTTCGACGCGGTGTTCCTCACCGGCCTGGAAGAGGGCCTGTTCCCGAACGAGCGCGCGCTGCAGGACTTCGACGGCCTGGAGGAAGAGCGCCGCCTGATGTACGTGGCCATCACGCGCGCGCGCAAGCGCCTCCACTTGAGCCTGGCGCAAAGCCGCATGCTGCATGGCCAGACCCGCTACCACGTGCGCAGCCGCTTCCTTGCCGAGCTGCCCGAGGAGAGCCTGAAGTGGCTCAGCCCCAAGCAGGGTGGCTTCGGCTCGGGCTTCGAGCGCGACTACGCCAATGCCTGGCAGCGTGGTTCGGGCCTGGGCGGCGTGGTGGGCGCCGGGCACCGCGAGCCCCGCGCGGGTGGCGGCTGGCCTTCATCCCCGGTCGCGAAGCCGGCGGCGTGGCAGCAGGCGGTGTCCGCGCCGGTGCCCAAGAAGGCCGAGCATGATTCCGGCTTGCGCGTGGGTCAGGCGGTGTTCCACAACAAGTTCGGCGAGGGCGTGGTGCTGACGCTCGAAGGCGCCGGGCCCGACGCCCGAGCCCACATCCAGTTCGGCCGCCATGGCGCCAAGTGGCTGGCGCTTTCGGTGGCCAAGCTCACCCCGATCTGAACCATGGTGCCCCCAGACTTCCCGCGCAGTCGGCGCATCGAGATCGTCGGCCCGCTGCCCGGCTGGCCTGCCGAGCACGCGCAGTGGCAGGCCCGATTGCGCGCGCTTCTGCCCGAGCCGTCGTTCGAGATCGAGTCGGTCGGCTCCACCGCCGTGCCGGGCCTGGCGGCCAAGGATGTGATCGACCTCCAGCTCGGTGTGCCCAGCCTGGAAGGCGAAATGCCCTGGCGCGAGCGACTCTGGGCGGCGGGCTGGCGTCAGGGGCGCGACTGGGCCTGGGACGAAGGCCCCGCCGCGCTGGCGCTGCGCAAGCTCTACTTTCGTGAGCCCGAGGGCGAACGCCGGGTCCATCTGCATGTGCGCCCCATTGGCGCGGCCAATCACCGCTTTGCGCTGCTGATGCGCGACTACCTGCGCGCCCAGCCCGACGCAGCGGCGCAGTACGAGGAACTCAAGCGCCGCGCGGCGGCACTGTTCCCTGAACAGGTCGAGGGCTATCTCTGGCTCAAGACCCCGGTGTTCCACCTGCTCCACCAGGCGGCAGAACTGTGGGCCCGGGCCGGGCGGCCTGCAGCGCGCTGATCAGCCGAGCCTGCAGATTCAACAGCGGCGCCGGGTCCAGCCCCTCCAACTGCTGCAGCGCCAGCGCGCAGGCCTCCAGCGTGGAAAGCTGGTGCGCGGCGTGCGCCTTGCGCACCGTGTAGGCACTGGGCGCCGCAGCCGCAAGGCTCACGCGCGGCAGGGCGGCCAGCCAGGGGTTGCGGTGCAGCAGCAGGCGGCTCTTGCGCCAGGTGCCGTCCAGCACGAAAAGGCGCAGGCGGTCGGGCGGCAGGGCTTGTGGTGCGGGGGGCGGCTCGCCCGGGTACAGCAAGGCTTCGACGCGGCCCTCGGCGTTCGGTGGGGGGTCGAACACCTCAGCCACCTGCAGCGCGCAGCGCGTCAGCGCCAGGGAGAGCAGACGCGCCGTGCCCTTGACCTCGTGCTGCTCCAGCGGGTGCTGCAGGATGACCAGCTCCAGCTGATGCGCCAGCGGCACCGCGGGCAGCAACGCGCACAGGCAGCGCGCACGCAGGCAGCGCACGCAGCGGCTGCGCATCAGGCCGCTGGTTGCGGGGGCGTCGGTTCGCCGCTGCCCTCGTCGGCCACGAAGCGGAAGCTGTCCACGAACATGAAGTACAGCCCGCAATAGAACACCGACAGCATGAGCAGCGTCACGGGCATGACCAGCAGGGCCAGCAGGCCCGGCCCGCCCAGCAGGCTGGTCAGCAGGGCCAGCAGCACGGAACTGGCCATCAGGATGCCCAGCCAGCCCAGGCCGTTCAGCACAAAGGCACTGCGGTTGCGCCACAGGCCCAGGGTGCTGGAAAACAGCGCCTGCAGCGCGCCCTGGCCGCCCCAGTGCACCAGCGCCGGGGCGTACCAGAACGGAATCGAGACCAGCAGCAGGCCCCCCATGCGAACCAGGGTTGCCCAGAGCAGGCTGGAGTCGGTGAGCGCCCGAGTCAGGGCCTCTTCGGCGGCCTTGCGCGCTTCTTCGCTCTGACCGGCCTCGGCCATCAGGCGCTGCAGCTCTTCGAAGCGTCCGCCATCGATCGCGGCGGCGGCGGCAATCACCGCCACCGTGGCCACCACATAGGCCAGGGCCAAGGCCAGCTGCGCACGGCTGCGCGCCGGCGTCAGACGGAAGGGCTGGCTGAAGACCTGCCAGCTGACGGGGCGCTTTTGCAGCACCTGATGCGTGCACAGCATGTAGGCCAGCGACAGCAGCGGCAGTGCGGCCAGACCAAGGAGCGCGCCAACCGTTCCCAGCAGACTGAGCACCATGGCCGCCACCAGGAACAGGGCCAGCACGCTGCTCAGCGCCAGCGGTGCGCGCCGGAACACCTGCCAGCCGAGCGCGATCCAGCGCAGGCCCTGCTTGGGTGGCACGCTGTGCAAGGTCAGGCGCAGGCCCAGGGGTTTGGCGGGGCTCAAGAGGCGTCCTTCATCGCGTGCCAGGGGTTGAGGCGGCGCTCGCGCAGCACGCGCTCAAAGTGCGTGGGGTCATGGGGTTTGAGCAGTTGCGCGTCGCGCGGGCGGTACCAATCGTCCAGCCGACTGAGCCAGAAACGCAAGGCCGCCGCGCGCAGCAGGGCGGGCAGTAGGCGGTGCTCGGCGGCGCTCAGCGGCCGCTCGGCCTCGTAGGCGGCCACCAGGGCGGTGGCGCGTTCCTCGATCAGGCGGCCGCTGGCCAAGTCGATGCACCAGTCGTTCAGGCACACGGCCAAGTCGAACAGGAAGCTGTCGATGCCGGCGAAGTAGAAGTCGAACACGCCGCACAGCTGCTCGCGCCCGGGCAGGCCTTCGAACATGGCGTTGTCACGGAACAGATCGGCATGGATGGCGCCGCGCGGCAGTTCCTGGAAGGCGGCCGAGCTGGCCAGCTCCAGCTGGAAGTGCAGCTCGTCGCGCAGGAGTGCCGCGGTGTCGGCGGGCAATTTGTCCAGCAGGGCCGGAGCCACCTCCTGCCACCAGGGCAGGCCGCGCAGATTGGGCTGGAAGCGTGGGAAGTCCGCCACCGCGAGGTGCAAACGCGCCAGGCAATGCCCCAACTGCTCGCAGTGGAAGGTGTTGGGTGAGAGCTGGTGGCTGCCGCGCAGGCAGCTGACCACCGCCGCCGGCTTGCCCTGCAGCTCAAAGAGGATCTGGCCTTGCGCATCGGCCTGCGGGGCCGGCACCGGCAGGCCCTTGGTCGCCAGGTGCTGCATCAGGCCCAGGTAGAACGGCAGCTGCGCGGGCGTGAGGCGCTCGAACAGGGTCAGCACATAGCGGCCGGCGCTGCAATCGACGAAAAAGTTGCTGTTCTCGATGCCGGCGCTGATGCCGCTGAGCTGCTGCAACTCGCCCAGGTTCAGGCGGCTCAGCAGGGCTTGCACCTCATGCTCGGGTACGGGGGTGTAGACGGCCATCAGAAATCCATCAGCTTCCAGCGGCGCGGGCCGATCTGGGCTTGTTCATCTTGCGGGCGCGGCGGCGCCATTTCGTAGGAGGGCGCACCGTTCTTGGGGTGCACCACGATGCGCAGCACGCGGCCGCGCGCATCCAGATGCTCGTCGGTGCGGGTCAGCTCGTCCTCGCGCACGCGCACCTGACTGCGTTCCTCCCGCGCCAAGCGACGGCGTTGCGGCTCGGCGGCCGCCGGAGCGGCGGCGCTCGCTGCCGCCGGTGCGTTGGGGGCTTGGCTCAGATCGGGGGGGCGGGGAGGGGACTCGGCGGCCTGCAGCGGTGGCTGCACGGCCAGCAGCAGAGCCGCACAGCACAGGGCTTTGGACATGATCGGCCGATTCTAAGAAGCGCCCCCGACAATGCCTTGCATGAATGCCGAGACCCCCCTCGTGCTGCTCGTCGACGGCAGCAGCTATCTCTATCGCGCCTACCACGCCATGCCCGACCTGCGCGGCCCGGACGGCCAGGCCACGGGCGCCGTGCATGGCATGGTGGCCATGCTCAAGCAGCTGCGCGACCGCTACCCCGGTGCCCATGCCGCCTGCGTGTTCGATGCCTCCGGCCCGACCTTCCGCGACGACTGGTACCCCGAGTACAAGGCCCAGCGCGCGCCGATGCCCGATGACCTGCGCGTGCAGATCCCGCTGATCCACGAGGTGGTGCAGCTGCTCGGCTGGCCGGTGCTGACGGTGCCCGGCATCGAGGCCGATGACGCCATCGGCACCCTGGCGCGCGTGGCCGAGGCCAGCGGGCACCGGGTCGTCATCAGCACCGGCGACAAGGACCTGGCGCAGCTGGTGACCCCTGCGGTCAGCTTGCTCAACACCATGAGCAACGAGCGGCTGGACGAGGCCGGCGTGCTGGCGAAGTTCGGTGTGGCGCCGAACCGCATCGTCGACTACCTGACGCTGATGGGCGACGCGGTGGACAACGTACCCGGCGTGGACAAGGTCGGCCCCAAGACAGCCGCCAAATGGATTGCCGAGCATGGCTCGCTCGACGGCGTGGTGGCCGCCGCCGCCAGCATCAAGGGCGTGGCCGGTGAAAACCTGCGCAAGGCGCTGGACTGGCTGCCCACCGGCCGAAAGCTGGTCACGGTGAAGACCGATTGCGACCTCGCTGCCTATCTGCAGCCCTGGCCCTCGGTCGAGGGCCTGGCCTTCAAGCCGGTGGAGCGTGAGGGCCTGCTGGCCTTCTACACGCGGCATGGCTTCAAGACCTGGAAGCGTGAGCTCGAAGGTCAGGGCGTGGCACCCCAGACCCAAGCCGAGCCAGTGCGGGCCGAGCCGCCGCCGCCGGTGCAAGAGAAGCGCTACGAGACCGTGGTGACCTGGGACCGCTTCGAAGCCTGGCTGCAGAAGATCCAGGCCGCCGAGCTGGTGGCGCTGGACACCGAGACCGATTCGCTCAGCAACCTGGACGCCCGCATCGTCGGCCTGAGCTTCAGCGTGGCGCCCTGGGAAGCCTGCTACATGCCGCTGCGCCATGCCGGCATGGACGTGCCCGAGCAGCTGCCCATGGAGGAGGTGCTGGCGCGCCTGAAACCCTGGCTGGAAGACGGCAGCCGTGCCAAGCTGGGCCAACATGTGAAGTACGACGCCCATGTGTTCGCCAACCATGGCATTGCCGTGCAGGGCTATGCGCACGACACCCTGTTGCAGAGCTACGTGCTGGAAGCCCACAAGAGCCATAGCCTGGAAGCCCTGGCCGAGCGCGAGCTCGGCCGCAAGGGACTGAGCTACGAGGACCTGTGCGGCAAGGGCGCCAAGCAGATTCCCTTCGCCCAGGTGGACGTGGCGCGTGCTGCCGAGTACAGCTGCGAGGACAGCGAGATGTGCCTGGGCGTGCACCAGCGCCTGCTGCCGCGCATCCTGGCCGAGCCCGGCCTGCGCTATGTGTACGAGCAGATCGAGATGCCGACCTCGGCGCAGCTGCTGCGCGTGGAGCGCAACGGTGTGTTGATCGACGCCGCCATGCTGCAGGCGCAGAGCCACGAGCTGGGTCAGCGCCTGGTCCAGCTGGAGCAATCGCTGTACGAGCTGGCCGGCCAGCCCTTCAACATCGGCAGCCCCAAGCAGATTGGCGAGATCCTGTTCGGCAAACTCGGCCTGCCGGTGAAGAAGAAGACCGCCACGGGGGCGCCTTCCACCGACGAAGAGGTGCTGACCGAGCTGGCCGCGGACTTCCCGCTGCCGGCCAAGATCCTGGAACACCGGGGCCTGGCCAAGCTCAAGAGCACCTACACCGACAAGCTGCCCTTGATGGTGAACCCGCGCACCGGCCGGGTGCACACCCATTACGCCCAGGCCGTGGCGGTCACCGGTCGCCTGGCCAGCAACGACCCGAACCTGCAGAACATCCCCGTGCGCACGGCGGAAGGGCGGCGCATCCGCGAGGCCTTCGTGGCCCCGCCGGGGCGTTTGATCGCCAGCGCCGACTACTCGCAGATCGAGCTGCGCATCATGGCCCACTTGAGCCAGGACCCGGCCATGCTGGCCGCCTTTGCCAGCGGCGCCGACATCCACAAGGCCACGGCTGCGGAGGTCTTCGGCACGGCGCTGGATCAGGTCAGCACCGAGCAGCGCCGGGCCGCCAAGGCCATCAACTTCGGCCTGATCTACGGCATGGGTGCCTATGGCCTGGCCGCGCAGCTGGGCATCGAACCCAAGGCGGCCAAGGACTACATCGACCTGTACTTCGCCCGCTTCCAGGGCGTGCGCCGCTACATGGACGAAACCCGCGCCACGGCCAAGGCCAAGGGCTATGTGGAGACCGTGTTCGGCCGGCGCCTGTGGCTGCCCGAGATCAACAGCGGCAACGGCCCGCGCCGTGCTGGTGCCGAGCGCCAGGCCATCAACGCGCCCATGCAGGGCACGGCGGCCGACCTCATCAAGCTGGCCATGCTGGCGGTGCAGGCCGCCATCGACCGCGAAGGTCGCCAGACCCTGATCGTCATGCAGGTGCACGACGAATTGGTGTTCGAGCTGCCCGAATCCGAGCGCGACTGGGTGGCCCGCCAGGTGCCGGCGCTGATGGCCGGTGTGGCCCAACTCCAGGTGCCACTGCTGGCCGAGGTGGGCTTTGGCCCCAGCTGGGAGGCCGCCCACTGATGCAAGGTCTCAGCGCTTGCCGGTGCGCCGCCGCTCGAAGGCTTGGGGGCGCGGGCCTGTGGGTAGCGGTGGCGTCAGGCCCGCGCGCGCCATGCAGACCTGCAGGCGCAGATCGGCGAGCGCCAGCCAGGCCGTGCCGCCATTGCGGGCCTCGCTGGCGCGCGAGAGGCCAAACAGCAGCTTGAAACGACGCTGGCTCAGCACCTGCAAGCGGCGGTTCAGGCGCATCACCACCCGCTGCAGGGCCTCGGCGTCCGGCGCGCCGGGCACCAGCACGCAGGCCTGCCCGCGGCGCAGCTCGAAGGCTTCGTAAGGCTGGCGCAGCAGTTCCTCGCGCAGCATCGCCTGCCCCTCGCTGGGGTCGAGCGGAAGCGCCACTGTCTCGGCCCTCTGCGGGCGGGGCAGGAAGTCCAGCATGATCAGTACGCAGTCGGTCTCGCGACCCGACTGGACTTCATCCAGCGCCCGGTGCATGGCCATGCGCAGTGCGCGCCGGTCCTGCAGGTTCTGCTCCGCATGGGCCTGCGCCTCGCGTTCAAGTTCATCCAACCAGATCGACATCTGGGCCTCCCGTCGTATCGAAATGTTTCCGTAGTATGCGCAAGCCAAGTGCTCGGGCCGCTCCGCCCCCCGCAGATGCCGGGTTTTCGGCGCGCGGAACAATGCGCCCCCTGCTGCCCTTTGTTGGAGATCGACATGACCCCTTGGAAGCTCGGCGCCGTGGCGCTCGCGCTGTTCGTCAATGGCCTGGCCCAGGCCCAGACCACCGCCAGCGAGGCTTGGGCCCGTGGCACGGTGGCGGCACAGAAGGCCACCGGCGTGTTTGTGCAGCTGCGTTCGCCCGATGGTGCGAGGCTCGTGGGCGGCAGTTCCCCGGCGGCTGCGCGGGTGGAAATCCATGAAATGCGCATGGAAGAGGGGGTGATGAAGATGCGCGAAGTTCCCGCGCTGGAGCTGCCCGCCGGCCAGATGGTGGCGCTCAAGCCTGGCGGCTACCACCTGATGCTGATGGAGCTCAAGCAGCCCCTGAAGGCGGGCGACACCCTGGCGCTGAGCCTGCAGATTGAACGTCCGGGCAAGCCCGCCGAAACCCTGACGCTGCAGGTGCCGGTGCGCGCCCTGGGTGGCCAGGGGCACTGAAGACCGCCGCCCGGGATCGAGCGCCCCAGGCGGGCGGCATGCTGCGCCGGGGCCGCCCGGTAGCATCGCGCCCCCTGCGGGCCCAAATCCATGAACCTTCCTTACGAGCTGCAAGTCGGCTGGCGCTATCTGCGCGCCGGCAAGGGCGGCCGGCGCAACGCCTTCATTTCCTTCATCTCCGGCGTCTCGATGGTCGGCATCGCCCTGGGCGTTGCCGCACTCATCGTCGTGCTCTCGGTGATGAACGGCTTCCAGCGCGAGGTGCGCGACGCCATGCTCAGTGCCATCGCCCACCTGGAGGTGACGCGCTGGGACGGCCAGGGCGTCGAAGACTGGCAGCCGCTGGCCGCCCAGGCTGGCGGCCTGCCCCAGGTGGCCGGCGTGGCCCCCTTCGTCAGCAGCCAGGCCCTGCTGGCGCGTGGCGAAGACATGCGCGGCGTGATGGTGCGCGGCGTGCTGCCCGAGCACGAGCCCAAGGTCACTCCCATGGCCGGCAAGCTGGCCCCGGCGGTGCTGAACGAGCTGCAGCCGGGGCAATGGAAGATGCTGATCGGCCAGGAACTGGCGCGCCAGCTCGGCGTGCAGGTGGGCGATGCCCTCACCGTGATGGCCCCGGGCGGCAGCGTCACGCCCGCCGGAGTCACCCCGCGCCTGCGCAGTTTCAAGGTGGCCGGCATCTTCCAGGCCGGGCATTACGAGTACGACGCCGGCCTGGTGATGATGCACCTGGACGATGCCGCCAAGCTCTTCCGCACCGGCGGTGCCAGCGGCCTGCAACTGCGCCTGCACGATCTGCACGCCGCCCGCGCGGTGGCCGACCAGCTGCAGCCCAGCCTGGGCCCCGACTGGCGCGTGCGCGACTGGACCCGTGCCAACCCCACCTGGTTCGCTGCCGTGCAGGTGGAAAAGCGCATGATGGGCATCATCCTGACGCTCATCGTCGCGGTGGCCGCCTTCAACCTTGTCAGCACCCTGGTGATGGTGGTGACGGACAAGCAGAGCGACATCGCCATCCTGCGCACCCTGGGCGCCAGCCCGCGGAGCATCCAGGCCATCTTCATTGTGCAGGGCGCGTTCGCCGGCGTGGTGGGCACGCTCAGCGGTGTGGCCCTGGGCCTGCTGATCGCCTTCAATGTTGACGTCATCGTGCCGGCCATCGAGGGCCTGCTGGGCGCCAAGTTCCTGCCCGCGAACATCTATCTGATCAGCCAGATGCCCAGCGACCCGCAGCGCGGCGACATCCTGCCGATCGCCTTCATCTCTCTGGGGCTGGCGTTACTGGCCACGCTCTACCCCAGCTGGCGCGCCGCGCGTGTGCAACCGGCCCAGGCGCTGCGCTATGAGTAAGGTTGTTTTGGAGGCCACCGGCCTGACCCAGCGCTTTCACGAAGGCCCGCTCGACGTCAGCGTGCTCAAGGGTCTGGACCTGACGGTGCGCGCGGGCGAGACGGTGGCCATCGTCGGCGCCAGCGGTTCGGGCAAGAGCACGTTGCTGCACCTGCTGGGTGGGCTGGAGCAGCCCAGCGGCGGCCGCGTGCAGCTGATGGGCCGCGCGCTGACCGATTTCAGCGCCGGCGCCCTGGGCGCCTGGCGCAACCAGCACCTTGGCTTCGTCTACCAGTTCCACCACCTGCTGCCCGAGTTCTCGGCGCTGGACAACGTCGCCATGCCGCTGCGCATCCGTCGCATGCCGATGACCCAGGCGCGGGAGCAGGCGCGCGCCATGCTGGCCCGCGTGGGCCTGGCCGAGCGCGTGGAGCACCGCCCCGCCGAGCTCAGCGGTGGCGAGCGCCAGCGCGTGGCGATTGCGCGTGCACTGGTGACGAAGCCGGCCTGCGTGCTGGCCGATGAGCCCACCGGTAACCTCGACCGCGACACCGCCGACGGCGTCTTCAAGCTGATGCTGGACGCCGCCCGCGAACAGGGCACCGCCTTCGTGCTCGTCACCCACGACATCGATTTGGCCGCGCGCTGCCAGCAGCGCTGGCGCCTGGACCACGGAACGCTGCACCCCGTATGAACCACCGCTACATCCTCAAGCTCAGCTGCCCGGACCGCGCCGGCATCGTCCACGCCGTCACCGGCATCCTGCTGCAGACGCAGAGCAACATCCTCAGCTCGGCCCAGTACGGCGACCCCGACCACGCGCGCTTTTTCATGCGCATCGAGTTCGAGTCCAACCAGGCGCTGGCCACGCTGCGCGAGGCCTTCACGCCCCTGGCCGCGCAGATGCAGATGGACTGGGAGCTGGTGGACGCCGCGCACAAGACCAAGGTCATGATCTTGGTCAGCAAGTTCGGCCATTGCCTGAACGACATCCTGTTCCGCGTTGCCACCGCGCACCTGAACATCGAGGTCGTGGCCATCGCCAGCAACCACCGCGACTTCTACCAACTCGCGGCCTCGCACAACGTGCCCTTCCACCACCTGCCGCTGCTGAACGCCACGCCCGAGCAGAAGGCGGCGCAGGAAAAGAAGATCAAGGACATCGTGACCGAGCAGGGCGTCGAGCTGGTGGTGCTGGCCCGCTACATGCAGATCCTGAGCGAGGAC
Organism: Burkholderiaceae bacterium; assembly: GCA_039808065.1. Taxonomy (GTDB): domain Bacteria; phylum Pseudomonadota; class Gammaproteobacteria; order Burkholderiales; family Burkholderiaceae_C; genus Inhella. The sequence goes on along the minus strand of JBDHSJ010000112.1, from coordinate 197 downwards.
CTGTGCGAGTTCCTGAACGGCCGCGCCATCAACATCCATCATTCCTTCCTGCCCGGCTTCAAGGGCGCGCGCCCCTACCACCAGGCCTTCGAGCGCGGCGTCAAGCTGATCGGCGCGACCGCCCACTACGTCACCAGCGATCTGGACGAGGGCCCGATCATTGAGCAGGAGGTCGCCCGCATCGACCACGCCCAGAC
>JBDHSJ010000111.1:0-12970 GCA_039808065.1 Burkholderiaceae bacterium | reverse complement strand
GGCGCCGCGCCGACCCAGGCCTGCCGGATGGCCGCGCCGCAGGCCGATGAATCCGCACCGGCCCCGCCCGCATCAAAGCGCGCCAGCACGCCGTAATGCGTGCGCTGGGCATCGATCCAGGGGTAGAAGCCGAACGCCCCTGCGCTGCTGAAGGCGCCGTCGCCGGCCGGGTCGTCTTCGATCCAATGGCCCAGGCCGTAATGCCAGCTTTGTGTGGCTGGCACCGGGGTGTAGAGCGCCTGACTGCAGCGCGCGGGGTTGGTGCATACGGCATTGGCGCCCAACCAGGCGCTCATCCGCAGCTGGCCGCCCAGCAGCTTGCGCAAAAAGGTGGCGTAATCGCGCGCCGTCATGCGCAGGCCGCCGGCGGGCTGGGGCTGCAAGTAAGCCAGCGCGATGTCCTGCCCCAGCAGGCGACGCAGCTCGGTGGACAGGCCGGCGTTGTCCAGCCCACCCAGGCCCATGCTGGGCAGGTTGGCGTGCTTCTGCATGTGGCCACCGCCGTAATAAAAGTAGCCCTCGTGGGCAGGCGTCTTGACGCCGTTGTTGTCGCGCGCCAGGCAGCTGGCCACGGTGTCCTGCGCCTGGCAGCCATTGGGCGGGAACTGGGTGTAGCCGCTGCGGAAGTTCAGGTACTGGATGTCTTCGGCGCTGGGCTGACCCGCGCGACGCTCCAGCACGTAGGCGGCATAGATCCATTTGCTCGAGGAGGCAATCGGCAGCTGGCTGCCAGCTTCGATGCTGGGCAAGCCCACCGAGCCGCCAGCCAAGCGCTGGCCGGCGTCGCCGATTTCCCAGTAGAAGGGCCGCACCGCTGTGCAGCGGGCATCGGCCTGGGCGGCCTGGCTGGCCGCGGCCACCCGCGCCGCCAGTTGGCTGGGCGGGCTCGCCGGCGGCGGGCTCAGGGCCAGCAGGCTCAGGCGGCCGTCGGCATCCAGGCGCAGCAGGGCATCGCGGTACAGCTGCCCCTCCACCTCGATGGTGGGGATGCGCAGCAGTTGCGTGGCAGGGTCGAAGCAGGCCTGGGCACCGACGCTGCCCGCCAGCAGGGTCAGGAACACAGGAAACAGGCGACGGCCGAAGCGCATGGTGGACTCCCAAAAGCAAGGGGCCCATTGGGCCCCTGCGCTGTTGCTGATTTGTTGCCTGATTACTTCTGTGTGGGCACCGTCACCCAGGCCACTTCGAGCCAGTTGTCGGGCCGGTGAACAGCCTTGACGCCAGCGCGGGCCGCCCAGGGGATGACCTGGCGGTGCAGTGGGATCAGGTGGGTCTGGGCCCGGAACTCGGCCATGGCAGCGCGGATCAGCTGCTCGCGCTTCTTCACGTCCACCTCGACAGCGCTCTGCGCGGCCAACTGGTCGAACTTGTCGTTCCTCCAATTGCCGTAGTTGTAGGCACCGATGCCCTTCTCGCCCCGATTGCGCAGCACCGGCGCGAAGATCGATTCGGCATCGGTGATGGCGCCGCCCCAGCCGTACAGGTAGAGGCTGGTGTCCAGCTTCTCCAGCTTGGGAAAGTAAAGCGAGCGCGGCATGGGATTGACCTTGACCTTGATCTTCAGCTGCGCCCACATCGAGGCCAGGGTCAGGCAGATTTCCTCGTCGTTGATGTAGCGGTTGTTCGGGCAGTCCAGCGTCACCTCGAAGCCGTCGGCATAGCCGGCCTCGGCCATCAGCTTCTTGGCCTGGTTCAGGTCATAGGGCAGGCGGGTCTGCACGCTGGGGTCATCGAAGCTGGCCTTGGGCGAGGGCGTGAGGCCGCCGGTGGGCGCCGCCAGCCCGTTCATGAGCTTGACGCGGATGCCTTCGATGTCGATGGCGTGGTAGAGCGCCTGGCGCACGCGCAGGTCCTTGAAAGGGTTCTTGCCGTTCGCTGATCTGCCGTAGAGCAGGCTGTCGCGCGCCTGGTCCATGCCAATGAAGACGAGGCGGTTCTCGGGCCCGTCAATGATCTGCAGGCCGGGCTGCTGGCGCAGGCGGGCGATGTCTCGCGGTGCAGGGTCGAGCACGAAGTCGAGCTCGCCCGAGATCAGCGCGGCCAGTCGGGTCCCGTCGTTGCCGATCGGGGTGAACACGATCTCCTGCACATTGCCCTCGAACTTGCCCCACCAGTTCGGGTTGCGCTTGTAGACGCTCTTCACGCCCGGCTGGCGGCTCACCAGCATGTAAGGCCCGGTGCCATTGGCATTCAGGCTGGCGTAGCTCTCTTCCTTGTTCTTGAAGTCGAGCGGCTTGGTGACCCGGTTCTTCTCGCTCCAGGCCTTGTTCATGATCCACAGCAGGTCCATGTGCTGCAGAAAGATCGGGTTCGGTCGCTCGAGCTTGAACTCGACCGTGAGATCGTCAACCCGGCGCGGCGTGCCCACGGCATTGGCGTACTGCACCAGCTGCGACGTGGGTTCCTTGGCACGTTGGATGGAGAAGATCACGTCCTCGGGCGTCAGCGGTGCGCCGTCGTGGAACTTCACACCCGGGCGCAGCTTGAAGCGCCAGGTCAGTGGGTCGGGATTGCTCCACTCGGTGGCCAAGCCCGGCACGATGGCCATGGTCTTGTCGCGGTTGACGAGCTTTTCGTAGACCTGACCATTGATCATGTTGGTCATCGACTCGTTCTGCGAATGCGGGTCGGCGGTCTGCAGATCGCCCTGGCTGGCCCAACGAAGGGTCTGTGCCTGGGCGCCAAAGGCCAGGAGGCCGGCGGCGGTCAGCGCCGCCAGGAATGGCTTGATCATGGTCTTGGGAGCCGCTCAGCGCGGCTGGGTCCAGAGGTCATTGAGCTGGGTGAAGCCCCAGGCATTTGGATCTTCGCGGCTGACGATCTTGTCATTGGCCTGCGCAAGGTCGAGGTCGTTGACGTCGATCGGCAGGTTCGACTTGGTCGAAAAGAACACGCGCACCTTGGGTGCGGTGAGTTTGCCGGGGTTCTGATCGATCACCACCGCCAGCTTGCCCGACTGCAGCTTCACCAGGGTGCCGACAGGGTAGATGCCGATCGACACCACAAAGGCCTGGAAGACCTTGGGATCAAAATGGCCTTGCCACTGCGCCATGCGGGCGATCGAGGCGGCCGGGTCCCAAGGGGCCTTGTAGGGGCGGTTCGAGGTGACGGCGTCGTACACATCACACACCGCGCCCATGCGCGAAAACAGCGTGATCTGGTCGGCCTTGAGCCGGTGCGGATAGCCCCCGCCGTCCATCTTCTCGTGGTGGTGCAGGCAGACGTCCAGCACGTTCTCGTCGAACGCGCCGCTGGCCTTCAGGGCCTCGTAGCCGCGGGCGGGATGGCTGCGCATGACGGCGAATTCGGGGTCGGTGAGCGCCCCGGGCTTGTTGAGGATCTCCAGCGGCATCAGCATCTTGCCGACGTCGTGCAGCAGCCCGGCCAGCCCGGCGGCGCGCTGCTCATCCTCAGAAAGCCCCAACTGCTTGCCCAGCGCCACCATCATGGCGCACACGGCCACCGAGTGCATGTAGGTGTAGTCGTCGCGCGTCTTCAGGCGCGCCAGGCTGATCAGCGCTGAAGGGTTGCGCCAGACCGAACCGGTGATGTCCTCCACCACCGGCAGGCATTCCTCGCTCTTGATGGCGCGGCCCAGGCGGGCCTCGTTGAACATGCTGACGACCTGCTTCTTGGAGCGCTGCATCAGCTCAGCCGCCTGCTCCAGCTCGTCGGCAAAGCTGCAGGGCTTGGGTGGCGGCAGCTTGGCCATCACGGGCGCGGCCGCCTGGGCTTGCGCAGGCGCCGGGGGCGGCACGGCGGGCACCTCAACGGCCGGCGACTCTGTTGCGGTAACCAGCGATTCCGGCGCGTCCTTGCCTTTCACCACATCGATCCAGATGTAAGGCACGCCGGAACGCTTGAGCGCCTCCAGATCGCTCTCTTCCTTGAGCAAGAAGCGCGTCTTCCAGAACGGATGCGAAAGCCAGGAGCCCTCCATCGACTGGAGGAACATGCCCAGTTCGGCTTGGGATGTCGGGATTTTTTTCAACATGGCCGGTCAGCAAAAGTATCAGCGCAATTCAAGACCGATCACCCCGGGCGATCCCCAAAACAAAAGGCCGCCCAGTGGGCGGCCTTGTCAGCGCGGCGTCAGCTCCGCTGCTCAGCGGGTGGCCGACTGCGGTACCGTCTTCAACTCACCCGGCAACGAGGCCAGGTAAGCGGCGATCTGCTTCAACTCGGCCGGCTTCAGCTCTTTGATCTGGCCCTGCATGATGGCGTTGCCACGGCCCCAGGTCGCCTTGCCTTCGGCCTGATAGCTGCGCAGCGCCACGTAGAGGAAGTCGGCGTGCTGACCGGCCAGCTTGGGGTGATTGCCATCCAGCGTCTTGCTGAAGTTCGTGCCGTGGCAGGCGGCGCAGGCTTGCAACTTGGCCGCAATCGCCTCCGGAGCGGCCGCCACCTGAGCCGGGGCCGGCTCGCCCTTGCCCTGCTGCTCGTAGAAGGCCGCGATGTCCTTCATGTCCTGCTCAGTCAAGGAACCGGCAATGCCACGCATCGTCGGGTGCTTGCGATCCCCCTTGGCGTAAGCCTGCAGCGCCGCCACGATGTAGCCGGCGTTTTGACCCGAGATCTTGGGCACGCGGTACACCTCGGGGAAGCTGGCGCGGTACTCGGGAATGCCATGGCAGCCGATGCACATGGCGATCTTTTTGGCGCCGGCAGCGGCGTCCTGGGCGTGGGCCGGCAGGGCGGCGAGAGCGACGGAGGCGATCGCAAGGGCAGAGAGCAGCTGGCGCATGGTGTTCTTGAGGGAGGCGTCAGGAAATGGGGGCGCATTCTATGGGCTGGGCTGAACCGGCTTGACGCAGGTCAATTCCTATACTGCCCCGCATGAAATTCGAAGGTTCCGCCCACTACGTCGCCACCGACGACCTGAAGCTCGCGGTGAATGCCGCCATCACCCTGCAACGGCCGCTGCTCCTGAAGGGCGAGCCCGGCACCGGCAAGACCTTGCTGGCCGAGGAAGTGGCCGGGGCGCTGGGGCTGCCCCTGCTGCAGTGGCATGTCAAGAGCACCACCAAGGCGCAGCAGGGCCTGTACGAGTACGACGCGGTGAGCCGGCTGCGCGACAGCCAGCTGGGCGACGAAAAGGTCAAGGACATCCACAACTACATCCTCAAGGGCGTGCTGTGGCAGGCCTTCGAGGCGGATCAGCCGGTGGCGCTGCTGATCGACGAGATCGACAAGGCGGACATCGAGTTCCCCAACGACCTGCTGCGCGAACTCGACCGCATGGAGTTCCACTGCTACGAGACGCGCCAGACGATCAAGGCCCGCCACCGCCCGCTGGTCTTCATCACCAGCAACAACGAGAAGGAGTTGCCGGACGCCTTCCTTCGCCGCTGCTTCTTCCACTACATCAAGTTCCCGGACGCCGAGACGATGCAACGCATCGTCGACGTGCACTTCCCCAACCTGAAGAGCGAGCTGCTGGCCGCCGCGCTGAAGAGCTTCTACCAGGTGCGCAATCTGCCCGGCCTGAAGAAGAAGCCCTCCACCAGCGAGCTGCTGGACTGGCTGCGCCTGCTGCTGGCTGAAGACATCGACGCCAGCCAGCTCGGCGCCTCTGAGGCTGGCCCGACCCGCGTGCCGCCGCTGGCCGGGGCTTTGCTGAAGAACGAGCAGGACCTGACGCTGTTCGAAAAGCTGCTGCAGATGCAACGGCATCACCGCTGATGGAGGTCCGCCCCATTGAGTTGGTGCAGGCACCGGTGCGCCTGGTGCCACTCAGCCTGGCGCACGAAGCCGGCCTGCGCGCCGCTGCCGCCGACGGCGAACTCTGGAACCTGACCTTCACCTCGGTGCCCGAGCCGGATGACACGCGCGGCTACATCGAGCGCGCGTTGGCGCAGCAGGCGGCCGGCAACCGTCTGCCCTTTGCGGTGCTGGACAGCAGCAGCGGGCGCGTGCTGGGCAGCACCAGCTACCACGACATCGTGGCCGACCTGGACCGCCTGGAGATTGGCTACACCTGGTACGCCCAGAGCTGCTGGCGCAGCGCCGTCAACACCACGGCCAAGCTGCTGCTGATGCAGCACGCCTTCGAGACCCTGGGCGCAGCCCTGGTGGGTTGGCGCACCGACATCCTGAACCTGCGCAGCCAGGCCGCCATCGAGCGCTTGGGGGCGCAGCGCGAGGGCGTGATCCGCCACGACCTGCGCCGCCGCGACGGCACGGTGCGTGACACCGTGCGTTACAGCCTGCTGGCCAGTGAGTGGCCCGCCGCCAAGGCGCGGCTGCTGGAGCGCCTGGCAAGGGCCTGAATCAGGCGGCCAGTTCCACCCGGTTGCGACCGGCGGCCTTGGCGCGGTACAGCGCGGCGTCCACCCGCGCGAGCAGGCTTTCCGCGCTGTCCTCCGGGCGGGCCAAGCCCACACCCAGGCTGATGCTGAGCGGCAGCGCCGCAGCGCCCAGGCGCAGGGGTTCGGCCGCCACGGCCTGGCGCTGGCGTTCGGCCACGGCCTGCGCGCCGTCCAAGTCCACATCGGGCAGCAGCAGCACGAACTCCTCGCCACCGAAGCGAGCCACCAGATCCACCGGCCGCGCCTGGGCTCGCAGCTGCACGGCCAGATGGGCCAGCGCGCGGTCACCGATCGCATGGCCGTGCAGATCGTTGACGCGCTTGAAGTGGTCCACATCCGCCAAGGCCAGCGCAAAGCCGCCCTGCCCGGCGCGCAGGCGCGCCAGCAGCTGAGCCAGGTGCTCGTCCGCGGCGCGGCGGTTGGGCAGCTGGGTCAGCGCGTCCTGGCGCGAAAGCCGGTGCAGGCGTCGCACCAGACGCAGCGCCACGCACAGGGCCAGCACCAGATGCATCACCAGGCCCAGGGTCATCATGATGACGAGCACGACGATATTGGGCGTCGTGTCCACATACAGCGGCCGCACGGCCTCGGGCGGCGCCAGCAGGGCCAGCAGGGCGCGCAGCAGGAACACTGCCGCCAGCGCGCGCAGCGGCCAGGTGACGAGGCGCACGGCGCCCTCGCCCAGCTCCCGACGCACCGGCTCGCGGATGGTTTGCGCCAGGCGCAGCAAGCAGTAGGCGTTCAGCAGCGAGGCGGTGGCAATGCCCCAGAACAGTGGCGCGCTGGCGAGATATCCGCCGCCGGCGCTGGCCACCGCCAACGCCGCCACCAGCGCATGCTCGCCATCCTGGCGCGGCGCGCGCAGCAGGATCTGCAGGCCCAGGCGCAGCAAGATGAAGACACCCGGCGCCATCATGTTCGTGAAGCTGTGACTGAAGCCGGCCCCCAGGTTCTGGCCCAGCACGGTGCACCCCACCACGCCGGCGGCCCAGAGCGCACCAGCGGCCCAGTGCAGGGCCGGCACCCGAGGCACCACCTTCACGCGGGCGGACAGCCACCACATCAGCGCCGCCAGGCCCTGCTGCAGGACGATCACGCCCATCAGCAGCTCGGCCAAGCGGAGGTGTGGCATCAGGTGCGCGCTTCCTGCAGTGCGCCGAGCACCACCCGGTTGCGCCCGCCGCGCTTGGCCTCATAGAGGGCGGCATCGGCGGCGCTGATCAACGGGCCGGGGGGCCCGGGCTGCACGGCCACCGCCACGCCGATGCTCACGGTGAGCGCGAGCTCGCCTTCGTCCAGGCGCAGCGGGCTGCTCACCACCAGCGCGCGCAGTTGCTCGGCGCGCTGGCGCGCCTGCTCGCCATCCGTGTGGGCGAGCAAGAGCAGGAATTCCTCGCCCCCCAGGCGCACCACTCCATCGCCGCTGCGCACGCTGCGCCGCATCAACTCGGCCAGGTGCTGCAGGGCCTGATCGCCCACCGCGTGGCCATGCTGGTCGTTGACGTGCTTGAAATGATCGGCATCTACCGCGAGTGCGGCCAGGGGCAGGCGGTGGCGCAGGCCGGCCCAACGCTCCTCCAGGCCGCGGCGGTTGCTCAGACCCGTCAGGGGATCCAGGCGCGAAAGCTGCTGCAGCTTGCCCACCAGGCGCATCGCCACGGTCAGAGAGAGCATGACGTGGAAGACCACGCTCATGCTGAGGTAGCCCATCAGCAGCGCAATGTTGCTCGCGCTGTCGGCCGTCATCGGCTGTGCGAAGAGTTCGGGCTGCAGCCAGGCGCCGAGCGCGCGGCCGGCGAACAGCAGCGCCATCAGCACCAGCGGCCAGCACACCAGGCGCGCGCCACGCAGGCCCAGCTCGCGCCGCGCTGCGCCGTGCACGCAGGCCGCGCCGCGCAGCAGGCAGGCGGCCGAAAGCAGCGAAGCCTGCACATGCCACCAGCGCTCGCCTGCTCCCAGCAGCGCGGCCAGCAACGCGCCGCCCAGGGCCGCCAGGATGATGAGCAGATGCTCCGCATCGCGCCGCGGCTGGCGGAACAGGATCTCCAGGCCGAGGCGCGTGAGGATCAACGCCCCGGGCAGCAGCAGCGCCGGCAGGCCGAAGCCGTACCAGCGGTCCTGGCTTTGCAGCACTGGCAGGCCGGCGCACACCGCCACCCACACCGAAGCCCCGATCCAGTGCAGCGAGGGCACGCGCGGCGCCACGCGCAGTCGAACAGCCAGCAGCCAGATGGCGGCGGCCAGCAGTTGCTGGCCGGCCACCAGCACCAGCAGCAGTTCGGCGAAATTCAGGCGTGCCACAGCGCCAGCGTAGCCGCTCGCCACCCAGGGGTTTGCCCGGGTTCGCGCCAGTTGGCGTTCACAATCGGCCCATGCTTGTGCCCTTCTTCCAGACCCTGCGCGCGGCCCGGCTGCCGGTGTCGCCCAAGGAATTCCTGACCCTGCTGGATGCCTTGCGCCAGGGCGTTATCGAGCCCTCGCTCGATCAGTTCTACAGCCTGGCGCGCACCATCCTGGTCAAGGACGAAGCCCTGTACGACCGCTTTGACCGCGCCTTCGCCGCCTTTTTCAAGGGCGTGGAGCTGAAGCTGGAGCTGGCGCGCGACCTGCCCGAGGACTGGCTCAAGGCCCAGCTGAAACTGGAGCTGAGCCCCGAGCAGCGCGCCCAGCTCGAAGCTCTGGGCTGGGACGAGCTGATGGACACGCTCAGAAAGCGCCTGGAGGAGCAGCAGGAGCGCCACGAGGGCGGCAGCCGCTGGATCGGCACCGGCGGCACCAGCCCCTTCGGCAATGGCGGCGTCAACCCGGCTGGCGTGCGCATCGGCGGCGCCGGGGGAGGCAAGAGCGCCGTCAAGGTCTGGGAGCAGCGCGGCTATCGCGACTACGACGATTCGGTCGAACTGGGCACCCGCAACATCAAGGTGGCGCTGCGCCGCCTGCGCCGCTTCGCACGCGAAGGTGCGGCCGACGAACTGGCGCTGGACGACACCATCCGCGCCACCGCGGCCAATGCCGGCTACCTCGACATCAAGATGCGCCCCGAGCGCCACAACAAGGTCAAGCTGCTGCTGCTGATGGACGTGGGCGGCACGATGGACGAGCACATCCACCGCGTCGAGGAACTCTTCAGCGCCACCAAGAGCGAGTTCAAGCACCTGGAGTTCTTCTACTTCCACAACTGCGTCTACGACTATGTGTGGAAGAACAACCGTCGCCGCTTCGCCGAGAAGACCCCGACCTGGGACCTTATCCACAAGTACAACCGCGACTACAAGCTGGTCTTTGTGGGCGACGCCACCATGAGCCCCTACGAAATCCTGCAGCCCGGCGGCAGCGTCGAGTACATGAATGACGAGGCCGGCTCGGTCTGGCTGGACCGGCTCACCCAGGCCTTTCCGCGCCACGCGTGGATCAACCCCGAACCCCAGGGCGTGTGGGAGTACCGCCAGAGCATTTCGCTGATCAACAGCCTGCTGCACCAGCACATGTACCCGCTCACGCTGTCCGGCCTGGAAGCCGCGATGCGCCATCTGAGCAAATGAGGCCCTGGTTCTGGGCGGCGGCGCTCCTGCTGGCCGCCCCCGCCTGGGCCGTGCCCAAGGCGGTGGACATCGAGGCCCCGGGCGCGCTGGCCAGCCTGCTGCGCACCCACCTGGACCTGAGCCAAGCCCTGCAAAGCCGCAGCCCCCCCACCGAGCTGGAATGGGCACGGCTGTGCCGGCTGGCCCCGGCGCAGGCGCGGGCGCTGCTGGAAACCGAGGGCTATTTTGAGGCCCAGGTGCAGCTGGATTGCGCGGCCGGCCGCCTGCAGATCGAAGCGGGTGAGCCCGCGCGCATCACGGAACTGCTGCTCAGCGGCCCCGAGCCCGAGCACGAACGCTGGCAGGCCTGGCGCACCGCCTTCGCGCTGCCCGTGGGCGCGCGCTTCCGCCAGGCCGACTGGGACAGCGCCAAGCGCAGCCTGCTGGCCCAGGTGCGCGCGCAGGGGCATGCCCTGGCCCGCTGGGAACGCACCGAGGCCGAGGTGGATGGCCGCAGCGTGCGCCTGACACTGCAGCTGGAACCGGGGCCCGAGGTGCTGCTGGGCGAGCTGCGCTTCGAAGGCCTGCAGCGCCACCGCGAGGAGGAGCTGCGTGAACTGCTCGGCGCCCTGCGCCCCGGCCGCCGCTACACCGAGCAGCGCCTGCTTGACGCCCAGACCCGGCTGCAACGCAGTGGCCTGTTCGACGGCGTGTGGGTCGAGCTCGACGGCGAGGAGCTGCAGGAAGGCGACCGCCTGCCGGTGCGCATCCGCGTGAAGGAAGCGACGCGCCAGCAGCTCGCCCTGGGCCTGGGCTGGCAGACGCGCAGCGGCGCGCAGGCCAGCGTCGAACACCTGCACCGCCGCTTCCTGGACCGGCCGCTGCGCGCGCGCAGCCGCGCCCAGCTGGCCCAGCATGCCCAGCTGCTGGAGCTGGAGCTCTCCACCCACCCCGGCCGCCTGCAGCAGCGCTGGGTGGGGGCGCTGCGCTGGCAGCGCAACGAAGAACCGGACACCACCCCCTACACCCTCGGCAGCCTGCGCCTGGGCCGGGTGGAAGAAACCAACCGCAATGACCGCAGCTACGGCATCGAGCTGCTCAGCAGCCGCCAAGGCGAAGGCGCGCTCGCGGCGCGCAGCCAGGCCCTGCTGGGCCAGGCCGGTGCGGCCTGGCGGCGGCTGGACAGCATCAGCCTGCCGCGCGAGGGCTGGCTCCTCGTGGGCCAGCTCGGCGCCGGTCCGGCGCGCTCCAGCGAGCAAGGCCGGATCGAACAGGGCGGGCTGGCGCGCGCGCAGGCGCGCGGCCAGCTCTACCTGCCGCTGGGCTCGGCCAGCACCGGTCGCGGGCTCGCGCTGCGCCTGGAAGCAGGGCAGCTCTGGGCTCCGGCCGCGTTGCAGGCACCCGAATCCCTGGCCTTCCGCGCCGGCGGCGACGACTCGGTGCGGGGCTATGGCCCACGCAGCCTGGGGCCGCAGCGCCTGGGTTCCAAGGGCTTGGAGCCGGTGGGTGGCCGGGTGCTGTGGACGGCCAGTGCCGAGGCCCAGCAGGCCCTGCCCGCCAGCTGGTTCACCGGCCTGGGCGGCTTCGGTGCTGCCGTGTTCGTGGACGCCGGCCAGGCCGCGCCCAGCTGGCGCGCCGCCGGCCAGCCCGGCGTGGGTGCAGGCTTCGGTCTGCGCTGGCGCAGCCCGGTGGGCCTGCTGCGCGTGGATCTGGCGCGCGCCATGAGCGATCAGCCTCAGCAGGCGGCCGGCCAGTGGCGCCTGCACCTGTCGGTGGGTATCGCGCTATGAGGGGCCCGCTGCGCTGGAGCCTGGTGCTGCTGATGCTGGCACTGGCCTTGCTGCTGGTCGGGCTGGTGTGGAGCCAGCAGGCCAGTGGCCTGCGCTTCTGGCTGGCCCGCGCCGGCGTGCAGGCCGAAGGCCTGCAGGGCAGTTTCTGGAGCGGCCTGCGCGTTGGGCGGCTGCACTGGCAGGGCGCGGACGGCATGCGGCTGGAGCTGCAGGGCCTGCAGTGGCAGCGCGAGGACCTCAGCCGCCAGGAGGGTCGTTGGCATGTGCGGGGCCGTCTGAGCGCGCAGCGCCTGGCCCTGCAATCCGGCAAGCCCAGTGCCGAGCCGCTGCGGCCCGAAGCTCTGCTGGAAAGCCTGCGCCTGCCGCTCGACCTGAGTCTGAGCGCGCTGCAGGTCCAGCTGCTCACGCTGGATGGCCAGCAAGTGCAGGGCCTGAACCTGCAGGTGCAGGCGCGGCGCGAGCCGCTGTGGAGCCTGCAGCTGGCGCCGCTGAAGCTCGCCAAGGGCAGCGCCCAAGGCCAGGCCAGCCTGCTGGCCGACGGCCGCCTGAGCGCCCAGGCGCGCTGGCAGGTGCCGGGTTTCGACCCCGTGCAGTTGCAGGCCCAGGGCAGCTTGGCCGCGCTGCGCCTGCAGGCCCAGTTCGGCCCGGCCGCCCAAGCCCAGGCGGACCTGCAGCCCTTGGCCGCCCAGCCCCTGCAGCACCTGCAGCTGCGTCTGGATGCATTCGACCTGCGCCGCCTCCACCCTCAATGGCCCCACACGACCCTGAGCGGCGAGCTGCAGGCCCAGGTGGATGCGCAGCAGGTGGCCGAGCTGCAGGCCCGCATCCGCAATGCCGCCGCGCGCCGGCTGGACCAGGACGGCTGGCCGCTGCGCGCCCTCGAAGCCCGGCTGCGCGTGCCGCTGAACGACTGGCGCGGCCTGCGCGTGCAGGCCCTGGCCCTGGATTTGGGCGAGGCCGCCCGCAGCGCCGGCCGCCTGGCCCTGAAGGACCCCGCCGGCCTGCCGGCGCAAGCCCGCTGGCAGGCCGATCTGAGCCTGCAACCCCTGCGCCTGAACGCCCTGCACGCCGGCTGGCCGGCCGCGCAGGTTGGCGGCACGCTGGCGCTGGAGCACGCCCAGGACGCCCTGGAGCTGCGCCTGCAGGGCCAGCTGCAGCCACCCGGCAAGAACCAGGGAATCTGGCAGCTGCAGGCCCAGACCCGCTTGCTGAAGCTGCAACCCACGCAGTTCCTGCTCAGCCTGCAGGGCCCGGCCGGCCAGCAGCTGCGCGCCGAAACGCAGCAAACCCGCCCCGGCCTCTGGCAGGCCCAGGCCAGCAGCCAGGGCGAATGGCCCCTGCCCGCCCTGGG
>JBDHSJ010000110.1:0-13049 GCA_039808065.1 Burkholderiaceae bacterium | reverse complement strand
CGACTGTAGACCCGCCCGCTATGCTCGCGCGCTTGATCCGATTCCCCGGGCGCCGCGCCCCCTGCCTGCATGAGCCTCGCCACCCCTTTGCAACGCCGCAGTTCCTGGATCCTTGCGATCGCCCTGAGCCTGAGTGGCCTGAGTCTGGCCCCGGCCGCGGAGGCCGCACCGGCCAAGAGCGCGACGAAGAAGAAGGCCGCACCCAAGCGCAGCGCCGCACCCAAGGCCAATCCCAAGACGAATGCCGACTTGGCCCCGGCCGCCAGCGTAACCAGCAGCCGCTCCCCCACCGAGATCGTCAACACCGCCCCACCCGAGGCCTGGCGCAATCCGGCCGCCGACAACGTGGTGCTGATGGAGCTGCAAACGGGGGCGGCCGGCAGCCCGCCCGCCCAGGTCTGGTTCGAGCTGGCGCCCCGCTTTGCCCCCGCCCACGCCGCCAACATCCGCGCCCTGGTGCGCGGCGGCTACTTTGATGGCCTGGCCGTGCTGCGCGTGCAGGACAACTTCGTCACCCAATGGGGCGACCCGGGTGAGCCGGCTGGCGCCGAGAACGCCAAGACCCGTCCGCTGCCCGAAGGGGCCAACGCGAAGATCCCGGCCGAATTCAGCACCGCCTTTGCCGCCCTGCCCTTCACGCCATTGCAGGAAACCGATGGCTGGGCGCCGATCAACGGCTTTGTGGACGGCTTCCCGGTGGGCGCCGACCGCGCCAGCGGCAAGGCCTGGATTGCGCACTGCTACGGCACGATCGGTGCCGGTCGCGGGATGGAGGCCGATTCGAGCAATGGCAGCTCGCTGTACGCCGTCATCGGCCAGGCGCCGCGCGCGCTGGACCTGAACATCACCGTGGTGGGCCGCGTGCTCAAGGGCATCGAGCATCTGGCCGCGCTGCCGCGCGGCGGCGGCCAGATGGGTTTCTACGCTGCCAACGAGACCCGCACCCCCATACTGAAGAGCCGCTTGCTGGCCGACCTGCCGGAGGCCGAGCGCCCGAGCGTGCAAGTGCTGCGCGACGACACCCCGACCTGGGCCGAGTGGGTGGCCTCGCGCCGCAACCGCAGCGGCTGGTTCGTGCACAACCCGGGCCGCGTGGACCTGTGCAGCACCAGCGCGCCGGTGCGCATCACCGCCCCCGGCGCCGCACCATGAAGCCGCGCCAGGCCGGCGGCCTGGCGGCCTGGTTCGTCCGTGGCCTGGGGCTGTTGTTGCTGGCCCTGGCGCTGAGCTTTGCCGCCTTCCGTGCCCCGGACCGCCCGCTCGAAAGCCTGGTGGCGCGCTGGGCCCCGCCGCCCTCGCAGTTCATCGAACTGCCGCTGCGCGGCCGCATCCAGCTCGTGCACCTGCGCGACGAAGGCCCGCGCGAAGACCCCCTGCCCCTGGTGCTGATCCACGGCACCAGCGACAGCCTGCATGTCTGGGACGCCTGGGTGCGCGAGCTCAGCAGGACCCGCCGCGTCATTCGCATGGACCTGCCGGGCTTCGGCCTGACCGGACCGGCCGCCGACGGCGACTACCGCATCGGCGCTTACGTTGACTTTCTCTGGGCCCTGCTCGACCGGCTGCAGCTACGCCGCGTGGTGCTGAGCGGCAACTCGCTCGGCGGCGAGGTGGCCTGGATGAGTGCAGCGCGTCAGCCCGAGCGGGTGGCCGGCCTGGTGCTGCTGGACCCGAGCGGCCTGCCCTTCGAGCCCGAGGCCCTGCCACCCGGCTTCATCGCCAGCCGCTTCGCGCCCACGGCCTTTCTGTCGCGCTTCCTGCTGCCGCGGCCGGTGGTCAAGGCCAGCGTGGAGTCGGTGCTGGGCGACCCGAGCAAGCTCAGTGCCGCCGAGCTGGACCGCTACTTCGAGATCACCCTTCGCGAGGGCAACCGCCAGGCCCTGGGCGAGCGCGTGCAGGCCTTTCTGGCCGAGGTGCACACCGATCTGTACAAGCAGGCCTGGCAGAAGCTGCAGACGCCGGTGCTGCTGATCTGGGGCGAACGCGACCGCCTGATCCCGCCCAAGACCGCACAGCAGTACCAGGCCCTGCGCGCCCCGGGCGCGCCGCCCGCCGAGCTGCGCCTGCTGCCCGGCGTGGGCCATGTGCCCCAGCTCGAAGCCCCCGAGGCCGCGCTGGCGGCCGCCCGCCCCTTTCTTGAATCCCTGCACTGATGTCCGGCACCATCCTGAACATTTCCGCCTACCGCTTCGTGGCCCTGCCCGATGCGGCGGCACTGCGCGAACGCCTGCATGCCCACGCGCTGGAACTGCAGCTCAAGGGCACGGTGCTGCTGGCCGAGGAAGGCATCAACCTCTTCCTGGCCGGCCCGGCCGCGGCCGTGCGCGCCTGGGTGGCCGCACTGGAAAGCGATGCCCGCTTTGCCGAGCTGCAGCCCAAGGAGAGCTGGAGCGAACACCAGCCCTTCAAGCGGCTCAAGGTCAAGGTCAAGCGCGAGATCATCCGCATGGACTGCCCGCAGATCCGCCCCGACCGCGCCGCCCGCGCCCCGGCGGTGGACGCGCCCACGCTGAAGCGCTGGCTCGACCAGGGCCACGACGACGCCGGTCGGCCGCTCAAGCTGCTGGACACCCGCAACGCCTTCGAAGTGGACTACGGCGCCTTTGACGGCACGCTGGACTGGCGCATCCACAAGTTCACCGAGTTCCCCGCCGCGCTCGACGCCCACCGCGCCGAGCTGGAGGGCCACACCGTGGTGAGCTACTGCACCGGCGGCATCCGCTGCGAAAAGGCCGCGCTGCTGATGCAGGAGCGACTGCCGGACACGCCCGTGTTCCAGCTCGAGGGCGGCATCCTCAAGTACTTCGAACTGGCCGGCGGCGCGCATTACCACGGCGGCTGCTTCGTGTTCGATGAGCGCGAGTGCCTGGACCCCGGTTTGAGCGAAACCCACCCGCCGCGCCTGGGTTAAGGTGCCACCCCTTCCGAGGAGTTCCCCCATGCAACGTCGTCTACTTGCCCTGGCCCCGTTACTGGCACCACTACTGGCCGCGCTGTGCCTGGGCAGCGCCCAGGCACAGGGTCCCAAGCTGCGCATCGGCGTGGAAGGCGCCTACCCGCCCTTCAGCGAGGTGGGCGCGGATGGCCAGCTCAAGGGCTTCGAGATCGACCTGGCGCGTGAATGGTGCGCCCGCCTGAAGCGCGAGTGCGAGCTGGTGAAGACCGATTTCGACGGCCTGATCCCGGCCCTGCAGGCGCGCAAGATCGACGCCATCATTGCCTCGCTCTCCATCACCGAGCAGCGGCGCAAGACCATCGGCTTCAGCAAGCCCTACTACAGCACGCCGCAGACCTTCATCGCCCGCAAAGGCACGGCCGAGGACATCAGCCCGGCGGCGCTGAAGGGCAAGAAGATCGGCGTGCAGTCGGCCACCATCAACGAGGCCTACGTCAACGCGTTCTACCAGGGCAGCACCATCGTGCGCTACGCCTCGCAGGATCAGGTCTACCTGGACTTGAAGGCCGGCCGGGTGGACTACTCGCTGGTGGACAAGACCGCCGCCCAGACCTTCATCGATTCGCCCAACGGCGCCGGCGTGCAGACCATCGGCCCGGCGCTGCGCGACAGCAAGTACTTCGGCGAGGGCGTGGGCGTGGGCCTGCGCAAGGCCGATGTCGCCACCCTGGGTGCCCAGTTCAACGCCGTGATCGCCGCCGGCCAGGCCGACGGCAGCTTCAAGCGCCTGGCGGCCAAGTACTTCCCCTACGACATTTCGCCGCCCTGAGCGTTAAGGACGCCCGCGCCAGACGTTAAGGTGCGGGTTTTCGTCACAACGATGGCGGCGCACTGGGCCCACCGCCATCCCAGCATCCGTCGGCCCCTTTCGAGGAAATCCCATGCTCCGTCGCTCCCTGGCCGCCCTGGCCGCCGTCGCGTTGGCCACCGCCATGGCCCCTGCCAGCGCCCAAGACAAGAAGCTCAAGATCGGCGTGGAAGGCGCCTACCCTCCGTTCAGCGAAGTTGGCGCCGACGGCAAGGTCAAGGGCTTCGAAATCGACCTGGCCCTGGCCTGGTGCGCACAAATGAAGCGCGAGTGCGAACTGGTCAAGACCGATTTCGACGGCCTGATCCCCGCCCTGCAGGCCCGCAAGATCGACGCCATCGTGGCCTCGATGTCCATCACCGACGAGCGCAAGAAGGCCATCGCCTTCAGCAAGCCCTACCTGGCCTCGCCGGCCATCTTTGTGGCCAAGAGCGGCACCGGCAAGGACGTCTCGCCCGCCGCGCTGAAGGGCAAGAAGATCGGTGTGCAATCGGCCACCACCTTCGAGACCTACGCCAACGCGCTCTACAAGGACAGCACCATCGTGCGCTACCAGAGCCAGGACCAGATCTATCTGGAACTGAAGGCCGGCCGCGTGGACTACACCTTGGTGGACAAGTTCGCCGTGGACAGCTTCCTGAAGTCGGATTCCGGCAAAGGCATGAGCTTCGTCGGCCCGGACATCGATGACGCCAAGTACTTCGGCGTGGGCATCGGCATCGGCATGCGCAAGGCCGACGAGAAGACCCTGGGCGCGCAGTTCAACAGCGCCATCGACGCCGTGTTCGCCAATGGCAGCTACGCCAAGATGTCGAGCAAGTACTTCGCCTACGACGTCGCTCCCAAGAAGAAGTAAAGAGGTTTGAGTCCCATGCTCCATGGCTTTCTGCCCAGTCTGTTGCAGGGTGCCCTGCTGACGCTCAGCGTGGCCCTGCTGTCGCTGGCAGTGGCCATGGTGCTGGGGCTCATCGGTTGCTTCGCCAAGCTGAGCCGCCAGCGCTGGTTGCGCTGGCCGGCCCAGTGGTACACCACCATCATCCGCGGCGTGCCCGATCTGGTGCTCGTGCTACTGGTGTTCTACGGCGGCCAGATCCTCATCAACGACCTGGCGCTGCGCCTGGGTTACCAGGATTACATCGACGTCGACCCCTTCGTGGCCGGCGTGCTCACGATCGGCTTCATCTTCGGCGCCTACCTCACCGAGGCCTTCCGCGGCGCCTATCTGGCGGTGCCACCGGGCCAGCGCGAGGCCGGCATGGCCTATGGCATGAGTCCTTGGCAGGTGAGCTGGCGCATCCAGCTGCCGCAGATGCTGCGCCACGCGCTGCCGGGCGTTTCCAACAACTGGCTGGTGCTGGTCAAGAGCACGGCCATCGTCTCGGTCATCGGCCTGGACGACCTGATGAAGCGCGGCAATGACGCCGCCGGCGCCACCAAGGAGCCCTTCGTGTTCTTCATGGCCGTGGGCCTGATCTACCTGCTGTTCACCAGCTGCAGCGAAGTGATGTTCGCCTGGCTGCAGCGCAAGCTCGCCATCGGCGTGCGCCGGGGGAAGCTCTAAATGGAAGGCTGGCAAACCATCGCCGAGAACTTGCCGCAGTTCTTCTCCGGCACCTGGATCACGCTGCAGCTGCTGGCCATCTCGCTGGCCTTCGGCCTGCTGATTGCCGTGCCCCTGGGCGTGCTGCGCGCCATGCACAACCCCTGGGTCTGGCGCCCGGTGTGGCTCTACACCTATGTGTTCCGCGGCACCCCGATGCTGGTGCAGCTCTTCATCATTTACTACGGCCTGGGCCAGTTTGAAGCCGTGCGCGAGAGCTTTGCCTGGGCCTGGTTGCAGGACGCCTGGTTCTGCGCCTGCCTGGCCTTCGTGCTGAACACCGCGGCCTACACCACCGAGATCATTGCCGGCGCGATCAAGTCGCTGCCGGCCGGCGAGATCGAGGCCGCCAAGGCCTATGGCATGGGGCGGCTGACGATGATGCGCCGCATCGTGCTGCCGGCCGCGCTGCGCCGCGCCCTGCCCGCCTATGGCAACGAGGCCATCTTCATGCTGCAGGGCACCTCACTGGCCATGCTGGTGACGATTGCCGACATCACCGGCGTGGCCAAGCGCATCTACGCGGTGCACTACATCCCCTTCGAGGCCTACATCACGGCCGGGGTGTTCTACCTGGTGCTGACGATGGCGCTGGTGGCCGTGTTCCGTTGGGCCGAGAACCGCTACCTCAAGCCGCTGATGCCGAGATAGGCCCACCCCCGAAGCGCCTGCGGCGCCTCCCCCTCAAGGGGGCGCCACCAGTGGCCCGGCGAAGCCGGTTCCACGGCGGCACTTGGTCTTATGGAAAGTCTCGCTGCTCTGACGATCAAGCTCAGGCGGCGAGGGGGAAATTCACGCAGCCCAGACGGGTGCTGATGTCCCGGCTGGCAGCGTGCAGCAGCGTCACCAGCTCGGGCACCTTGCTGGGGTCGAAGCGGAAGGTCGGGAAGGACACCGAGATGGCAGCCACCGGCTGACCCAGGCGGTCGAAGATCGGCACGCCGATGCAGCGGATGTGGTCGTCGAACTCCTCGCGATCCTCGCCATAGCCCTGGGCCTTCACCTGAGCCAGCTCGGCCAGGAAGGCTGTGCGGTCGGTGATGGTCTTGTCGCGGAAGCGCTTGAATTCCGCGCCGTCCAGCACGCGATCACGGCGCGCCGGGTGTTCCCAGGCCATCAGGCATTTGCCGATGGCGGTGCAGTGAATCGGGGCGCGCCGGCCGATGCGCGAGTACATGCCCAGCATGTGCTTGGAATCGACCTTGTGCACGTAGATGATTTCCGAGTCGATCAAGGTGCCCAGGTGCACGGTCTCGCCGGTCAGGTCGGCAATGATCTGCATGTGGTGCTTGGCCAGCTCGATCAGCTCGGGGTACTGCAGGGCCTTGGCGCCCAGCTCGTACATCTTCATGTCCAGGCCGTAGCGCTCGCTGTCGGCCTCCTGGCGCACATATCCCAGGGTCTTCATGGTCTGCAGGAAGCGGTACACGGTGGCCTTGGGCATGGCCAGGCGCACCGAAAGCTCCGAGATGCCCGTTTCGCTGCGTTCGCTCAGGGCATTGAGGATGGCAAACACCTTGAGCACGGCCGCCACGGATTCGGGGCTTTGCTTGCCGTCGTTGAGATCGTCGTCGTTGCTGCTCATGGTCTTGGTTGGAAATCGCGCGCGATTGTCGGCCACCGGCCGGCCTCGGCCCGCACCCGGCGGGCGGCTTGCGCAGCGGGTTCGGGCGGCAGCGCATAGGGCGGCTGCCAGCCCGCGGCCTGCAGGTTCAAAAAGCCCAGGTCCAGCGGCGCGCCGTTGAGCTCCGAGCTGCTGTCGCTGAAGTGCTGGCCGCGCAGCACGCGCACCAGCTGTGCGGCCGGCACCGGGCCTTCGAAGGCATTGGCCTGGCTGAGCACGCGCGACTCGAAGCCCAGCCCAATGGCGTAGGCGAAGCCGTAGGGGCCCTCGGGGCGCATCAGGTAGAGGTTGTTCTGCACCTGCACCTGGCCGAAGCGCACGCGCGGCGCGCGCTCCCGGATGTCCAGCCAGAGGTTGTGGTGCAGGGTCACACGCAACTTGCCGGCGTCGGCCCCATGACCGTCGCCGGCGCCGATCAGCATCGTCTTGTCGTGGCCGACGAAGCGGTTCCAGCTCACCGTCACCAGGTCCGAGCCGGCGGTGATGTCGAGCAGGCCGTCGTGGTGCTGCTGGCGGCGGCCATGCACGAGGCGCTCGTCCGCGTCGGGGCGCGCGCCGTCGTCGAACTCGCAGTGGTCCACCCAGACGCGGCGCGCGCCACGCAGCGACAGGGTGTCGTAGTCGGAATTCCATTCGCCCTGTGCGCCGTCGAGCGGGTCCCAGACGGGGAAATGGTCGTAGGCATCGCTGAAGCTCAGGTTGCGGAGGATGACGTTCTCGACCTGGTGCAGGGCCAGCATGCCGCCTTGAAAGCCCGCCTCGGGCGTGATGCCGATCAGCGTGGTGTTGGACGGCAGGCGCACGGTGACGGCCTTGGCCTGCGCAGCGGCCGAGCGCTGGCGGGCCTGCTCCAGCGCGCCTTCGGGCTTGCGCCGGCCCCATTGCGCGGGCGCGTAGGCGGCCTCGTAGGCGGCGGCGTCGAAGGCCGGGTCGCGGAAGGCCTCGGCCGGGCCGCCCAGGTCGATGCGCGCCGCCAGCGCCAGGATCTTGGGCTGGCTGCCCAGCTCGCGCAGCGCCGCGTCCAGCTCGGCGCGGATGCGGATCAGGCGGATGGCCTCCGGCGCGGCGGCGCTGCCGCCCGGGGTGCCGCCTTCCTGCGTGGCCCAGCCAGTGGGCGCTGGCTCGAAGCCGGCCTCGGGCAGGCTGAGGTTGTTGAATTCGGCCAGGCGGTTGACGGCAGGGTCAAAGGGGCGGCGCGCGGTCGAGGCGCGCCAGGGGCTGAGCCGGGCGTCGAGCAGCGAGTCGCGGATCAGCGCCTGGCCGTTGGGCGACTGCCCGGCCACCCAGCGCCCGCCGGCCTCGGGCTTGAGCACGCCGGCATCCCAGGCGCGGCCCAGCGCCGGCCGGCCATCTTCCACCAGCCAGCGGCTGTGCGTGATCAGCAGGCCCTGGGCCTGGCCCGGCGGCGTGCTGGGCGCCAGGCCAATGCCGCCCTCTCCGGCCGCGCGCCGGCCGGCGCGCGAGACGATCAGGCTGTGCTCGATCAGCAGGCGCGCGCTGCCGAAGATGAAGTCCACATCGCCGGCGATGCGGCTGTGCGCCACGCGCACGCGGCCGGGGCCGTCGGCATAGAAGGTGTCCTGGTGGCCCAGCAGGCTCACCGCATCGAGCTGGATGCGGTCGCCGCGCGTCAGCAGGGCCACGGCCTGGGCGCCGCCGCTCTCGCCCGCGCCGCTCGGGTAGCCCTGGCCGCCGCGCACGCCCTCCAGGGCGTCGTTGGCCACCGTCAGGCCGGCCAGGCGCACTTCGTCCTGGGCGATGACCAGGGTGGCGCTGCCGGCCGTGCCCACGCTGCGCTGGCCCCAGCCCGGCACGCAGGGCTGGGCCGCCGCCTCGGGCGACTTGGCCTGGCCGGCGTGACGGTTGTCGACCAGGCGCACCGCACCGGGCTCGCCCACGCCATAGAGCGTGAGGGGCCCGAGGCCGCGCAGGCAGACCGGGCCGCGGTACTCGCCGGGTTCGATGCGCACGTAGCGGCGCGCACCGCCGGACGGAGGCAAGGCGTCCAGCAGAGCCTGCAGGGATTGGCCGGGGCGCAGCACGGCGTCGGCCGGCCATTGCGCGCGCGCACTGTCGGGCTCGGGCGTCCAGTCGCCCAGCCAGGCTTCCCGCGTGAAGGCGGCGGCCTGCTGCGCACTCAGCTGCGGCCGTTCCTGAGCCCAGGTCGTAGCCAGCAACGGCGTCACCATCAAGGCGAGCAGCCAGGCCTTCATGCCAAATCGGCCAAATCAGCCAGGTACAGCGCGGGCTCGCCCCCGGCATCGCAGCTGAACAGCACCTGCGTCTCGTCCGGCGTGAACGAGGGGTGCGGGTGCGTGACCTGGCGGTTGCCCTTGTAGACGCCCCAGCTGCTGTCGTGCCGCGCCACGCGGTGCGTCGTGCCGGCCTTCAGGTCGAACAGGTGCAGGTAGGGGTCGGTGCGGATCTCGTGCGCGGCGCCATCGGCCACGTCGGCGGGCGAGCCGCAGCCGTCGCCGATCAAGAGCGTGCCGTCCGGGTTGCTCATCAGGTGCGAGCAGGGCGGCATCTGGGTCAGCACGCGGTCCTGCAGGGTCAGCGGGTCCAGGCTACGGATCCAGCGCTCGCGCTCGCCCTTGCGGTAGGACACATAGATCATGGCCGAGCCATCGGGCACCCAGAACTCGTGCGTGCAGCTCTCGCCCTCGGCGTGCACCTTGGCGCAGCGGCGGTTCGTGCCGTCTTCGTTGATGAACCACATGCGCGCGTCCACCAGGTCGTGCGGGCCCTCGTGGCAGTAGGCCACGGTGTGGTCGTCGAAGGGCCGGTACTGCGGGTGGCCCAGCCAGCCCTGCTGTTCCAGGATGACGCTGCGCTCGCCGGTGGCCAGGTCGATGCGGATCAGCCGGCAGCGCGGCTTGGCATGGAACATCTGGTGGAACTTCTGCCAATCGCTCAGAGGGAACCAGTCGTCGGCATGGATCTCGATGCCCACCATGCGCGTGCAGGCCGAGTTGGCCACCCAGGTGCCATAACCCACCCAGCCGGCGGGCACGGTGTAGACGACCTCCTCGCTCAAGTCGGCCAGGGCCAGGCGCACGAGTTGGTGCTCCTGGCGCACGAAGTAGAGGTGACGATCGTCCGGGCTCAGGAAGCCGCCGAAGCTGTTTTCGCCGGGCTGGTCGGTGAGCTGGGTGCTGACCTGGCGGTCCAGGTCGAGCAGGTGGTAGTTGAAGTCCTTGCCGCCTTCGTAGGCTGCGCCGTAGACGAGCCGGCGCCCGTCATTGGTGAAGCACTTTTGATAGAAGTAGGTGCGGTGGCTGGCCACGTCCAACGGCGTCAGGCGCGTGACGCGGGCGCCGGTGTCCGGGTCCTGCCGGGTGACGAATTGCAGCGGGCGTTCGAGGTGTTTCATAGGCGGTGAAGCAGGGCGTTGCCCTCGCGCACCAGGCGACGGGCGGCGTCCTGGTCGGTGGTCTTGGCGTAAGCGACGGTCTCGAAGACCTCGCGCATGAACTTGAGGAAGCGGGCGTGCTCGAACAGCGGCGCGGGGCGGCGCAGGCGGCCGGCCTCGCGCTGGGCGCGGATCTGTTCGTGGGCGGCCAGTTCCAGCGGGGGAAGTCCACCCTGGGCTTTCAGCACCTCCAGCGCGCTGCGCGCCGAGGGCAGGCCGCGCGTGCGGCCCAGCAACTTGGCGGCCTCGGGGTCGCAGAGCAGGAAGTTCATCAGGCGCGCCGCCCATTCGGCCTGCGCGCTGCTGCGGCCCACGGCGTACATCACGGTGGGGCGGCCGAACAGGCCGCTGTCCTGGGCGCCGGGCAAGGTCGGGAACTCGCCCAAGGCCAATTGGTCGGCGCTGGGCAGCGTGGAGGCCCGCAGGCCGATGAGCGAATCCCAGGTGTAGTTGCCGGCCCAGCGGCCGGCCACCCAGTCGGGCTGCTGCTCGGTGGGCTTCTCGGCCCCGCCCAGGCTGGCGCGCAGCGGCAGCGGGGTGCACACCTGCTCATCCACCAGCCGGCGGTAGCAGCGCACCCAGTCCAGCGCCGCGGCCTCGCTCATGGCGATGCGACGCTCGCTCGGGTCCACAAAGGGCGTGCCGTGGCGCTGCTGCACCCAGCTCTGGGCCAGCAGCATCATGTCGTAGAGCTCGCCGTCGAGCGGATAGTGCCCCTCGCCCAGGGCCTTGCGGAAGGCTGGGCCGCTGGCGAACAGCTCATCCCAGTTCGTGGGCAGGGCCAGCCCGGCGCGTTGGAAGCTGCGGCGGTTCCACAGCATCACCCGGGCGCTGAAGGAGGTGGGCAGGGCGTTGAGCTTGCCAGCCACCTCGCCATAGGCCAGGTCAGCGGGGCTGAATTGGTCCAGCTGCAGGCGGCGGGCCTGGGTGTGCAGGTCGGCAAAGCCGTTGCCTCGCTTGCTGAACATGGCCAGCCAGGCCCAGTTGATCTGCATCAGGTCGGGCTCGGAGCGGCCGGCGATCTGCGTGGTCAGGCGCTCCAGGTAGCCGTTGAAGCCCATGTACTCGGCCTTGACGCGCAGGCCGGGGTGGCGGGCCTCGAACAGGCGCAGCGCGGCCAGCGTGGCCTGGTGGCGGCTGCTGCCCCCCCACCAGGCGAAGCGCAGCACGCGTTCCGTCTGGGCATGCACGAAGGGGGCGACGGCCCCGAGGCCGAGAACCAGGCGGCGCTTCATGCAAGGAAAGAGGCGCCGGCCTCGTCCGCGGCGAAGAGCTGCGCGTGCTGCATCTGGAATTGCAGCGTCAGCGCAGAGCCGCGTGCCAGGTTCATCAGGGCCGCGCCCTGTTCGGCCGGAATGCGCGCACTGAAGGCCTGGCCCTGCACCTCGGCATGCACATACACCTCGGCGCCCATGTGTTCGCAAAAGCGCAGCTGGGCCGGCACGGCGGCGCTGTGCGCACCGGCCTGCAGGCCGATGTGCTCGGGGCGCAGACCGAACTGCACCGCGCCGCTTGCGGCCTGGAAGCGGCCGGCCGGCAGAGGCAGCTGCAGCGCGCCCAGGCGCAGCGCGTGGCCTGCCACCTGCGCGGCCACCAGGTTCATCTCGGGCGAGCCAATGAAGCCGGCGACGAAGGCATTGGCCGGCCGTTCATAGAGCGCGGTAGGCGTGTCCACCTGCTGGATGACGCCCGCCTTGAGCACGCAGATGCGCTCACCCATTGTCATGGCCTCGGTCTGGTCGTGCGTCACGTAGATGGTGGTGGCGGGCTGGCCGGTCTCGCGCAGGTTGCGGTGCAGCTCGGTCAGGCGCACGCGCATGGCGGCGCGCAGCTTGGCGTCAAGGTTGGAGAGCGGTTCGTCGAACAGAAACACCTCGGGCCTCTTGACGATGGCGCGGCCCACCGCCACGCGCTGGGCCTGGCCGCCGCTGAGCTGCTTGGGGTAGCGCTCCAGCAGCTGATCCATTTCCAGCAGCTGCGCGGCATGGCGCACGCGTTGGTCCAGCTCGGCCTTGGGCGTCTTCGAAAGCCGCAGACCGAAGGCAAGGTTCTCGTACACCGTCATGTGCGGGTAGAGCGCGTAGTTCTGGAACACCATGGCGATGCCGCGCTGCTTGGGCGCCAAGTCGTTCACCGCGCGGTTGCCGATGCGCAGCTCGCCGCCGCTGATCGACTCCAGCCCCGCCACCATGCGCAGCAGCGTGGACTTGGCGCAGCCCGAGGGGCCGACGAAGACCATGAACTCGCCGTCCTTCACCTCCAGGTCCACGCCGTGCACGGCCTTGAAGCCGTTGGGGTAGACCTTCTCGATCTTGCTCAGGGTGACTGCCGCCACGACTTATCCCTTCACGCCACTGCTGGTGGCGCCCTCGATGAAATGCTTCTGCGCGGCGAAGAACACCAGCACGGACGGAATCAGGGCCACCACCGAGATGGCAATGACGTTGGCCCACTCGACTTCCTCGGTGGCGCCGATGCTCATCTTGAGCGCCAGGCTGACCGGGTATTTCTCCACCGAGGCCAGGTAAATCAGCGGGCCCATGAAGTCGTTCATCGTCCAGATGAACTGGAACACGATGACGGAAATGATGGCCGGCTTGAGCAGGGGCACGACGATGTGCCAGAGCAGCTGCAGTGCGTTGCAGCCGT
>JBDHSJ010000109.1:0-13131 GCA_039808065.1 Burkholderiaceae bacterium | reverse complement strand
CGGCGAACCCAGGGGGCTTCGGTGGTGGCTTCGCGCAGCGGCCGCGGCGTGGCGGTGGCCGGGGCTGAGACGGCGGCGCTGGGAGTCAAGTCGGCGGTGTTCATGCAATGCCTCCCTGGCGACGGCGCGCCCAGGCCTGCAGCAGGTTGATGGTCAGCAGCATCACGAAGCTGGCCACCAGCATCACCACCGCGATGGCGGTGGCGCCGGCGTAGTCGTACTGCTCCAGCTTGGTGATGATGAGCAGGGGCGTGATCTCGCTGATCATGGGCATGTTGCCGGCGATGAAGATGACCGAGCCGTACTCGCCCAGCGCGCGCGCAAAGGCCAGGGCGAAGCCGGTCAGCAGGGCCGGCGTCAGGATGGGCAGCACCACCAAGCGCACCGTCTGCCAGCGCGTGGCGCCCAAGGTGGCGGCGGCTTCCTCCAGTTCGCGGCTGAGGTCTTCCAGCACCGGCTGCACCGTGCGCACCACAAAGGGCAGGCCGATGAACACCAGCGCCACCCACACCCCCAGCGGCGTGAAGCTGACCTTGAAGGGCAAGTACTGCCCTAGGCTGCCGTTCTGGGCCCAGATGGCGGTCAGCGCAATGCCGGCCACCGCGGTGGGCAGGGCAAAGGGCAGGTCCACCAGCGCGTCCACCAGGCGCTTGAACGGAAAGCGGTAACGCACCAGCACCCAGGCCACGATCAGGCCGAACACCACGTTCAGCAGCGCGGCCAGGAAGGAGGCGCCGAAGGTCAGCCGGTAGGAGGCCAGCACGCGCGGCGTGCTGACGGCCTCGACGAACTGCGGCCAGCTCAGCGTGAAGGTCTTCAGGAAGGCCGCCGAGAGCGGCACCAGCACGATCAGGCTGAGGTAGAGGAGGCTCAGGCCCAGCGCCAGGTCGAAGCCGGGCAGCACGCTGTGGCGCTTGAGCAGGGTGCGGGAAAGGAGCATCGCCGCTCAGCGCTTGGTGTAGATCTGGTCGAACAGCCCACCGTCATTGAAGTGTTCCTTCTGGGCTTTCGTCCAGCCGCCAAACACCTCGTCGATGGTGAAGAGCTTGATCTTTGGGAAGTGCCTGGCATAGGCGGCCGCCACTTGGGTGTCGACCGGGCGGTAGAAGTTCTTGGCCGCGATCTCCTGGCCTTCGGGCGAGTACAGGTACGCCAGATAGGCCTGGGCGGCGGCGCGAGTGCCCTTCTTGTCGACGTTCTTGTCCACCACAGCCACAGGGGGCTCGGCCAGGATGCTGACCGGCGGGTAGACGATGTCGAACTTGTCGGCGCCGAACTCCTTCAGCGCCAGATGGGCCTCGTTCTCCCAGGCCAGCAGCACGTCGCCGATGCCGCGCTCGGCAAAGGTGACGGTGGAGCCGCGCGCGCCGCTGTCCAGCACCGGCACGTTCTGGAACAGCCTGGCCACGAAGTCCTTGGCCTTGGCCTCGTTGCCGCCGGGCTGCTTCAAGGCAAAGCCGTAGGCGGCCAGATAGCCCCAGCGCGCGCCGCCCGAGGTCTTGGGGTTGGCGCTGATGACCGAGACGCCGGGCTTGACCAGGTCGTCCCAGTTCTTGATGCCCTTGGGGTTGCCCTTGCGCACCAGGAAGATATAGGTGCTGGTGTAGGGCGAGCTGTTGTGCTTGAGGCGCTTCTGCCAGTCTTCTGGAATCAGCTTGGCCTTGGCGGCGAGCTCGTCGACGTCATAGGCCAGGGCCAGCGTGACGACATCGGCGTCCAGGCCGTCGATCACGGAGCGGGCCTGCTTGCCCGAGCCGCCATGGCTTTGCTTGATGGTGACGGTGTCGCCGGTCTTGGCCTTGTAGTGCGCGGCGAAGGCCTTGTTGAACTCGGTGTAGAGCTCGCGGGTCGGGTCGTAGCTCACATTGAGCAGCGTGATGTCCTTGGCCCAGCTGGTCGTGGTCAGCAGGGCGGCGGCAGCCAGGACGAGCAAGCGGCGGGGCAGGGTGGCGAGCATGGCGTGAGGGGCAGTGAAGAACTGACCGCCACTGTGCAAGCGATCCCGCGCGTGGGGAACGAATCAAACCGCAGCTGCTGATGCGCTTGTTGCGCGGGCCGGGACGCAGGGGGCGGGCTCAGCCGCGCTGCCAGACGCCGCCGCGCAGCACCTCATGGGGCTGGAAGCGCGACTTGTAGGCCATCTTGGGGCTGGCCTCGATCCAGTAGCCCAGGTACAGATAGGCCAGCTTGAGCTGGCGCGCCTGTTCGATCTGCCACAGCACGTTGTAGGTGCCGTAGCTGGCTTCGGGCTCGGGCTCATAGAAGGTGTACACGGCCGAAAGCCCGTCGGTCAGCATGTCCAGGATCGAGACCATCTTCAGCGCACCTTGCTCGCGGAACTCGATCAGGCGCGAATTGACACGACTTTGCAGCAGGAACTGCGAGTACTGGTCGACGCTGTCGTGGTCCATGCCGCCGCCGCTGTGGCGGGCGGCCTGGTAGCGCAGGTAGAGCTCGTAGTGTTCGCCGCTGTAGCCCAGGCGCATCACGCGGGCCTGCAGGTTGCGGTGTAGCTTCCAGGCACGACGCTGACTGCGGCTGGGCTGAAAGCTGGCCACCGGAATGCGCAGCGGCACGCAGGCCTGGCATTGGTCGCACTGCGGGCGGTAGGTGAAGAGGCCGGAGCGCCGGAAGCCCTGGGTGACGAGCTGGGAGTAGGCGTCGGCGTGGATCAGATGGCTGGGCGTGGCCACCTGCGAGCGGGCCATCTTGTTCTCAAGATAGCTGCAGGCATAGGGTGCAGTGGCATAGAACTGCACCTGGGTGAAGGGCAGATCCTTGAGTTGCGTCACGGCTGCTCGAGCAGGTGGGTCCAGGCGCCGGGATCATAGGACCAGGGCGGTAGCGACGGCTGATCCACGGTCGCGCTCAGGTGCGCCAGAAAGCCGTCCAGCGGAACTTCGGCCGCACCCAGGCTGGCCAGGTGGCGGGTGTTTTGCTGGCAGTCGATCCAGGCGATGCCGTCGCGCCGACACAGCGCCACCAGATGGCACAGGGCCAGCTTGGAGGCATCGGGCCGGTGGGCGAACATCGATTCGCCAAAGAGCATGCGTCCCAGGCGCAGGCCGTAGAGCCCGCCCACCAACTGGCCGTCGACCCAGGTCTCGACCGACTGCACGATGCCTCGGCGCGCCAGCTCGGCATAGGCCTGCTGCATCTCCGGCACGATCCAGGTGCCGCTCTGGCCCTCGCGCGGGGTGCTGGCGCAGGCACGGATCACGGCCTCGGGCGCGTGGTTGACGCGGATCTCGCAGCCCGGCGTGCGCAGGAAGCGCTTCAGGGTCTTGCGCAGCGAAGGGTGCAGCTTGAAGTCCGCGGTCTTGAGCACCATGCGCGGCGACAGGCACCACCACAGGATGGGCTGGCCCGGCCCGAACCAGGGAAAGATGCCGTGGCGGTAGGCCTCGACCAGGCGCTCGGGCCGCAGATCGCCGCCCACGGCCAGCAGGCCGGGGGCGTCGCTGTCGGCCCCAAGGGCCTGGTGCGGGTCGGGGAACTGCAGGGACTGGGGGTGCAGACGGAGAATCACGGCCTCATTTTCTCGGCTCTCCCATGCAGCTCTACGGCATTCCCAACTGCGACACCGTCAAGAAGGCGCGTACCTGGCTGGACCAGGCCGGCAGCCCGCACGAGTTCGTCGACTTTAAAAAGACCCCGCCCACCGTGCCCCAGCTCAAGGCCTGGGCGGCCCAGCTGGGCTGGGAGAAGCTGCTGAACCGCGCCGGCACCACCTGGCGCAAGCTCGATGAAGCCACCCAGGCCCTGGCCGTGGACGAGGCTGGCGCGCTGGCCCTGATGGCCACCCAGCCCAGCCTGATCAAGCGCCCGGTGGTGGACTGGGGCGATGGGCGCCTGAGCGTCGGCTTCAAGCCCGAGCAGTTCGCGGCCCTCTTGAACGGGGGGCGCTGATGTTCACCGGCATCGTCCAGGGCGTGGCCACGGTGCGGGCCATCGAAGCCCAGCCCGGCCTGCACACGCTGACCCTGCAGCTGCCGGCGGGCTTCGACGCCGAACTGGCGATCGGCGCCTCGGTGTCCTGCGACGGCGTGTGCCTGAGCGTCACCGAGCGCCCGGCGCCCGACCAGGCCTGTTTCGACGTCATGGCCCAGACCCTGAGTCTGACGACGCTCGGCGGCTTGGAAGTCGGTTCGCAGCTGAATGTGGAGCGCGCTGCCAAGGAGGGTGCCGAGGTCGGCGGCCATCCGCTCTCCGGCCATGTGGACATCAGCGGCCACATCAGCGAGCTGCGCCGCCCCGAGAACAACCATGTGCTGCGCGTGGCGCTGCCGGCGCCCTGGATGCGCTATGTGTTCGCCAAGGGCTATATCGGCGTCAACGGCTGCAGCCTCACCGTGGCCGAATGCCAGCGTGCGGCCGATGGCTCGGGCTGGTTCGAGGTCTGGCTGATCCCCGAAACCTTGCGCATGACGACCTTCGGCGCGAAGCAGCCTGGCGACGCCCTGCACATCGAGATCGACCGCAGCACCCAGGTGGTGGTGGACACGGTGCGCGAGGCCGTGGCCGAAAAGCTCGGCCCCCTGCTGCCGCTGCTGGAAGAGCTGGCGCGCGAGCGCGGAATCGCCTGGGAAGCGAACCTGCTGAAATGAACGAGTTGCGCGTGCTCCCCGGCGTGGCCACGGTGATCCGGGACCCGCTGCGCTTCAAGGCCCGGCTGGCGATTGGCGAGGATGCTTACGCCGAGCTGCGCACCACCAAATCGCTGCGCCAGTGGTGGGACGTGCTGGGCGCGGCCGGCACTGGCGCGGCACTGACGAAGGGCGCGCTGGCGGCCGCCGTGGGCGCCAGCCCCATCGGCTGGGTGATGCTGGGTGCGCTGGCCAGTGGCGGCGCCTGGTACGGCCTGCACCGCCATCTGGCCGGGCAGCAGGCCGAGCGCGTGACAGTGATCCCGCACTGCATCCAGACCCCGCTGGACCTGCTGGGCCTGATGCTGTTCGACCTGGTGGCGCCGCTCAGCCTGAAGCTGGCCGCGCTGGACCGCCAGCTTGATACCGACACCCGCCAGCGCCTGCACGACTGGCTGGTGGAAGGCTGGGGCTACGAGCCAGCCTTCGTGGACCAAGGCCTGGCCCTGCTGGAGCCGCAGCTGCAGCAGGTGCAGATCCGCGATCTGGCCCAGGCCTTGGCGCAGCTGCTGCACGGCAACCCCGACTGCCAGCCCGAGGCCATGGCCAAGGACCTGCTGCGCTTCCAGCGCGAATTGCTGGGCCCCGCGCCCACCGAGATGCAGGCGCTGGCCCTGGCCCATGTCGAACAGGTGCTGCTGGCGCCGCCGGCGGGCAGCCTGGGCGCGGCGCTCAGCCAGGCCGGTCAGGGCCTGGGGCAGGCGGCGCGCATTGGCGCCAGCGAAGTTGGGGCCCTGGCCCGTCAGGGCATGCAGGCTTTGCGTGAGCGTGCGCCCAGCAAGGAAGCGCTGCGCCAGCTGGCCGCAGGGCTCGGTCAGAAGCTCGGCAATCAGGTCAAGGAACTCAAGCGCTTGCGCAAGCGCTGAGCAGGCGCGGCGTCAGCTCTTCGGCGGGCTGCGGCCGGCCCACCAGATAGCCCTGCACCTCGTCCACGCCCATGGCGCGCAGCTGGGCCAGCTGCTCCTCACTCTCCACGCCCTCGGCGTTGACGCGCAGGCCCAGGCTGTGGCCCATCTGGATGACGGCGGCGGCAATGGCGCGGTCGTCAGGGTCGCTGATCAGGTCGCGCACAAAGCTCTGGTCGATCTTTAGCTTGCCGATTGGGAAGCGCTTCAGATAGGCCAGGCTCGAATAGCCGGTGCCGAAGTCGTCCACCGCCAGGCGCACGCCCAGGGCGTGGATGGCCGAGAGGCTGGCATTGACCCGCTCGACGTTCTCGGCCAGCAGGCTTTCGGTCAGCTCCAGCTCCAAGAGGCTGGGGTCCAGCCCGGTCTGCTGCAGCAGCTCGCGCACGCGCTCGTGCAGGGCCTGCTTCATCAGCTGGCGGGCCGACACATTGACCGCCACGCGCAGGCCTTCGATGCCCTGGTCTGCCCAGGCCTTGGCCTGGCGCATCGCCTGCTCCAGTCCCCAGTCGCCCAGCGCGGCGATGAAGCCGGTCTGTTCGGCCACCGGAATGAACTTGGCCGGCGACACCAGGCCCAGATGCGGGTGGCGCCAGCGCATCAGCGCCTCCACCCCGCGAATCTGACCGTCGGGCATGCGCATCAGCGGCTGGTAGTGCAGCTCGAACTGGCCGGCCGGCAGGCCCAGGCGCATCTCATGGTCCAGCAGGGCACGTTCCTGCACCGCCTGGTCCATCTCGGGGGTGAAGAAGCTGATCTGGTTGCGGCCGCCTTCCTTGCTGCGGTAGAGCGCGGTGTCCGCAGCCTTGAGCAACTCGGGGTAGCTGCCGCCATCGGCGGGGAACAGGGCGATGCCGATGCTGGCGGTCAGGGTGAACTGCGCCTCGTCCAACTGCAGGCGCTCCGCCAGCGCGGCCTGCACACGCTGCACCAGGGCGGCCAGGGCGCTGGCTTCGTTGGTACGCAGCAGCACCAGGAACTCGTCGCCGCCCAGGCGGCCCACGAGTTCATCGGCGCGCACCAAGGCGCGCAGGCGCTGGGCCACGCCCTGCAGCACACGGTCACCCATGGCGTGGCCAAGCGAGTCGTTGATGTGCTTGAAATGGTCCAGATCGAGGAAGAGCAGGCCGAACTGGCCCTGGCCGCGACGGGCCTCGGCCAGCAGGGCCTCGGCGCGCTCCTGCAGCTGGGTGCGGTTGGGCAGCTCGGTCAGGGGGTCGAAGTAGGCCAGCCGCCGGATCTGCGCGGCGGCCTGCTGCTCCAGCGTGATGTCTTCCAGCAGGGCCACCAGGTTCAGCACCTGATCGGCCGCGCCGCGCACGGCCAGCAGGGTCATGCGGGCAGGGTAGGGCGCGCCGCCCTGGCGCCGCACCCGCACTTCGCCCGTCCAGTAGCCCTGCCGCTGCACCGCCTCCCAGCGGCCGGACCAATCGACCGGTTCGCCCTCCGGGGCTGCTTCCAGGCCTTCCAGCGCCTGGCCCTGCAGCTCGGCTTCGCGCAGGCCGGTGCTGCGCTCGAAGGCGGGGTTCACGCGCAGGATGCCGCCCTCGGGCGCGGCGATGACGATGGCTTCGTGACTGACCTCGAACACCGAGGCGGCCAGGCGCTGCTCGGCCTCAGCTCGCTTCAGGGGGCCGATGTCGGTCAGCGTGCCCAGCAGACGCAGCGGCCGGCCCTCGGCATCGCGTTCCACCAGGCGGGCCTGGCCCAGGGTCCAGGTCCAGCCGCTCTCCGGGCTGCCAAGGCGGAACTCGGCCCGGAAGCCCTCGGCCTCGCCGCGCAGATGGGCCTTCAGCGCCGCCCAGGTGGGCTCACGGTCATCGGGGTGGATTTGCTCCAGCCAGCGTTGGCGCAGGCTGGCACCGCTCCAGTGCGGGCGCAGGCCGTCGCTCAGCCACTGCGCATCCAGGCGGGGTTGGCCATTCACCCACTCCAGCCCCCAGGTGCCGGTCTGGCTGCGCTCGATGGCCAGGCGCCAGCGCTGGTCTTGGCGGCGCATCTCGGCTGTGCGCACGCTCACGAACCAGCTGGTGATGTACAGCCCAATGATGAAAAGGCAGGTCTGCAGCGTGGTGGCGGGGTTGTCCACCCCTGTCAGCATGGGGCTGCCCTGGGCGGCCGCCAGGACAGCCAGCCAGGCGGTGATGAACAGGCTCAGGGAGAGCAGGCGCTGGCTGGCGCGCAGGGCCAGCCAGACATGCAGCAGCAGCGGCGCAAACAACAGGGTGTGCGGCCAGCCGCGCGCCAGCGGCGAAAGCAGCAGGAACGCGCTGCCACCCACGCAAGCCAAGGCCAGCGGCAGGCTGCGAAGCGTGGAGATGGGGTGCAGCCCGCGCGCGCTGACGGGCTTGGCAAAGGCCAGCAGGACCGGCGCCACCACCATCACGCCCAGCGCATCGCCCAACCACCACACCAGGCCGGCGGCCAGGGCGCTGTGGCCATCCAGCTGGTGATGCAGCATGAGCTGCGTCGCGCCATTCACGGCACTGATGAGCGAGCCACCCAAGCAGCCCACGAGCAGGAAGAGCAGCAGATCGCGGGCGGAGGCCAGCGGCTCGTGAATGCCCAGGCGCTGCAGGCTGCGCGCCGCCATCCAGGGCCCCAGCGTGTTGCCCAGCGCAATGCCCAGCACCAGCTCGGGCTGCGGGTTGACGCCGCTGTTGACCGCCGCTGCACCCGCAAAGATGGCCACTGCCTGCAGCGGGCCCCAGCGCAGCAGCGCGGCCAGGGCGATGCCCGTGGGGGGCCAGATCAACGCGACATGCTGGCCGAGATAGGGGTTGCGCAGCGCCAGGTAGCCAGCAGCGAAATAGGCCACCCCGACCAGCAGCCAGCGCAGCAGCAGGCGCAGCGGGTCGATGGCGCTGGGGCCGAAAGGGCGGCGCAGCAGGGCGGGCAGATCGAGGGCCGGCATGCCTTCAGAAGCTCCTGACGCGCAAATGCGCAAAAGGCGACATTCTGGTGGTGCGCAGCCGGGGCGACCGGGCGCTCGGCGCGAACAAAGTCACTCGGTGGCGGGACTTGCGCCCTCACCTTGCAGGGGTGCCGCGCGCGGCAGACGGAGCTCGAAGCGGGCGCCCTGACCGGGCTGACTGTGCGCCGTGATCTGACCGCCCAGGACCGTGGTGGCCAGCGTGTGCGAGATGTGCAGGCCCAGGCCGGTGCCGCCCTGGCCCAGCTTGGTGGTGAAAAAGGGCTCGAAGATGCGCCGCACCGCCTCGGGTGAGAGGCCGACGCCGTCGTCCTGGTAACTCAGCCCGACCTCGTCGCGCTCGCCATGGGCTTCGATGCGGATGCAGCCCTGGGTGCGGCCCTCAAAGCCATGCACCAGGCTGTTGCTGATCAGGTTGGTGAGGATCTGCTCCAGCGCACCGGGGTGGCTGTTCAGCGTGATGCCCTGCGGGATGGCGAGCTCGAAGCGGTGCTGGCCACGGCGCAGCGTGTGGGCCATGGTGGCGCAGACCTTGCGCACGGTCTCATCCAGCAGGAACTCGCGCCGGCGCATCGAGGTCTGGTCCACCGCCACCTGCTTGAAGGCGTCGATCAGCTCGGCCGCACGCGCCAGGTTGTCCTGCACCAGGCGCGCGGCCTCGCGCGAGAAGTTCAGGAATTCGTCCAGCACCGAGCGGCGCAAACCGCTGCGCGCCTCGGCCTCGAACTGGGCCACGCGGTCCAGAAAGGTGGAGGCGGCCATCACGCTGTTGCCGATCGGGGTGTTCAGCTCGTGCGCGACTCCCGCCACCAGTTGCCCCAGCGCCGCCAGCTTTTCGGATTGGGCCAGCTGGTCAATGGCCTGGGAGAGGTGCGATTGCGCGGTGTCGAGCGCCGCGCTGCGTTCGGCCATACTGGCGGCCAACTGGTCGTTGGCACGGCGCAAGGCCTGCTCCGTGGTCTTCTGGGTGGTGATGTCGGTGTAGGTGGTGACGAAGCCGGCCAGACGGCCATCGAGCTGGATCGGTCGGCCCTCGACCAGATGGGTGCGGCCATTGGGCCGCGTGCGCTCGAAGCGGTGCGCCTGGAACTGGCGCGCCAGCGCCAGACGCTGCGCCACCTGTTCGGCCGGGTCGCCGGGGCCATAGTCCCCCCGCCGCGCCATCACACCCAGCAGGTCTTCAAAGCGCGCGCCGCGGAAGATCGCCTCGGGCGGGAAGTCCAGCACCTCGATGAAGGCTTGGTTCCAGAGCTGCAGCACCAGCTGCTCGTCGAACAGGCTGATGCCCTGGGGCAGGTGGTTGACGATCTGGGTGACCAGGGCGTCGTGGCGGTGCAGCTCGGTTTCCAGGCGGTGGTGCTCGGTCACATCCACCCAGGTGGTGACGAACCCGCCCTCGGCGATCGGCTCGCCGCGGATCTCGATCACCCGGCCGTTCGGGCGCACGCGCGTGAAGGCATGGGGCTCGAAGCGCAGCGCGCGCTCGACGAAGCCGGCCACCAGGGCGTCGGGGTCTTGCACGGTGCCGAACTCGCCGCGCGCGATGTTGAAGTGCCAGAGCTGGGGCAGGCTGATGGGCTGGGCAAACAGCTCGGGCGGCAGCTCCATCAGTTCCAGGAAGCGACGGTTCCACAGGCGCAGGCGCAGCTCGTGGTCCATCACCGTGACGCCACCGGGGAAGTGGTCGCACAGGGTCTGCAGCATGCGCGCCTGTTCCTGCGGGCTGGAGTCCGGGCAGGCGGGGGGCGGCAGGTTCTGGGGGTCTGACATCGGCTGGCCGAGTGTGGCGGCGCCAATCGGGCCTCACAAGCCAGCGAAACCCCAGGGACAGGCCGGCGGGCGGTCGGATGCCACGCCGGGCCAAGAAAAAAGGCGCCCGCAGGCGCCTTTTGGTTTCAGTACGGGGCCGATCAGGCAGCCAGCAGCTGACGCAGCACGAAGGGAAGGATGCCGCCGTGGAAGTAGTAATCCACCTCGATGGCGGTGTCGATGCGCAGCTTCAGGCTGACTTCCTTCTTGCTGCCATCGGCACGGGTGATGGTCATCTTGGCGTCGCCCTGGGGCTTGATCTCCTTGGCCAGCTCGATGTCGATGGTCTCGTCACCCTTCAGGCCCAGGCTCTCCCAGCTGTCGCTGCCCTTGAACTGCAGGGGCAGCACGCCCATGCCGATCAGGTTGGAGCGGTGGATGCGCTCGAAGCTCTTGGCCACCACGGCCTT
This sequence comes from Burkholderiaceae bacterium, assembly GCA_039808065.1. Lineage (GTDB taxonomy): Bacteria > Pseudomonadota > Gammaproteobacteria > Burkholderiales > Burkholderiaceae_C > Inhella. Next base: position 2,429 of record JBDHSJ010000109.1, on the reverse strand, counting down.
GATGCCCAGCAGCTGGGTGCCCTTGGCGGCCCAGTCGCGGCTCGAACCCGTGCCGTACTCCTCGCCGGCGAAGATCACCGTGGGGGTGCCTTCGGCGATGTACTCCATCGCGGCGTCGTAGATGGCCTTCTTCTCGCCGTTCTTCAGCGTGTAGCCGCCTTCCTCGCGGCTGCCATCGGCCTTGGCCGGCAGCATCAGGTTCTTGACGCGCACGTTGGCGAAGGTGCCGCGCATCATCACGTCGTGGTTGCCGCGGCGGGCGCCGTAGCTGTTGAAGTCGGCCTTCTGCACACCGTTCTCGGTCAGGAACTTGCCCGCCGGGGTGGTTTCCTTGAACGAGCCGGCCGGGCTGATGTGGTCGGTGGTGATCGAGTCACCGAACAGCGCCATCACCTTGGCACCCTGCACGCCGGTGGTCACGGCCTTGGGTTCCATCTCGAAGTCGCCGAAGAAGGGCGGCTGGGCGATGTAGGTGCTCTTGGGCCAGTTGTAGACCTGACCCTTGACGCCCTTGATGGCGTCCCACAGCTTGCCGGGCTTGTTCTTGACCTTGTCGTAGTTCTCCTTGAACGCCTTGGCGTTCATGGCGTGCTTCATCAGCTTGTAGACCTCGTCGCTGGTCGGCCAGATGTCGCCCAGGAACACGTCCTTGCCACCCTTGCCCTTGCCGACCGGCTGGGTCATCAGGTCCTTGGTCACGTTGCCGGCGATGGCGTAGGCCACCACCAGCGGCGGGCTGGCCAGGAAGTTGGCCTTCAGGTTCGGGTGGATGCGGGCCTCGAAGTTGCGGTTGCCCGAGAGCACGGCCGCGCAGACGAGGTCGTTGTCCTGGATGACCTTGTTCAGCTCGGGCGTCAGGTCGCCGGCGTTGCCGATGCAGGTCGTGCAGCCGTAGGCGGCCACATTGAAGCCGAGTTTCTCGAGGTAGGGCAGCAGGCCGGCTTTCTCCAGGTACTCGGTGACGATGCGCGAGCCCGGGGCCAGCGAGGTCTTGATGTGCGGGGCCACCTTCAGGCCGGCTTCCACGGCCTTCTTGGCCAGCAGGCCGGCGGCCAGCAGCACGCCCGGGTTGCTGGTGTTGGTGCAGCTGGTGATGGCGGCGATCAGCACGTCGCCATTCTTCACATCGATGCCGTTGTCGGCCTTGAAGGTCTGGGTCAGCTTCTCGGCCGGCTGGTTGAAGCCGTTCTCGGCGGTCGGCTTGCTGAACAGTTCGCCGAACTTCGAGCTCAGGTGGGTGATCTCGATGCGGTCCTGCGGGCGCTTCGGGCCGGCCAGGCTGGGGGCCACGGTGCTCAGGTCGAGCTTGACGACGCTGGTGTAGTCGATCTCGCCGGCCTTGGGCACGCCGAACATCTTTTGCGCCTTCCAGTAGGCCTCGAAGGCTTCGATCTCGGCCTTGGTGCGGCCGGTGCCCTTGAAGTACTCGACGGTCTTCTCGTCGACGGGGAAGAAGCCCATGGTGGCGCCGTACTCGGGCGCCATGTTGGCGATGGTGGCGCGGTCGGGCAGGGCCAGGGTGCGGGTGCCTTCGCCAAAGAACTCGACGAACTTGCCCACCACCTTGTGCTTGCGCAAGATCTCGGTGACGGTCAGCACCAGGTCGGTGGCGGTCACGCCCTCGCGCAGTTGGCCGGTCAGCTCGAAGCCGACGACGTCCGGGGTCAGGAAGTACACGGGCTGGCCCAGCATGCCGGCCTCGGCCTCGATGCCGCCCACGCCCCAGCCGACGACGCCGATGCCGTTGATCATGGTGGTGTGGCTGTCGGTGCCGACCAGGCTATCCGGGTAGTACACGCCGGCCTTGGTCTTGTGCACGCCGCGGGCCAGGTACTCCAGGTTCACCTGGTGCACGATGCCGAAGCCCGGGGGCACGACGCCGAAGGTGTCAAAGGCCTGCATGCCCCACTTCATGAATTCGTAGCGCTCACGGTTGCGCTCGAACTCCAGCTTCATGTTCAGGTCCAAGGCCTTCTTGTTGCCGAAGTGGTCGATCATGACGCTGTGGTCGACGACCAGGTCCACCGGCACCAGGGGCTCGATGGCCTTGGGGTTCTTGCCCATCTTGGCGGCGACGTTGCGCATGGCGGCCAGGTCGGCCAGCAGGGGCACGCCGGTGAAGTCCTGCAGCACCACGCGGGCGACGACGAAGGGGATTTCGTCGCTGCGCTCGGCGGTCGGCTTCCAGTTGGCGAGCTGCTCGACGTGCTCCTTGGTCACCTTCTTGCCGTCGCAATTGCGCAGCACCGACTCCAGCACGATGCGCATCGAGATCGGCATGCGGCTCACGTTCGGGAAGGTCTTCGCCAGCTTGGGCAGGCTGAACAGCTGACCTTCCTTGCCGGAAGCGGTCTTGAAGCTGGCCTGGGTCTTGGCGAAGGGGTGCGAGGGCGCGCGGGTGGGCTTGGCCATGGGGTGTTGTCCTAGGG
>JBDHSJ010000108.1:0-13135 GCA_039808065.1 Burkholderiaceae bacterium | reverse complement strand
TACTCCCTCATCGGCACGCCGGGCACATCGGACGACACCCAGGAGTACCGCATCGCGGTGCTCAAGGACGCCAAGTCCCGCGGCGGTTCGCGCCATGTGCACGAGGCACTGGCCGAGGGCCAGACGCTGGAGGTGGAAGGCCCCTTCAACAGCTTTCCGCTGCAGAACGAGCCCGGACGCACCGTGCTGGTGGCCGGCGGCATCGGCATCACCCCGCTGCACGCCATGGCGCATGAATTGAACCGCCAGGGCCAGGACTTCGAGTTGCACTACCTGGCCCGCAGCGAAGACCGCCTGGTGCTGCTGGACGAGCTGCGCGCCCTGCCCCATGCGCAGATCCACCTGCACCTCGGCGCCACCCCGCCCGACCTGGCCGCCCTGCTGGGCCCGCACCAGGCGGGCGACACCCTGCATGCCTGCGGCCCCGTGCCGCTGCTCAACGCGCTGCGCGAGCAAGCGGCCGGCCAGGCTTGGCCCACCGCCGCGCTGCACTTTGAAAGCTTCGGCGCCCGCGTGGACGCGCAGGACCGCCCGATCCGCCTGCACCTGGCGCAGTCCGGCATCAGCCTGGACGTGCCGGTGGGCGTGAGCCTCTTGGACGCCCTGATCCAGGCCGACCAGTTCGTCGCCTTCGACTGCAAGCGCGGCGAGTGCGGCCAGTGCTGGACTCCGGTGGTGGAAGGCGCCCCCCTGCACCGCGACGTCTGCCTGACCCCGGCCCAGCGCGCCGGCGGCATGTGCACCTGTGTGGGCTGGGCCCGCAGCGCCGAACTCACGCTCGACCTATGACCCGCACCCTGGGCGCCGACCGCCTGCACCTGCTGACGGTCTTTGTGGCGGTGGTGGAGGCCAAGGGCTTTGCAAGCGCCGCCCGCAAGCTCAACATCTCGCCGCCGGCTGCCACTCGCGCGATTGCCGAACGGGAGCGCCAGCTCGGCGTGCGCCTGCTCACCACCTCCAACAACTCGGCCATAGCCAGCACACTCAATGGCCAGGGCCTGATCGGTCTGCGCTCCGACCAGGTGCTGGCGCATCTGGAGAGCGGTTCCCTGCTGAAGGTGCTGGCCAACCATGCCCCGCCGCCGCCGCCTCTGCACCTGGTGCACCGTGAGGAGCGCTACGCATCGAGCAAGGCGCGCACCTTCCTGGACCTGGCGATGGAACGCCAGCGCGGGGAGCCGGCGCTGGCCGCTGTGACTAGGCAAGCGCCCACGACCCTGACTGGCACGCGCAAGGGTCGACCTGCGCCCGCGGGAGCTGATGCCGTTCCTGCTGCCAGGCATGCTGTCTCCCGCCCTGAAACACGCGCAGCTGCCGCGCGGCTCCCATTCGACGCAGTTCTACGCCAGGGGCGCGGTAGCCTGCGTTCATGCAATCGTCTTCTGCGCCCTCCATCCACCCCTTCACGCCCCAGTACCTTGGCGCTGTTTTGGCGCTCCTGCAGTCACAAGGCTGGGCGGCGCGCGTCCCGAATGCCGGCTACCTGCAGCGCCTGATCAGCGCCTCCAGCTTTGCCTTCGTGGCCCTGCACCAGCCTGAGGTGATCGGTCTGGTGCGCGGCCTGAGCGACGGCATGTCCAACGGCTACCTCTCCATGCTGGTGGTGCACCCGGACTGGCGCCGCCAGGGCGTCGGGCGCCGACTGGTGCAGGCCGCGCTGGACACGGCACCGGACGCCACCTGGGTGCTGCGCGCGGGGCGACCGGGCGCGGCAGAGTTCTTTGCCCGCCTGGGCTTCGAGGCTTCCGCCGAGGCCATGGAGCGGCGTCGACGTCCTGCCCCCTGAGTACGCAAAGCGCGGCGCGTCCGAGCATGAGCGCAAGTCAAAGCAATCAAGGAGAGCCGATGAACGCCTGACGGGTGTGCTGCACCGCTTGGTCTTGGGTCAGGCCGGGAGTGCACTGGGGCTCAGGTCCACACCGGGAACGGGCTGAGGCAGAGGGATCAGAGATCCAAGGTCAACGCATCGCCCTGGGCACGCGACACGCACACACACATCCGCTCCTGGCGCTCGGCCGCGCTCAGCACCGCGTCGCGGTGCGCCGGCTGGCCGGCCAAGACCTTGACCGCGCACTCGCCACAGGTGCCGCCGCGGCAGCCCGAGGACACGGCAACCCCAGCGTCCTCCATCGCCTCCAGCAGGCTCTGCATCGGGCTCACCGAGATGCGCTTGCCGCTGCGCTGCAGGGTCAGGCTGACGCTGTGGTCCCCTTCCAGCGCCGCGGCGGCTGTGAAGCGCTCGATACGCAGGCGCTTCGAATCGATACCGAGCCGGACGGCCTCGCGCCGGGCTTCGTCCAGCAGGCGCTGCGGCCCGCAGACGTAGAACAAGGCGTCCGGCGCAGCGCCGGCCAGCACGGCGGCCAGGTTCAGGCGCTGCCCTTGGTCGGCCGCATAGACGGTGAGCTGCGCACCGAACTCGCGCTCCATGCGGTCCAGGTAGGCGCCCTCGCGGCGCGAGCGCAGCGCGTAGTGGATCTGCATGGTCCGGCCCAGGCTGCGCCGGCGCAGCGCCATGGCCTTGATGGGGGTGATGCCGATGCCGGCGCCGATCAACACCGCCGGGCGCTCGTCCTCGTGCAGGTTGAAGTCATTGCCCGGCATGCCGCAGTGCAGGGTCATGCCGATCTGGTAGCTCTGGTGGATGGCCAGCGAGCCGCCGCTGCCCTCGTCCTCGCGCAGCACGGCGATCTCGTAGGCGTCCCGGCGGCCGGGGTTGGAGCTGATGGAGTAGCGCCGCGTGCTCAGGGTGCCGCTGGGCAGCCGCACCGGCACGTCGATGTGCGCGCCGGCCCGCACCGCCGGCAGGGCCTCGCCCTGCGGATGGCGCAGCTCATAGGCCCGCACGCGCGGGCTGAGTTGCCGCACGCCGCTGATGCGCAGCGTCAGCGCTCCGCTGCCCAGTTCCATCTCCAGCGCCGGCCGGGCGGCCTGGGTGCGCAGCCGCTCCACTTCGGCCCGCAGCGGGCGCAGTGCCTCGTTGATCTCGCTCTCGGTAAAGCGCGGCGTGATGTGCTTGGGGCAGTTCCAGTCGAATGCCTCCACCGTGATCAGCACCGCGCGCTCCACCGCCTGGGCCACGCCCGCCGGGCGCAGGCGTTCCAGCAGCGCCGGGTCGTCGTCGACGAAGCGCACGCGGCCAAGGAGCTTGAGGCGGCGCTGCGCGGCGTAGTCCATCAGGAAGATCGAGACCCGGTCGTTGCCCTGCAGATTGCCCACGCTGATGTACTGGCGGTTGCCGCGCAGGTCCGCATAGGCCAGGGTCTTGGCGTCCAGCACCTTGAGGAAGCCTGTGGGGCCGCCGCGGAACTGCACGTAGGGCCAGCCGGTTTCACCCACCGTGGCCTGGTAGAAGCCGTCGCGCGCGGCGATGAACTCGGCCTCGCGCTCGGTGAGCTCGTCGCGGCGGTCATCGGTCACATCCAACGGCGCGTAGGCCTCGCGGCTGCCCATGCGGCTTTGCATGGCGCGCACGCGCTCGGTGAAGGCAAGGTCGGAATAGGCGCGGCTCATCGAGGTCTCCTGATCAAGCCCGCACTGTCGCGGCTGGCCGCGCCGGCGTGAAGCCGTGGGCGCGGCAATGCACTGTGCCGCGGGGCGGAAGAATGGCCGACGGGCAGGGGGCCCGCCAGCAAGAGCGCGCACACCGGACTGGGCTCCTGACAAGGCTTCGCAGCCCGGCTTGAAGCCGGGGGGCGCACGGTCATGCTCACAGCCCCAGGGCGCTCAGGCTGGGGTGATCGTGCGGCCGCGGGCCCAAGGGCCAGTGGAATTTGCGCTCCTCGGGCTGGATCGGCAGGTCGTTGATGGAGGCATGCCGCACCGCCATGAAGCCCTTGGCATCGAACTCCCAGTTCTCGCTGCCATAGGCACGGAACCAGTGGCCAGCGTCATCTCGCCATTCGTAGGCAAAGCGCACGGCAATGCGGTGGCCGTCATGGGCCCAGAGCTCCTTGATCAGGCGGTACTCGTGCTCTTTGGCCCATTTGCGCTCCAGAAAAGCCTGGATCGCGGCACGGCCCTGGAAGATCTCGGCCCGGTTGCGCCAGCGGCTCTCGGGCGTGTAGGCCAGCGCCACCTTTTGCGGGTCGCGCTGGTTCCAGGCGTCTTCGGCGGCGCGCACCTTTTGCTTGGCGGTTTCCAGCGTGAAGGGCGGCAGGGGCGGACGAGGGCTGAAGGGGGATTGGGTGGCGGGCATGGGGTGGGTCTCGGTGAGCAATGCAAAGTGGCGTTCAGGCCTTCCAGGTGCCCGGCATGTCCACATGCCCGGGCAGCGCCTGCACGCGGCTCAGCCAAGCCCGCACGGCGGGGTAGGGGCTGAGGTCCACCCAGCCCTCGGGGGCCAGGGCGATGTAGGGGTAGACGGCCACATCGGCCAGCGTGGGCGCATCGCCCGCCACCAGCCAGGGCTGACGCACCAGCTCCGCCTCCAGCACGTCCAGCAGGGCCGCGGTGCGGGCCTGCGCGGCGCTCAGGTCAATGGCCCGGCCAAACTTGTGATGCAGGCGCAGCAGATTGGGGCCGTGCGCCACCTCGTTGGCGGCGGTGGAAAGCCAGGCCACCACCTGGGCCATGCGGGCGGCGTCCTGCGGCCACCAGGCGTCACCGCCAAAGCGCTGACCCAGATAGGCCAGGATGGCCTGGCTGTCGCGCACGACCACCGCGCCGTCCACCAGCACCGGTACCTGGCCGAAGGGGTTCAGCCGCAGGAACTCGGGCGCCTTGTGCGCGCCGCCGCTGGGCACTTCGGCCTCATGGGGCAGGCCGAGCAGCGACAAGGCCAAGCGCACCTTGTGGGAATTGCCGGAGAGGGGGAAGTGATAGAGCTTCAAGGCGGGGTCCATCCAGCAAAGGGCGAAGCATGCGCATCTCGCCCGGGCCGCTCAGCAGCAGCGGGGTGGGTTTCAGGCTGCAAAGAGGGGAGTGACCGGCCGCGCAGCAGCAAGGCGGCCGGCCGTTGGCCGGCAGGGCTTACAGGTCTTTCGGGGCCTTGGCCTTGATGGCGGGCCAGGTCATCTGCGCGGTCTTGATGTGGCCCGGCACGTCTTCCAGCCACTTCTTCTGCACGTCCTTGTTGACGTTCAGGTACAGCTTGCCCTCCACCACGCGCCAGGCGGTCGGGTCGCCGTCCAGCTTCTTTTCCAGCGCCACGCCCATGGCGCAGAAACCACCGAAGGCCGGCACGTACTTGGCCGGGTTGGCGGTGAACAGGTCGCGGTGGGCGGCGCTGCTGAACAGGTAGGTGGCGCCCTCGTGCTTGGCCGTGAAGCTGGCGTTGCCCTGGGTGGGGGCACCCACGGTTTGGTAAGCCACCACGTCGTAGCCGGAGACGGCCACGCCCTTGACGTCGACGTTCAGGGCCGAGCTGCTGTTGGCGTCATAGGCCAGCGCAGTGGTGGGCAGCAGGGCCAGCAGGCTGGCGCCGGCGATCAGCGAAGCCAGCAGGGTTTGACGCAGGGTGATTGCTTTCATGACAGAGATCCTTGGAGGAAAAACACACAGGGTTTGGAGGGGTCAGCGCCCCGCTTCCGGGGGCTCCGAGTCGCTGTCTGGCACGGCCTTCAGCGCCTGGGGTGAACTGTGCGTTTTGGGCCTGAAAAGCGGAATCACCGCGGCGGCCAAGACACTCTTGCGGCGCGCGGAATGGTGGAGGTGAAAGCCTGGCTGGGGGGCGGCCTCAGGCCTGGGTCAGCGAGCAGTCCAGCGCGGGTGGGACAAGGCCCTGTGTGTCGTCAGCGAGCGCCTGTAGAGGCACTGTGGACCCCGTCGGCGAGCGGCACGGCGGGTCAAAGAATCGGGACTTTCTGGGGGCCTTCGGCGCCAGCCGCCGGAATGCGCGTGGGGTGGCCATCGGTGTGGATCCGGAGCCGATGCCCAGCGATGCCGACTCTTTGCCGTGATCGAACCGCGATGGGTCGTTCGAGGGAAAGGCTTGGCACGGCGTCGCCTGTGAGGGCAGTAGCTTGGCCGCCCGGCTGCGCGGGCAACACACAGCGACGATCGGCGTCGGCCTGGGTCAGGTGGCGAAGCAGTCAGCGGTCGGTTGTGGGTGAACGCTTTGCAGAGTGCATCCTTGTAGGGCAAGAATCGTTGACGAACCATTGAAACCAAGTCCGCCATCAGCAATGACATCCGTGACAGCTTGGGAATTTGTCGGCGAGGCCGAGCCAGATCGACTGCTTCTTCTCAGCCAGCCTCGTCCAGCATTGGAGCTGTCGGCGGCATTGCGCGAAGGGCTCTGCCTTGTTTGTTACCACCGCGATCTGCGTCAGGGCGATCCGTCGTTCCAGCGCGCTGTCTTCTGCTGCACCGTCGCAGAGCCGCTCTTTGACTGGTTCTTCAATGCGAGCACTGGCTACCGTGGCGCCTACTTCGAGTCGCCCGACTTGGGCAGTCAATTCAACCGCATCTTGCTAAACGATCTAGCACCTCAACTTGCGGCCTGGGCTGGTGCTTGCCACCACGAGGTGGACAAAGAGTGGATCCATTGTTCACTGCGCGGGACTTCGGCAAAGGTCTGGCTGGCTGAACACCCGGGTCTTTGCCCAGCATGTGCGGGCGAATGGAGTTCGTCCACTGCCTCGGACCTGGAAATCAAGAATGGTCGGTGGGAGAACGCGTCGCATGTGCACGCCATGTGGGGGCGTCAGGCGCCCAAGCTCACAAAAATTCGCTTCTTCGGCGCATTCATTGATTCCGGGGGCAATGAGTGGGTGGCTCCCCGAAAGTCGAATCGGGCACAGCATATTTGGGAGCACGGTTGGAGCTGACGGACCTGCAGCAGTTAAGTACCGCGCTTCTGGAACGTCCAATTGACCGAACGGCCGCTCTGGGTCGATGGCAGCCGTTCAACTGAACTGCGTTCAGTGACTGCAGTCAGCCTTTGCCGCCTTTCCCGCCCCCTCACCCCAGCGCCCGCTGCACCGCCGGCCGCTGCGCCATCCGCTCCACCCACGCCTTCACTGCCGGGTAGTCCTCCAGCTTCACCCCCGCATAGCCGGCCGAGCGCAGCCAGCCGAAGTGGGCGATGTCGGCGATCGAGAACTCCTCCCCGGCCAGCCAGGGCGATTCCTGCAGGCGGGCTTCCAGCACGGCGGTCAGGCGCCGGCTCTCGGCCTAGTAGCGCTCGATGCCGGCGGGCATCTTTTCGGGCTGGCGCATGAACCAGCCGGCCTGGCCGAACATGGGACCCACGCCACCGACTTGGAAGAACAGGTACTCGAACGCGCGGATGCGCTCGCGCACGGACCTGGGCAGCAGGCCGCCGAACTTTTCGGCCAGGTACTGCAGGATGGCGCCGGACTCGAACACCGAGACGGGTTCACCATCGGGGCCGTCAGGGTCCACGATGGCCGGGATGCGGCCGTTCGGGTTGAGCTTCAGGAACTCCGGGCGCTTTTGTTCGTTGGCGGACAGATTGACCGGAATGAGCCGGTAGGCCACGCCCAGTTCTTCCAGGGCAATCGGGATCTTGATGCCGTTGGGCGTGGGGGCGTAGTAGACGTCGATCATGGTGCGATTCAAGGCAGAAGGGGCGATGGGCCACACTGTGCCGACGCCGCCCCCGCGAGGGAATCCGCGCCCTGTCCAACACACTGTTTCAGCCCATGCAAGAGTCTTCTGACCCCGCGGCATTGAAGCCGCTGTACCTGCTGGATCCGGACCTGGTGTTCCTGAACCACGGCTCCTTCGGCGCCTGCCCGGCCGAGGTGCTGGCGGTGCAGCAGGGCTGGCAGCGCGAGATGGAGCGCAACCCGGTGGCGTTTCTGGGGCGGCGCTCGGCCGGGCTGCTGGCGCAGGCACGCGCGCGGCTGGCGCAGGAGCTGGGCGCAGACCCGGCGCACCTGGTGTTCGTGCCCAATGCCACCCAGGGTGTGAACACGGTGGCCCGTTCGCTGCCGCTGCAGCCGGACGATGAGATCCTGAGCACCGACCACGAGTACGGCGCCTGCGACAACACCTGGGACTGGGTCTGCGCCCGCACCGGCGCACGCCGCGTGGCGGTGCCCATCCCCCTGCCCTACCGCGCCGAGGAATTTGTGGAGCGCGTCTGGCGCGCGGTGACGCCGCGCACCCGCGCGCTGTTCCTGAGCCACATGACCTCCACCACCGCGCTGATCTTCCCGATCCAGGAGCTGGTGCGGCGGGCGCGGGCGGCGGGCATCTGGAGCGTGATCGACGGCGCGCACATCCCCGGTCATCTGCCGCTGGATCTGGACACGCTGGGGGCCGATTTCTATACCGGCAATTGCCACAAGTGGATGGGTGCCCCCAAGGGCGCGGCCTTCTTGCATGCGCGGCCCGAGCAGCACGAGTTGCTGCACGCGCTCACCATCAGCTGGGGCTACAGCCCGGGCGTGGAGGGGCACACGGGACTGGACGCCTACCTGGGCCACAGCCTGCTGGAGCGGCGCCTGCAGTGGCAGGGCACGCGTGACATCTCCGCCTTCCTCAGCGTGCCGGCCGCGCTGGACTTTGCGGCGCGGCACCAATGGCCGCAGGTGCGCCAGGCCTGCCACGTGTTGGCGGTGCAGACCCTGCAGCGCGTGTGCGCGCACACCGGCCTTGCACCCCTGTGCCGGGATGCGGACTTCGGCCAGATGGTGGCCATTCCCGTGCCGCCGATGAACGCCGAGGCGCTCAAGACGCGGCTGTTCGACGACTTCCGCATCGAGGTGCCGGTGACCCAGCACGGGCCGCACAGCTTTGTGCGTGTCTCCTTCCAGGGCTACAACAGCCCGGCCGATGCCGACGCGCTGGTGGCGGCGCTGCAGACGATCTTCTAGGCCACCGCTCAGGCTCCCGGGCCGCAGTCCAGGCAGCGCTCCACCGGCGGTGGGCCCATGCGCAGGCTGCGCTGCAGGTCGCGCAGCGCGGTGCGCAGGCCCTCTTCCACCACCGGGTGATAGAAGGGGCTGTCGAGCATCTGCTGCACGGTGTCGCCGCGCTGCACGCTCCAGCTCAGCAGGTGCCCGAGGTGCTCGGCGGCGGGGCCGATCATTTCGGCGCCCAGCAGGCGGCCGCTGTCCTTTTCGGCGTACAGGTGCAGGCCCCCCTGGTTCTTGCGCATCACGCGGCTGCGGCCCTGGTCGGCAAAGCTGACGCGGCCGGTCTCAAACGCCACCCCCGCGTGAAGCAGCTCGGCGTGACTCTGGCCCGCCAGCATGATCTGCGGGTCGCTGAACACCACGGCCAGCGGCGCGCGGCGCGGGCGCACGCGCACATCGGGCCAGCGGCCGGCGTTGTCGCCGGCAATGCGGCCCTCGTCCGCTGCCTCGTGCAGCAGTTGCAACTCGGCGTTGGCATCGCCGGCGATGAACACCGGGTGCGTGCCCACCTGCCCGGTGTGCCGGTCAAACAGCGGCACGCCCTGGGCATCCAGCGGCTGGCCGCTGTGCTCCAGGCTCAGGCCTGCCAAGCGCGGGCGGCGGCCGGTGGCGGCCAGCACCCAATCGAAGCGCTCCTCCTGGCCCTCGACCGTCAGCACCACTTCGTCGCCCTCGCGGCGCAGGTTGGGGTGCGGCAGGCCCAGGTGCATCGGGATCTCGGCGCCGAGGATCTCGCGGCTGAGGGTCTGCAGCGCGGGGTCGGTGAGCGGCCCCACGCGCTCGCTGCGGCCGAGCAGGCGCACGCGCACGCCCAGGCGGTGCAGGGCCTGGGCCAGTTCCAGCGCAATCACGCCCGCGCCCATCACCAGCACCGCGCGCGGCAGGTCCTGCCAGTCGAACACCTCGTCGTTGCGGATCAGGCGGTCACCCAGGGCCTGCTGCCAGGCGGGGTCGATCTGCGGCTCCGAGCCGGTGGCGATGACGATGCGGGCGGCCTTGACCCTCGTGTGGCCGTCCACCTCCAGCACGCCGGGCGCCACAAAGCGGGCGTGACCACGCAGGCGGTGCGCGGCGGGCCAGCTGTCCACGGACTCGGTGACGAAGCCGACGAAGCGATCACGCTCGCTGCGCACGCGCTGCATCACGGCACGGCCATCGATCTGCACGCCCTGCACGTTCACGCCAAAGCCGGGCGCGGCGTGCACCGCATGGGCGGCTTCGGCCGCGGCGATGAGGAGCTTGCTGGGCATGCAGCCCACGCGGGCACAGGTGGTGCCGTAGGGGCCGCTTTCGATCGCCAGCACGCTCCGGGTGTGCTGGCGCGCGGCGCGGTAGGCGCCCATGCCGGCGGTGCCGGTGCCGATGATGGCGACGTCCACAGTCAGTTCTTGCATGGCGCAACTCCCAGGCAGATCAGCAACGCCGCCCAAGCGCGGGACACAGAGGGCCAATCGGCGTCGCCCTGGGGCGGAAGCTCGGTGAAGAAGGGGCTGGGCAGCATAAGGATTCGCGTTCGGTGCCGGGATGACCGGACTGTGCGCAAGCCCGCCCCCAAGCGGAATCCCCGCCGCAGCCAATGCACTGCTGCGCGCAGCGGAACAATCCGGCGCGCTGTCCCGGCTCGGCACAATCCCACGGCACCCCGGGAGGCTTTGTGGACCGTCTGCACCAGATTCAAGTGTTTGTGGCCGTGGTGGACGCCAACGGCTTTGCCGGCGCGGCGCGCAAGCTCAACCTCTCGCCCCCTGCGGTCACGCGCGCCATCAACGAGTTGGAATCCCAGCTGGGCGCTCGGCTGCTCACCCGCACCACCCGAGTGGTGCGCGTCACCGAAGCGGGCGAGCGCTATGCGGAAGACTGCCGCCGCATCCTGGCCGAGCTGGTGGAGGCGGACGAATCCGTGGCGGGTCTGCACGCCAACCCACGTGGCCGGCTCACCCTCACGGCGCCGGTGCTCTTTGGCGCGCAGGTGGTCACGCCCATCGTGACCGAGTACCTGCGCCTGCACCCGGAAGTGCAGGCGCAGTGCTGGTTTCTGGACCGCATCGTCAACATGATGGACGAGGGCGTCGACGTGGCCGTGCGCATCGGCGAGCTGCCGGATTCCTCGCTGCAGGCGGTGCGCGTCGGTCAGGTGCGGCGCGTCATCGTGGCCACGCCCCAGTACCTGAAGAGCGCGCCCCCGCTGCAGGTGCCTGCGGACTTGCAAGCCCACGCCATCGTGGCGGCCAGCGCGGTCACCCCGAACGCCGAATGGCGCCTGCAGCAAGCGGGCGAGCCCATCGCCGTCAAGCTGCAGCCGCGCTTCACCACCACCTCCAACGACGCGGCCATCCAAGCCTGCCTGCAGCACTTCGGGCTGACGCGCCTGCTGTCGTATCAAGTGGCGTCGTTGCAGGCCGAAGGGCGCCTGCAGACCGTGCTGACCGACTTTGAGCCGCCCCCGCTGCCGGTGCATGTCGTCCACCGCGAGGGACGCTATGCCTCCAAGAAGGCCCGCGCCTTCATCGACCTGGCAGTCGAGCGCCTGCGCGCGCATCCTGCGCTGGACTCAGGGAGCCGCCGCTCGTGACCGGTTGAGGTGGATCGGTCGGTCACCGTCGTACGACGATGACCGAATTCGCCAAGTTGCGGGGCTGCGCCGCCGATCCAGGCTCAGCCCTTGACCATCATTCGACGGTGACCGACTTCGCCAGATTGCGGGGCTTGTGCCGTGAACCGCTTCGCTGCGCGTATTGGTTCACGTCCAAACCGAATCGCAGCGCCCTGCGCTGCGAGGCGGCTGCGCCGCCGAACCTGGCGCAGTCGGCCCCGTCATTCGACGGTGACCGACTTCGCCAGATTGCGGGGCTTGTCCACGTCAGTGCCCCGGGCACAGGCCGTGTGATACGCCAGCAGCTGCAGCGGCACCACGTGCAGGATGGGCGACAGCGCGCCGTAGTGCTCGGGCATGCGGATCACATGCAGGCCTTCACCGCTTTCGATATGCGAGTCGGCATCGGCGAACACGAACAGCTCGCCGCCGCGCGCGCGCACTTCTTGCAGATTGCTCTTGAGCTTCTCCAGCAGGGCATCGTTGGGCGCCACGGTGACCACCGGCATCTCCGCCGTCACCAGGGCCAGCGGGCCGTGCTTGAGCTCACCGGCCGGGTAGGCCTCGGCGTGGATGTAGCTGATTTCCTTGAGCTTGAGCGCGCCTTCCAGCGCGATCGGGTAATGCAGGCCACGGCCCAGGAACAGGGCGTTCTCCTTGCGCGCAAAGGCCTCGCTCCAGGCCACCACCTGGGGCTCCAGCGCCAGCACGGCCTGCACGGCCACGGGAAGGTGGCGCAGTTGCTTCAGGTATTCGTCTTCTTGCGCCTCGCTTAAGAATCCGCGCACCTTCGCCAGCGTGAGCGTCAGCAGGAACAGGCCGACCAACTGGGTCGTGAAGGCCTTGGTGCTGGCCACGCCGATCTCGGCGCCGGCGCGGGTGATGAAGTTCAGCGCGCACTCACGCACCATGGCGCTGGTGCCGACGTTGCAGATCGTCAGCGTGTGCTGCATGCCCATGGAACGCGCGTGCTTCAGCGCGGCCAGGGTGTCGGCGGTCTCGCCGCTCTGGCTGATGGTGACGACGAGCTGGCGCGGATTGGGCACCGATTCGCGGTAGCGGTACTCGCTGGCGATCTCGACGTTGGTCGGGATCTTGGCGATCGATTCCAGCCAGTACTTGGCGGTGCTGCCGCTGTAATAGCTGGTGCCGCAGGCCAGGATGAGCACCGAGTCGATGTCCTTGAAGCGCGCCGCGGCGCCGCTGCCGAACAGCTCGGGGCCGATGGTCTCGACGGCATCGAGCGTGTCGGCAATCGCCTTGGGTTGCTCGAAGATTTCCTTCTGCATGTAGTGGCGGTAGGGGCCGAGTTCGGCCGCGCCGCTGTGCGCATGCACGGTCTTGACCTCGCGCTCCACCGCCTCGAAGCGGCCAGCCTGGGCGTGGCTGATCCAGTGCTTGCCCAGCTGCAGATCGACCACATCGCCCTCTTCCAGGTAGACGATCTGGTCGGTCACGCCGGCCAGGGCCATGGCGTCGGAGGCGAGGAAGCGCTCGCCTTCACCCACGCCCAGCACCAGGGGCGAACCCTCGCGGGCACCGACGACGCGCTGCGGCTCGTCGCGATGGAACACGGCAATGGCGAAGGCACCCTTGAGGCGTTGCACGGCCTGCTGCACGGCTTCGAGCAGGTCGCCGTTGTAGAGCTGATCCACCAGGTGGCAGATCACCTCGGTGTCGGTCTGGCTGTGGAAGACATAGCCACGCGCCTGCA
>JBDHSJ010000107.1:0-13151 GCA_039808065.1 Burkholderiaceae bacterium | reverse complement strand
GCCCAGGCTGCCAAGGACGACCGCACCAAGCCGCTGATCATCGAGAGCGACCAGGGCGGCACCATCAACCAGCAGACCGGCCGCACCGAATGGACCGGGCCGGTGCTGCTGGTGCAGGGCAGCCTGCAGGTACGCGCCAGCCGCCTGGAGGCCGAACGGCGCGCGGACGACAGCCACTTCGCCGTGGCGGCCGGCAAGCCCAGCGAGCCGGTGCGCTTCAGCCAGGCCCTGAACACGCCGGGCGAGACGTTGGAGGGCAGTGCCGAACGCATCGAGTACGACACCCGGGCCGAGACCGTGCGCTTTGCCGGCGGCGCCGTGGTGCGGCGCATGAAGGGCAACCAGGTGCTGGACGAACTCACCGGCGCCACCATCGTCTACAACAGCCGCTCCGAGATCCTCAGCGTCGAGCCGGGCCAGACCTCGCCGCAGCCGCAGGGCAAGGTGCGGGTGGTGATGATGCCCCGGCCGGCGTCGGCGGCCTCGGCCCCGGCCGCGCCCGCCAGCAGCGTGCCTCTGCAGACGACGCCGGCCCTGCCGCCGCCGAAGAAATGACGCAGGCTCCCAGCCGCCTGGAGGCCCAGGGCCTGCAGAAGAGTTATGGCGTCCGCAAGGTCGTCAAGGACGTGCATGTCTCGGTGTCCGGTGGCGAGGTCGTCGGCCTGCTCGGCCCGAACGGCGCCGGCAAGACGACGAGCTTCTACATGATCGTCGGCCTGGTGCGCGCCGATGCCGGCGTGATCCGCATCGACGGCCAGGAGGTGCAGCACCAGCCCATCCACCGCCGCTCCCGCTTGGGCCTGAGCTACCTGCCGCAGGAAGCCTCGATCTTCCGCAAGCTCAATGTGGAACAAAACATCCGCGCCGTGCTGGAGCTGCAGCTGGACGACAAGGGCAAGCCCTGGGCCACGGCGCGCATCGACGCCGCGCTGGAGGGGCTGCTGAAGGATCTGTCGATCGAGAAGCTGCGCGACACGCCGGCACCCGCGCTCTCGGGCGGCGAACGCCGCCGGGTGGAGATCGCGCGCGCCCTGGCCACGCAGCCGCGCTTCATCCTGCTGGACGAGCCCTTTGCCGGCGTGGACCCGATCGCCGTGCTGGAGATCCAGCGCATCATCCATTTCCTCAAGGAACGCGGCATCGGCGTGCTGATCACCGATCACAACGTGCGCGAGACCCTGGGCATCTGCGACCGCGCCTACATCATCAGCGACGGCCGCGTGCTGGCCGAAGGGGAGCCCGAGGCCATCGTGGCCAACCCCGACGTGCGCAAGGTCTACCTTGGGGAGCATTTCCGCATGTAGCGGGAATGGATGCGCGATGAAGCCCTCCCTCCAGCTCCGCCAGAGTCAGCACCTCGCGCTGACCCCGCAGCTGCAGCAGTCGATCCGGCTGCTGCAGCTGTCGACGCTGGAGCTGCAGCAGGAGGTCCAGCAGATGCTGGACAGCAACCCGCTGCTGGAGCTGGAGGCCGAGGACTTCGAACCGCGCCCCGGCGCCGAGGCGGTGTCGCTGGCCAGCACCAGCAGTTCGTCCGACGAGAGCAATGGCGGTGGCGACGAAGGCGGCGAGCGCGAGCTGGTGGCCGATGACTTCGGCGCCACCGAGCGCGAGGACTGGGCCAACGGCACCGAAGGGGATGACTTCGACGGCATCCAGGAATTGCCGCCCAACCGCGCCGAGGGCGGTGACGACGACGACGAGCGCCGCAGCGGCGAGCAGGACAGCCTGGGCATCGACCTGGTGGCGCATCTGCGCCAGCAGTTGGCCGGCCGGCGCCTGAGCGCCACCGATCTGGCCGCCGTGGAGCTGCTGATCGGCAGCCTGGACGAGTCGGGCTACCTGGTCGACACGCTGGAGGAGCTGGTGGAGCAGCTCGCCGGCTCCGACCCCGAAGAACGCGAGGAGCTGCAGGAGCGCCTGCAGGTGGCGCTGGCCCTGCTGCAGCGCCTGGACCCGGCCGGCGTGGGCGCCCGTTCCTTGAGCGAGTGCCTGCTGCTGCAGCTGCGCGTGCATCCGCCGCACCCCCGGCTGGCGCTGGCGCGGCGGGTCTGCGAGCCCAAGCACCTGGAGCTGCTGGGCAAGCGCGACTGGCGCCGCCTGGGCCTGCTGACGCACAGCGAGGAGACCGAGCTGCGCGAGGCGCATGCGCTGATCGCCCGCCTGGAGCCCAAGCCGGGGCGGCGCTTCGCGCGCGACCACAACACCCCGGTGGTGCCCGATGTGCTGGTGCAGCGTGCCGGGCGCGGCTGGCGCGCCGTCATCAACCCCGAGGTCTGCCCCAAGCTCTGCGTCAACGAGCTCTATGCCCGCCTGCTCAAGCAAAACAAGGGCACGGCGCTGAGCGGCCAGCTGCAGGAAGCGCGCTGGTTCATCAAGAACATCCAGCAGCGCTTCGAGACCATCGCACGCGTCTCGCAGGCCATCGTCGAGCGCCAGAGCGGCTTCTTCACGCATGGCGAACTGGCCATGCGCCCGCTGGTGCTCCGAGAAATTGCCGATGAACTCGGCCTGCACGAATCGACGATCTCGCGCGTCACCACCGCCAAGTACATGGCCACGCCGCATGGCACTTTCGAGCTGAAGTTCTTCTTCGGCTCGGGCCTCAGCACCGAAACCGGCGGCGAGGCCAGCAGCACCGCGGTGCGGGCGCTGATCCGCCAATTCATTGGCGCCGAAGACCCGAAAAAGCCGCTGTCCGACAGCCAGCTTGCCAGCATGCTGGAAGAGCAGGGCATCCAGTGCGCGCGCCGCACGGTGGCCAAGTACCGCGAGGGGATGAAGATCCCCACCGCCCCCCTCCGAAAGCAGTAATCCCCATGAGTGCCTACGCCCTGTTCCTGCCCTGTCCGAGCGGGGTCGAACCGCTGTTGCTCGACGAAGTGCGCGCGCTCGGGCTCAAGGCCGATGTGGCGCGCGGTGGCGTGCGGCTGGCGCGCGCCAGCCTGGTGGACGCGATGAAGCTCAATCTGCACAGCCGCCTGGCCACGCGCGTGCTGGTGGAGCTGGCCCATGGGCCCTACCGCGACGAGGCCGACCTCTACCACCTGGCCTGGACGGTGAACTGGAGCGAGTGGCTGACGCCCCAGCACCGCTTCCGCGTGGACTGCACCGCGCGCCAGAGCCCGCTGAAAAGCCTGCACTTCGCCGCCCTGAAGGTGAAGGACGCGCTGTGCGACCAGATCCGTGACCAGCACGGCGAGCGCCCCAGCGTGGACACGCGCGACCCCGACCTGCCGGTGCTGCTGCACCTGGATGCGGACCGCGCCACGCTCTACGCCGACAGCAGCGGCGAGCCCCTGTTCAAACGCGGCTGGCGCTATGACAAGGGCGACGCCCCGCTGAAGGAGACCCTGGCCGCCGCGATGCTGGCCGCTGCGGGCTGGCGCGGCACGCCGCAGGCCGGCGGCGCCCTGAATGACCCCTGCTGCGGCAGCGGCACCATCGCCATCGAGGCCGCGCTGATCGCCTGCGGCATCGCCCCGGGCAGCCAGCGCGAATTCGCCTTTGCGCACCAGCCGCCCTACGCCGAGCTCTACCCCGATTGGCAGCGCCTGCTGGCCGAGGCCAAGGCCGCCGAGCATGCCCCGGCCGTGCCCATCTTCGCGAGCGACGTGGCCTTCCGCATGGTCGACTTCGCGCGTCGCAATGCCGAGCGCGCCGGCGTGGCCCATGCCATCCGCTTCCAGGGCGGTGATGCGCTGGAGCGCCCGGCGCCCGAGCTGCCCGCCGGCATGGCGGGCACGCTGATGATGAACCCGCCCTACGGCGAGCGCATCGAGGTGCGGGGCAAGGCCGGCGTGGATGAAAGCCGCCCCGCGCGCGAGATTGCCGAAGGCAATGACTTCTTCGCCCGCCTGGCCGCGCACTGGAAGCGCCAGTACACCGGTGCCAACCCCTGGACGGCCTGGCTGCTCAGCCCCGACCGTGAGCTGCCGCGCCGCATGCGGCTGAAGGAAAGCCGCAAGATCCCGATGTGGAACGGCCCGATCGAATGCCGGCTGTTCCGCTTCGATCTGGTGGCCGGTTCGATGCGCGAATGAGCCTGCGCCGGCGCAGCCTCTGTGTGTGGGCGGGCGCCGGCCCGGCCTGGGCGCAGCCGGTGCCGCCGGCCGAGCCGCTGCGCGTGCACTGGATGTTCTCCAGTGGCTCACAGCGCGATCTGTGGGTCCGCATCGCGCGCCGCTACGAGGACCTGGGCCGGCCGCTGGAAAGTCGCGAGCGCGAACAGGCCCAGTACAAGGCCGAGTTCGACGCCCTGTTGCGCCAGCAGCCGGCCGCGGCCGACGTGGCCTTCTGGTTCGGTGGCCAGCGCCTGCGCGAGTTCGTGGACCAGGACCTGCTGGAGCCGCTGGACGACCTGGCCCGCGGCTGGGAGTCGCAGTTCCACCCGGCCATGCTGGATGCGGTGCGGGTGCAGGGCCGCGTCTGGGCGCTGCCGCTGGCCACCTATCAATGGGGCTTCTATTACCGCCGCAGCGTGTTCGAGCGCCTGCACCTGCAGCCGCCCGCCACCTGGGAGGCCTGGCTGCATCTCAACGAGCAACTGCGCGGGGCGGGCCTGGCGCCCATCGTCATGGGCAGCCGCGAAGGCTGGCCGCTCGGTGCCTGGTTCGATTACTTCAACCTGCGCCTGCACGGCAAGGCCTTCCATGCCGAGCTGCTGAGCGGCCGCGCCAGCTGGCTGGATGCGCGCGTGCGCGCCGTGTTCGAGCGCTGGCGCCAGCTGCTGCAGCGCGGCGACTTCTTGCCCGGCAGCTTCGAGCGCGACTGGCGCCAGGCCCTGCCGTACGTGACGCGCGGCCATGCCGGCATGGTGCTGATGGGCAATTTCGTTAGCCTGGCCTTCCCGGCCGCGGTGCGGCCGGATCTGGGCTTCTTCCCCTTCCCCACGCTGGACGCGCGCGTGCCCCTGATCGAGGACGCGCCGCTGGATGTGCTGGTGATCCCGCGCGCCGCGCGCCAGAAGGCCGCCGCACGTGAGTTCCTGCGCTACCTGGCACGGCCCGAGCTCCAGGCCGAGCTGAACCAGGCCATGGGCCTGATCCCGCCGCACCGCGGGGCCGCCGTGGGCAGCGATCCGCTGGCCCAGGCCGGCGCGCGCCTGCTGGCGCGGGCGGCCGGCAGCATGCAGTTCTTCGACCGCGACGCCCCGGCCGCCTTCAGCGCCCCGGCGCTCGAATGGCTGGCGCGCTTCGAGCGCGAACCTGCCAACCTGGAGCCGGTGCTGCGAGGGTTGGAGGCACTGCGCATGCAGGTCTGGCCCGCGGACAATCCACGCCGATGAAACCTGCCTTTCGTGCATTGCTCGGCCTGCTGGCCGGAATGATGGTGGCCGTGGCCGTCATCGCCACCATCGAGGCCATCGGCCACAAGATCTGGCCGCTGCCGGCCCACGCGGGCAACAGCAAGGACCCCGCCGTGGTGGCCGCACTGCTGGCTGCGGCGCCGCTGGGGGCCTTGGTCTCCGTGGTGCTGGCCTGGTGGGCGGGCGCAGCGGGCGGTGCCTGGATCGGCTACCGCTTTGCCGGCGAACCCAATGCGCGTGCCGTGGGCCTCGGCGTGGCCGGCGTGATCTGGCTGGCCACGGCGGCCAATCTGCTGCTCATCAACCATCCGCTGTGGATGCTGATCGGCGGCCTGGCGGGCGTGCCGGTGGCGGGCTGGTTGGCGGTGCAGGGCGCGCAGGCGCGCCAGCGGCGTCAGGGCTGAGCCAGGCCCCACCACGAGAGCAGCGCCAGCGGGGCGGTGTCGGCACGCAGCACGCGCGGGCCCAGGCCCACCGGCGCAAAGCCCTGGGCCTGAGCCGCGGCCTCTTCGCCCGCACTCAAGCCGCCTTCGGGGCCCGAGAGGCTCCACAGCTCCCCCTGCACCGGCCGGGCTGGCAGACCCTGGGCCTGCGGGCTGAGCAGCCAGCGCGTTTCGCCCGCCACGGGTGGCAGTGCAGCCAGCCAGTGGCTGAGCGTGCGCACGGCCGCCACCTGGGGCACGCACGCGCGCCCGCATTGCTCGGCCGCGGCCTGGGCCACGCCCTGCCAGTGCGCCACCTTCTTGTCGGCGCGCTCGCCCGCCAGGCGCAATACCGAGCGCTCGCTCATCAGCGGCTGGATGGTGCCGACGCCGAGCTCGGTGGCCTTTTCCACCAGGAAGTCCATGCGGTCGTTGGCGGGCATCACCAGGGCCAGCCGGAACCCCTGCGCCAGCTCGTGCTGCAACACGCGCACGCCCAGCAGGCGCACCCGCACCACGCTGCGACCGATGGCCAGCACCTCGGCCTGCCATTCCTGCTCGCTGCGGCCGTCGAACAGGGTCAGCAGATCGCCCGGCTGGCTGCGCAGCACCTGGGCATGGCGGGTCGGGCCGGGCGGCAGATCGAGTTCCTGGCCTTCGGGGCCGAGGGGCAGGTCAACGTAGAGGCGGGCGGACATGGCGAGGGAACAAAAAAAGGCCGGCAGAAGCCGGCCTTGGATTCTTGCGCAGGTGCGCTCAGGCTTTGGGCTTGTCGCGCAGCTCGCGCCGCAGGATCTTGCCCACCGGGGTCTTGGGCAGCTCGGTGCGGAACTCGACGATCTTGGGGCGCTTGTAGCCGGTCAGATTGGCCTCGCAGTAGGCGCGCACATCGGCCTCGGTGACGTTCGGGTCCTTCTTGACGATCACCACCTTCACCGCTTCGCCGGCCTTCTCATCGGCCACGCCCACGGCCGCGCATTCCAGGACGCCGGGCATGCTGGCCAGCACGTCCTCGACCTCGTTCGGGTACACATTGAAGCCGCTGACGAGGATCATGTCCTTCTTGCGGTCGACGATCTTGAAGAAGCCGCGCTCGTCCACCACGCCCACGTCGCCGGTGCGGAAGAAGCCATCGGCCGTCATGACCTTGGCGGTTTCATCGGGGCGCTGCCAGTAGCCGGCCATCACCTGCGGACCCTTGATGGCGATTTCGCCGGGCTGGCCGGGCGCCACCTCGTGGCCGTCGTCATCCAGCAGCTTGAACTCGGTGCTGCTGACGGGCAGGCCGATGGTGCCGGTGTAGGCGGTGCTGTCGGTCGGGTTGCAGCTGGCCACCGGCGAGGTCTCCGAGAGGCCATAGCCCTCGCAGACCGGGCAGCCGGTTTTCTCCAGCCAGAGCTTGGCCGTGGCCTGCTGCACCGCCATGCCACCGCCCACGCTGATGACCAGATGGCTCCAGTCCACGGTGTTGAAGTCGGGGTGGTTGGCCATGGCGTTGAACAGGGTGTTCACGGCCGGGAAGCTGTGGATGGTGTGCTGGCTGAGCTCCTTGAACACGGCGGGGATGTCGCGCGGGTTCGGGATCAGGATGTTCACGCCGCCCTTGTGCATGGAGAGCATCAGGTTGGCCGTGAAACCGAAGATGTGATAGAGCGGCAGCGCGCACACGGTGTGCACGGCCTGGCCGGCTGGCACTTTTTTCAGGGCCGGTTCGTAGAAGGCCTCGGCCTGCAGCACATTGGCCACCAGGTTGCGGTGCAGCAGCACGGCGCCCTTGCTGACGCCGGTGGTGCCGCCGGTGTACTGCAGCAGGGCGATGTCCTCGGCCTTCACCTGCGGCCGCGTGTAGGGCAGGGCGCGACCCCGCTTGAGGGCGTCGTTGAAGCGCACCATGCCCGGCAGTTGCAGGGGCTGGATGTTGTTCTTCTTGCGCACCACGTAGTTGACGACCAGGCCCTTGAGGAAGCCGAACTGGTCGCCGATGGACGCCAGGATGACGTGCTTGGTAGGCACCTTGTCGAACACCTCTTTCAGCGTCGGCAGGAAGTTCTCGACGATGACGATGGCCTTGGCGCCGCTGTCCTTGAGCTGGTGCTCCAGCTCGCGCGGGGTGTAGAGCGGGTTGACGTTCACCGCCACGAAGCCTGCGCGCAGCACGGCGGCAATCGCCACCGGGTACTGGAAGACGTTGGGCATCATGATGGCGACACGATCGCCCTTGGCCAGGCCCAGGCTCTGCAGGTAGGCGGCCAAGGCCTTGGAGTCCTCGTCCACCTGCGCAAAGCTGCGGGTGGCGCCCATCATCTTGTAGGCCGGCTTGCTCGCGTGGTTCTTGAACGCGGTCTCGATCAGCTCGATGAGGTTGGCATACCGGCCCGGATCGATCTCGGCCGGAACGCCGGGGGAATAGTGTTTGAGCCAAATCTTGTCCACGCGGGGCCTCCTTCTATGCGCGATCGATTCTGCGAGGGGTAGGCGTGCGGGCCCCTAGGGAGTTGGCCTAGGAACGCTTGCCGCAGACCGAAGCCCGCGTTGGAATTGACCCCAAACCCGGGGGAAAACCATGGTGCTGGTGCGTGTGCTGCTGACTGTTGTCCTGCTCTGCGGCTTGAACCTGGCCTGCGCGGCCCCTGCCGGCTTCACGGCCTGGGCGGAGGCCGCCGGCCCGCTGCACCGCACCAGCCTGAGTGTTCAGGTGCAGGCCGGCACGGCCGATCAGGGCCAGAGCAGCCAGCTCTACATCGCTGCCAACACGCCCGATGGCCAGTGGTACAGCTACACCCCGGCCGGCTGGCGGCACGCCCCGGGCGGCGATGTGCAGCCCCACCAGGCCGTCACCCTGGGCCAGCACCGTGTGGCCGTGTTGCGGCAGATGGACCTGCGCGGCTTGGAAGGCACGACCATCTATGCCGGCTATGGCCAGAACGTGGCCGAGGTGCTGGCGCGCCAAAGCTACGCCCGCGTGTACTACGTGGGCAGCACGCTGGCCGGTGCGGCCGATGCGGGCGACTGGCTGCAGTTCTCCATCAATGTGCAGGATTTCAGCTACCCCGAGCTCAGCGCCGCCGCCGTGAGCCGCATCGTCGACCTGCACGAGCAGTACCGCCTGCCCGTCGACATCTACCTCAGCGACACGATGCTGGACCTCTACCAGTCCGGCTATCCCAGCTTGCTGGAGCGTCTGCGCAGCTCGCCCTTTGTGGGCCCGAACTACCACATGCGCCCGCCCAAGCCCTACTACCTGAACTACGACTGGGCCGGGCTGGCGTCCTTGAGCGCGAGTGCACAGAGCGCCGAGATCCAGGCTTATGAATCGGTGCTGGTGGATCTGACGACCGGCCAGAAAACCAGCAAGCCGGGCGGCTACCAGCTGCTGCGCACCTTGGGGGACAACGCCCGCGTGGCCGTCGTGCCAGCCATGCAGGCGGACGAACAGTTCCTCGACGCCACGGCCACCGCCTTCAAGAACCTGGGCGCCAGCTGGACCCTGGCGCACACCGGCGGCGCGCTGAACCTGGGTGATGCGGCGCGCGGCCTCTACCTGCGCCCCGAGCATTACGACCTCAAGCTCTTCGAGCTCACCGGCCAGACCGGTCAGGCGTTGGTGGAGGCCGCCTTCACCGCCGCGCGCGCCTTGCCGGGCGCACGGGCGCCCTTCTTCGTGGGCGCCAAGATGCACGACAACGACTTCTTCGCGCAGAAATCCGCCTGGAACGTGGTGTTCGTGGACGGCGGCAAGCGCCCGCCCTGGAACCCGGCGTTGAAGTCCGCGCTCAAGAGCAGTGCCGACCAGGCGGCGCAATGGGCCATCTACGAATCCGCCCTGGCCTATGTCAGCAGCCAGCGCCAGCGCTTTGGCCTGGCCAATGCCAACGGCCTGGCCCAGCTGCGCGCCACGGCGCAGGATGCGGGCGGCGCGTAGCTGCACGTCAGCGGCACCATGCACATCGAGTCCGTGCCCACCAACTGGCCGAATGTGGACGATCTGATCGCTTTCTTCCGCCGGGCCGTGGTGGCCGGCAAGGTGGGCACGCAGGCCACGGGCATGCGCTGGTCGATTGGCGCCGACATCGGTTGGCTGAATGGCGAGGCGCGCGCCGGCGAGGTCATCCGCACCCTGCAGCCGCTGGGCGTCGAGTTCGATGTGCATGCCCACAGCGCGGCCGACCGCGCGGCCTGCGCCGAGCGCATCCGGGCGCTGGGCGGCAGCCCCAACACCGTGGCCTCGGGCCTGCTAAACACCGAGATCGACGGCCTGCGCCAGCCGCAGCGCGGCAGCACCGGCAGCAGCTGGCAGGCCGAAGTCCTGTGGGGCATCGTCACCGGCGTGGGCCATGGCACGGACAGCGACGACACCGCCGCCGGCCTGTGGCGGCCGCGCTCGGGCGGCGACTGGAAGGCGCACGACCCGGCCGGGAATCTGATCGCGGTGGGCAATGGCGGCCGCACCCTGCAGGCCGCCGAAGCCCTGGCCAACAGCCTGCTCACGGGCAGCCATGTGATGCCGGTCTACAGCGTCACGCTCAACGTGGCCCCCAAGACCCTGACGGTGGTGGGCACCAGCGATGGCATCGCCCAGATCGAGGCCTGGGCGGCGCGCCTGGGCCTGCTGGCGCCGGTGCGCTGGAGCAGCATCAGCACCACCGCCGCGGCTTTCAAGGCCGCCGGCGGACTGGCCAGCCGGGTGAATCCGGCGGCCGCCGGCACCGGCGGCCAGACGGGCGCACGGCGCCCCTGAATGGCCCTCAACAAATTGGGGGATTGGCGCCGGCGCTGCCCTCGCCCATAAGCTCGTCCTGACGCACCAGCCAGGGAGCAGAAGAATGCGCGACACAGCGGAGGCCGAGCGCCTTCTGGACGCCGGCCTGCGGGCCTTGTTTGCGGCCGATCTGCCGGTGGGCCTGGCCTTGCTGGATCGCGAGCTGCGCTATGTGGTGCTGAACCCCGCGCTGGCTGCCTTCAATGGCGTCAGCACCGAACAGGCGCGCGGCCGCTCGGTGGCCGAGGTGCTGCCCGAGGCGTTTCCCACGCTGGAGCCGCGCCTGCGCGCGGTGCTGGACGAAGGAGTCGAGCTGCGCAACTTCCAGGTGCAGATCGAGGTGCCCAGCCGGCCCGGTGAGCTGTCGGAGTGGGAAGCCAGCTACCTGCCCGTGCGGGGCGCCGACGGGGCGGTGCTGGGCGTGCTGGTGCAGGCCGTGAACGTGACCGCGCAGCGCCGGGCCGACCACGCCATGCGGCGCAGCGAGGCCCACCTGCGCCAGGTGCTGGACAGCCTGTTCGCGTTCGTCGGGGTGCTGAATGCCGACGGTGTGCTGGTGGAGGCCAACCGCGCGCCGCTGGAAGCGGCCGGCATCCGCGCGGAGGACGTGCTGGGCAAGCCCTTTTGGGACACCTACTGGTGGAGCCACGACCCCGAGCTGCAAGCCTGGCTGCGCGATGCGGTGCAGCGTGCGCGGGCTGGGGAGGCGGTGCGGCGCGACCTGCTGGTGCGCATGAAGGACGACTCGCGCATGACCATCGACTTCATGCTCGCGCCCTTGCGCAATGAAGCCGGGGAAGTGGTGCAGCTGGTGCCCTCGGCCATCGACGTGTCGGACCGCGTGGCCACCGAGGCGCGCTTTCGCTCCGTGTTCGAGACGGCCCCCGACGGCCTGGCCCTGGTGGACAAGCAAGGCCGGCTGAGCCTGGTGAACCGCAGCCTGGCGCGCCTGTTCGGCTACACCGAGGCCGAACTGCTGGGCCGCCCGGTGGCCGACCTGGTGGGCGAGGGTGACCGCGCGCGCCATGAGGGCCTGATGCGCAATTTCCTGCGCGCCCCCGAGGCCCGCGCCATGGCGGGCAAGCGCCATGTGGTGGGGCGGCGCGGCGATGGCAGTTCGGTGCAGATCGAGGTGGGGCTGAACCCCGTGCCCTCGGCCGAGGACCCGCTGGTGCTGATCACCGTGGCCGACATCGGCGAGCGCCTGCGCGCGCAGGCGCAGATCCAGGCTGCACTGCACGAGAAGACCGTGCTGCTGCAGGAGGTGCATCACCGCGTCAAGAACAATCTGCAGATCATTGCCAGCCTGCTCAGCCTGCAAAGCCGCCATGCCGATGCCGGCACCCAGGCGGCACTGCGCGACAGCCAGCGCCGCGTGATGGCGATGGCACTGACGCACCAGCTGCTGTACGAGCTGAACGATTTTTCGGCGCTTGAGCTCGGGCCCTATCTGCGCCGGCTCACGCAGCTGCTGCACGACAGCTTTGCGCGCCAGGGCCAGTCCGTCGAGCTGTGTGTCGATGCCCCCGCACAGGGCCTGCGCATCGACCTGCAGCAGGCCGTGCCCTGCGCGCTG
Organism: Burkholderiaceae bacterium; assembly: GCA_039808065.1. Taxonomy (GTDB): domain Bacteria; phylum Pseudomonadota; class Gammaproteobacteria; order Burkholderiales; family Burkholderiaceae_C; genus Inhella. The sequence continues at coordinate 1,086 of JBDHSJ010000107.1, read as the reverse complement.
ATGGTCAACGAGCTGCTGACCAACTGCTTCAAGCACGCGTTTCCGGATGGTCGCGGCGGCCGCGTGCACCTGCGTGCCGGCTGCACACCGCAACGCCGAGTGCAGCTGGAGCTGCAGGACAACGGCGTCGGCCTGCCGCCGGGCGTGCGCCCGGGGTTGGGCGGCTCGCTCGGCTTTCAGCTGCTGCCCCTGTTGGCTGATCAGCTGGAGGCCGAGTTCACCTTGTTCGAAGGGCCAGGCACCCGCATCGCCTTTGAGTTTCCGCTGTCCCCCGCCGAGGAGAGTGTCCATGCTTGAAACCGAACGCCCGCGCATCCTGGTGGTGGAGGACGAGCGCATCGTGGCGCAGGACCTGAAGCTCAATCTTGAAGCCCTGGGCTATGACGTGGCCGGCGTCGCCGCCTCCGAGGCCGATGCGCTGCGCAATGCCCAGATGCAGCGCCCCGACCTCGTGCTGATGGACATCAACCTCGGTCGCGGGGGAGACGGCATCCGTGCTGCCGAGTCCATCCTGCGCGAGCAGGGTGCGCCGGTGATCTACCTGACCGCCTACGCCGAGCCTGAGACCCTGCGCCGAGCCGGCGCCACGGCGCCCTACGGCTACCTGCTCAAGCCTATTGAGCTGCGCGAGCTCAACGCCACCATCCGCATGGCCCTGGCCCGCCACGCCGCCGAGCAGCGCGTGGTGCGTGCCGAGCGCCGCCTGCGTCTGGCACTGAAGGCCGCCCAGATGGGCGTGCTGGAGTTGCAGCCTGGACAGGGCATCACCCTGATGGACTGTGCGGACCTGGGGGCGCACGACGACGGTCTGCGCGGCTTCAGCCTGCAACCGCAGGACTTCATTGCCGGCTTGCAACCCGAGGTGCGCGAGCAGGTGCGCGGCTTGCTGGAGCGACCGCAAGCCAGCCTGCACCTTGTCACCCGCTGGGACGGCGCCGTCGAGCCCGCGCTGTGGCTGGAGATTCATGCGGCCCATCTGGCCGAAGAGGGTCGTGTGATCGGCGTGTTCCGCAACGTCAGCGAACAGGTGCACACCGAGGGCTTGCTGCGCCAGGCCGCGGTGGTGTTCGAGTCCGCCGCCGAGGC
>JBDHSJ010000106.1:0-13201 GCA_039808065.1 Burkholderiaceae bacterium | reverse complement strand
TCGTGCGCATCGGCGATCAGCTGCTGTTCGGCTTCAACGTCTTCATCGGCCTGCGCAAGGAAACCTCGGTCGGCGATGTGTTTGCGCTCTACCGCCTGGGTGCGGGCGACGAACTCGAACCCCAGCCGATGGCCGGCAGCTTCCTGGACGAAGCCCGCTTCGCGCAGGACTTCCGCGAGCTCTACGCCTATTACAAGAACGCCACGCTGATCCAGCTGCGCGTCACGCACGACAAGCTGCTTGCCGCCTTCCAGATCGGCCAGCAGCTGCACGACCTGCGCGTGTTCCGCTGGCAGATCGAACGCGACGGCGCACTCAAGTACATCGACAACCGCGGCGAGCGCGACATCGCCCTGCCGCCCACGCACGACTTCGAGTGGACGCTGACCGCGCGCGAGCACCAGGTGGCCGGCCGCCACCCGCACGTCAACATCCTCGACACCGTGTTCGTCGAAACCACCGGCGGCGACCTCACCGTCAAGGTGGAGAACAACACCGAGAGTGGCCTCGGCATCTACGCCGAGCCGGTGGAGGACAAGAACCAGAGCCTGGCCGACGCCGAGATCGCCTACGCCAAGCTCGGTGCGCTGATCCTGCTGAAGGTCAGGCCCTACCGCGAGACGGTGACCCGCTACCTGGTCTTCAACACCCGCACCCGCGCGGTGGAGCGCATCGACGCCATCGGCACATCCTGCGTGCAGCTGCCCGAGGACCACGGCATCCTCTTCCCCGGCGGCTGCTACCTGCAGAGCGGCGAGACCAAGCGCTTCGACCTGCCCGAGGAGGTGATCGGCCGCATGCGCTTCAAGCGCATGGTGCGCTCGCCCAATGGCGAGGACGTGCTGTTCGTCTTCTACGAACCCGAGAGCGGGCATTACGCGCTCTTCACCTACAACCTCATCAACAAAAGCCTGGCCACGCCCCTGCTGGCCAACGGCTACGCGCGCTACCCCGATGGCCGCGTGCTCGTCTTCCTGGCCGAAGGCAGCGAGCCCACGCGCGTGCACCCCATGCAGCTGTGGCAGACGCCCTTCTTCAGCGAAGAGCACGCGCTGGCGCAACCGAAGGCCGAGGGCTTCTTCGGCCGTATCGGCAACGCCGAGCTGGTGCGTGGCATTGCCGAGCTGAACGGCATCGCGCGCGCCCTGGCCGATCAGCCGCCCACCCGCACCGCCTACGAAGACCTGCTGCGCCAATGCGGTCGCGTGGCCGATGCCTACTTCTGGCTGGACGAAGCCGAAGCTGGCGGCCTGCTGCAGGCGCTCAAGGCCATCCAGGACGGCGCCCGCGCCACGCTCACCGAGTTCGAAAAGGTCGAGGCGATCCGCCAGGACACCGCCAAGGCCTTTGCCCAGGCCGAAGGCCTGCAGCGCGAGCTGCTGACCGACATCGCCAGCACGCTGTGGAAGCAGCCGGACGACTTCATCAAGGCGCTCACGCGCCTGCGCGAGCGCCGCGGCCAGCTGCAGCTCTTGAAGGAGCTGCGTTACGCCGACGGGGCCCGCATCGCCGCCTTCGACGACGCCCTGGCCACCGAGCAGCAGCGCGTCGGCGAAAAAGCCCTCGCCTTCCTGGCCGGCGACAAGGCCTTTGACAGCCAGCGCGCTGCACTCACCAAGCTGGCCGCCGAACTGCCGCAGGCCCACACGACCACGCAGATCGCCACCCTGCTGGCCACGCTGGACGAACAGGCCGCCGGCCTGGACCTGCTGACCGAGCAGCTCGGCAGCCTGCCCGGTGGCGACGCGGTCACGCGCACGCAGATCCTCGATCGCATCTCGGCGCTCTACGCCGACATCAACAAGCTGCGCGCGGAAAGCCGCCAGCGCGGAAAAAGCATGGGCGCGGCCGAGGCCCAGGCCGAGTTCGGCGCCCAGTTCAAGCTCTTCGGCCAGGCGCTGGACAACGCCGTCGCCTTTGCCGACACCCCCGAGGCCTGCGACGACGCGCTGACCCGCCTGCTGGCCCAGCTGGAAGAGCTGGAAGGCCGCTTTGCCGAGCACGACGAGTTCCTGCTCGACATCACCAACAAGCGCGAGGCCGTCGTCGAGGCCTTTGCCGCGCGCCGCCAAACCCTGGTGGACGCGCGCCAGCGCCGCGCCCAGGCCATCACCGACGCCGCCGGCCGCATCCTCGACGGCCTGCCGCGCCGCCTGGGCAATCTGGCCGACCTGGCCGCCGTGCACAGCCTGTTCGCCGCCGACCCCCTGGTGGGCAAGCTGCGCAGCCTGATCAAGGACCTGCGCGAGCTCGGTGCCGCCGTGGCCGCGGACGAACTGGACACGCGCCTCAAGACCGCCCGCGACAACGCCCTGCGCGTGGTGCGCGACCAGAAGGACCTTGCCAGCGACGGCGGCAACGCGCTCAAGCTCGGCCGCCACGCCTTCAGCGTCAACCACCAGGCGCTTGAACTGACCCTGGTGCCGCGCGGCGAAGGCCTGTGCTTCCACCTCACCGGCACCGATTACTACGCCCCCGTGCAGGACGCCCGCCTGAGCGAGCTGGCGCCCTACTGGCAGCAGGCTCTGGTGAGCGAAACGCCAGAGCTGAGCCGCGCCGAATACCTGGCCGGCAGCCTGCTGCAGGCGGCCTTGGCGGGTGAAGAGGGCTACGCCCTGCCCGAGCTGCTGGGCCACGCGCTGGCCGGGGCCGAGGGCCACCCCGCGCTGCTGGACGCCGTGCGCCGCTTCGCCGCGCCGCGCTACCAAGAGGGCTACCAGAAGGGCGTGCACGACGAAGACGCCGCCAAGCTGCTCGCCCCCCTGCTGGTGATGCAGGACAGCGCCGGCCTGCTGGCCTTCGAACCCGCCGCCCGGGCGCTGGCCATGCGCTTCTGGGCCTGGGCGCTGGACGCCGACGCGCAGGCCACGCTGCAACGCCGCGCCCGTGCGGCGGCGCAGATGCGCGCCCTCTTCAAGGCCACGGCCCCGCAGGCGGAGCTGGAAGCCGAGCTGGCGCAACAGCTCGTCACCTTCGCGCCCGAGCAAGCGGCAGACAGCCCGCGCGCCGCCGCCTACCTCGCGCGCCAGCTGGCGGCTGAGCACCCGGCCTGGCCCCTGGCCAAGGGCGCGGGTGAACTGGTGGATGTGTTCTGGCGCGCGCTGGAGCGCAGCGGCCAGGCCGGCGCGCTGCGCCACGACCTGGACGCCGCCCCACCGGCCGAGCGCTGGCAGCTGGCCCGCGCCTGGCTGCAGGCCTTTGCCCAGGCCGAGCACCCGAACCAGCTGCAGTGGCTGGACGACGCCGCCAGCAGCCTGGCCCTCAAGCTGCCGCGCGAGCGCCTGGGCGTGGAGCTGGAGCACCAGCTCAGCGGCCTGCTGAGCGAACACCCGCGCTTTCAGCAGGGCCAGCTGCGCCTGAACCTGAACGACTTCTGGCGCCGGCTGAATCAGCACCAAACCGTGGCGCTGCCGGCCTTCCAAGCCCTGCAGGCGCGCCGGCTCGAACTGGTGCAGCAGGAGAAGCAGCGCCTGCGCCTGGAGCAATTCCAGGCCAAGCCGCTCTCCAGCTTTGTGCGCAACCGCCTGATCGACGAGGTCTACCTGCCCCTGGTGGGCGACAACCTCAGCAAGCAGCTCGGCACCGTGGGCGAAGGCGCCCGCACCGACCGCATGGGCCTGCTGCTGCTCATCTCCCCGCCCGGCTACGGTAAGACCACCCTGATGGAGTACCTGGCCGAACGCTTGGGGCTCATCTTCGTGCGCATCAACTGTCCGGCCCTGGGGCACGACATCACGTCCGTCGACCCGAGTGCCGCCACGCACAGCGCCGCGCGCCAGGAGCTGGAGAAGCTCAACCTCGGTCTCGCGATGGGCAACAACGTGATGCTGTACCTGGACGACATCCAGCACACCAACCCCGAGTTCCTGCAGAAGTTCATCGCTCTGGCCGACGGCACGCGCCGCATGGAGGGCGTGTGGCAGGGCCAGCCGCGCAGCTATGACCTGCGCGGCAAACGCTTCGCCATCGTCATGGCCGGCAACCCGTACACCGAAAGCGGCGAGGTCTTCAAGATCCCCGACATGCTGGCCAACCGGGCGGACATCTACAACCTGGGCGATGTGCTCAGCGGCCGCGAACAGCTGTTCGCGCTCAGCTACATCGAGAACGCGCTGACCGCCAACCCCGCGCTGCAGCCCCTCTCCAGCCGCGACCCCGCCGACCTGCACCGCCTGGTGCGCCTGGCCCAAGGCCAGGACGTGCCCGCCACCGACTTCGCCCACCCCTACAGCGCGGCCGAGCTGGACGAACTGCGCGAACTCTTGCTGCGCCTCTTCAAGGCACGCGACCTGCTGCTCAAGGTCAACCTCGCCTACATCGAGAGCGCCGCGCAGGCGGACAGCTACCGCACCGAGCCGCCCTTCAAGCTGCAGGGCAGCTACCGCAACATGGGCAAGCTGGCGGCCAAGATCACCGCCTTGATGCGCGACGACGAACTGGACGCGCTACTGCGCGACCACTACCGCGGCGAGGCGCAGACGCTGACCAGCGGCGCCGAGGAGAACCTGCTCAAGCTCGCGCACCTGCTCGGCTCGCCCACGCCTGAAGAAAGCGAGCGCTGGCGCGCGATCTGCGACGGCTTTGTGCGCGGCAAGAAGCTCGGCGGCGAAGGCAGCGATGGGCACACGCGCATCGCGGCGTCGCTGCTCGACGTGGCCGGTGCCGTCAAGGACCTGCAGCTGAACCCGCCCGCCACCGAGGGCCTGAAGATGGCCGAGGCCTTGCTGCAGCTGTCGATTACCTATCGCAAGATCCTGATGCCCCTGATCTCGGCCACCGAGAAGCGGCTCGAAGTGGACCAGGCGCTGCATGAACAGGTGGAGCGGCTGGCGGGGGATCTGGCGAAGGATGAGGCGGCGGAGTCGGAGTGGGTGAAGGGGCAGAGGGCGAAGCCAGAGCCTTGAGCCATACAAAACCAGTCGCTCCCACCCCCACGTTCTGACTTCCCTTTGATTCAAACCCTGCGCGACCGCCGGCACACAAGGCACGAGCGCACTTTTCACAGAAGGTACCTGTCATGCTGATGACCACCACCCCCTCCGTCGAAGGCAAGAAGATCACCCGCTACTGCGGCGTCATCACGGGCGAGGCCATCTTGGGCGCGAACCTGTTCAAAGACCTGTTCGCAGGCATTCGAGACGTGGTGGGCGGGCGCTCGGCCACCTACGAAAAGGAGCTGCAGCGCGCGCGGGAAATCGCGCTGGCCGAGCTCAGCGAACGCGCCCGCTTGGCTGGCGCCAACGCCGTGGTGGGCATTGACCTGGACTATGAAGTGCTGGGCCAGGGCAACGGCATGCTGATGGTGTCGGCCAGTGGCACGGCGGTTGTGGTGGAGTAGCCGAGGCTTCGGGGTCGGGGGCTTCGGCGTCAGGCCCTTAATCTGAACTACTAAGAATTAAGAGCCTGACGCCGGCACCGCTGGAGAAGCTGGGGTCTGATCCGATGGAAGAAGCCGGCCGCTGCGCTACAAAGCTGGGCGCCATGCCTTCATCGAAAGGGCAGGCACACAGGGGGAGCTAAAAGGTGCCGGTTTCAATCATGGCTCGGGCCATTGCCGAGAAGGCCCCGCAGCAGCGTCAGCATGCCGCGTTGCTCAGCTCGGCTCAGCGAGCGGAACTGTGGCGCCGAATTGCGGCTTATGAGGCAGAGCCCTTGCAAGTTGAGCCCTGGGAGACGGTGCGCGTCGCACTGGGGCTTGCTGCGGCTAATGCGGCGTCGCGATGAGTCAAGCGCTGCAGCCTCTGGTCCAGAGCCGCATCCTGACCCTGCGCGGCCAGCGGGTCCTGCTCGACGCCGACCTCGCCCAGCTCTACGGCGTCGAAACCCGGGCCCTGGTGCAAGCGGTCAAGAGAAACGTCGCGCGCTTTCCCGAAGACTTCATGTTCGCCCTCAGCGCCGAGGAGTTCACCGACTTGAGATCACAAACTGTGATCTCAAGTGCCGCCCTTCCCGCTGTGGGGCATGGCGGTCGGCGCACCCCGCCTCTCGCCTTCACGGAGCAAGGCGTCGCCATGTTGTCCTCGGTGCTGAACAGCCCTCGCGCCATCGCCGTCAACATCGAGATCATGCGCACCTTCGTGCGCGTACGCGCGCTGGCTGCCACTCATGCCGACCTGGCCCAGCGCCTGAGTGAGCTGGAGGACAAGACGGCCTCGCTGGCGCTGGACCACGAACTGCTGGGGCGCAATACCCGGGCGCAGTTGAAGCAGGTGTTCGATACCTTGCGGCAGTTGATGACGCCCGTGGATCCCCCGGCGCTGCCGAAGCGGCCGATCGGATTTGTGCAGACCGATGAGCCGAATCGGGGCAAGGCCAAGGGGCGGCGATGAGCGGGCGGCCAAGCCTTCTGTCGTAACTCCTTCAGATTAAGGGCCCATAGCGCCTGACCCTAGCGCCCCTCTTCTGTCGCAACTTGTTGCAGTACGCTTCGACGCCATTCAAAACAGGGAGTCCCAATGCAAGACTTGCCCAAGACTGTTGACGCTGTGGCTATTCAAGAGCTGCAGGCCTTCGTGAATCAAACCGAGCGGTCAGACGCGCAGATTCTTCGCAAGATTGAAGCACTGCCGGTGTCGGCCGATGCCAAGGCACTGCTTTCGGACATGCTCCGGCTGGCAACTCGCGTCGGGCAAACGATGCTTCGCATTGGGCGCAAGATCCTGGACTTCGCGCTGTCGTTGCTCCAGCAATTTCCCCACTTGGGCTTTGCCACTTTGATTGCGCTCGTCCTGGGCGTGCTCCTCGGGTTCGTGCCCGTGCTTGGAACGCTGTTGGGTGCGGCGATTACTCCCCTCCTTCTCGCGCTCGGCGTGGCTGTTGGCGCGCAAGCCGAACTTGAGCAGGGTGACTTGGCGGAGCGCGTTCGCGCGTTTGCTGGCCAGTTTCGCGGACTGGCGGCATGAGCAGCACGGATTCGCTCCTGCAGAGTGGCCTGCTGGAAGGTGTCGAGCAGGTTGTCGCTGAGCCGCTTCGCTTCAAGGCGAAGCTGGCGATTGGCGAAGCCGCGTACACGTCCCTTCGGACTGTCAACCTCGCTCGTGAAGCCTGGGATGTCTTGGGCTCTGCCGCGACCGGCGCGGCAGTGGCGAAGTCCGGGCTGGTTGCTTCTACGTTCTTTGCCCCCAGCGGACTGCTTGGTGCCCTTGGTATTGGCGCTGCCGCCACACCCATCGGTTGGGTGGCCTTTGCTGCGCTGGCATCCGGCGGTGCCTGTTATGGCCTGTATCGAGTGTTGGGCAACTCCAAGGGATCACGGGTCATCGAGATTCCCAGGTTTCTCAACACGCCGCTCGACACGCTCGGGCTGGCGATCTTCGATCTGATGACGCCACTTGCACTTCGACTTGCTGCAGTCGATGGTCAGGTCGATGCAGAAGAGTGGCGGTGCATCGGTGACCACCTGGTCGAAGAGTGGGGTCTGGATCCAGTCTTCGTGGCCAAGGGAATTGCGTCCATTGCACCCCGAGCGCTCTCGGCGTCGGTGGAGGAACTGGCCACTGAGTTGGGCTCGTTTTTGTCGGCCAACCCCAGACTGCAACCAGCGCACGATTGCTCAAGAGTTCGGTGTTTTCCTTGAGCAGATGCTTGAGTCCGCCGGGCCATTGGAGCCGGCGGAAAGGCAAGCCCTGGACCTTGCTCTGAAGGCGATGCAGCGCGTCCCTGAAAGTCGGATGAGCCAGTCTATTCAGGCCACGAAAGAGCTGGCAGGTGGGGTCGGTCGAAATTCCGTCGAAGCCATTCAGAGGGCGACTGGATGGGCCGCCAATAGCTTGGGGAACCTTAAAGCACGGATCAAGGGGTAAGGATTCGCTTGTTGTTACAGGGTTTCGGGGGTACGGTTTAAATCTGAACCCCTTAAAACTCAATGCATGCCCCCCACCCATCACAGGGGTTCAACTTAAACACCTGTCCCCGCAGCCTCGCTTGGAACTGGAGCAGGACCGGGGCCGGCATCAGCAGGTGGACCGTCTGGCGAGGGCTTTGGCGAAGGATGAGGCGGGGCAGTCACAGTTGGCGCGAAGGCTAACGGGTAGTCTTAACCCCTAGCCGCGTTGCGACAAAGCCGTTGTTTGAAAAACTGCTGCCGCCAAAGAAGGAATCATCCATTTTTATATTAATTAGGAAGGCGAACTAGAGTGCATAAAAAATACTCAATTCTAAAAAAACAACTGCCGATGCTCTCGGCTGTTTTGTGCGCCTTATTTTTGTCAAGTTGCGCAACGAAAGCGCCGACCGCAGCGCTATATATCAAAAATAGCGAGGCCGCCATCTCTCGTCAGGACTGGGATGCCGCATATAGATTTCTTGAGGATGGCTTTGTTTCAAAAAATGAAATTGACAAAGCGCAGGCACTAGCTTTAGTTAATCGATACCAAACCATCTTGGTGGCGGGCCTCAGAACATTCTCCAAGGAGAACCTTCTGAAAGCCGTTTCAGACCATGGAGAAAAAGCAGGTCTGAGGTATGAACGAGAGCGATTGGCAATGTTCAAAGTCGTAGCGGCACCAGCGGATTATCTAAGAGCCAAAGAAAACCTGGACTGGGTAGCCGCGAATGCAGAAGCGGCACTAGAAGCCGCCCGCAAGGAGCGCGAGCAACTTGCCGCAGAGGAGCAGGAACGGAAGGACCAAGCTCGCAAAGAGCAAGAGCGCTTAGCCGCTGAAATGCAGAAACGAGAAGCGGATGCGCGAGCCGAGGCGGAGCGGCGACGTATTCAACTCTTGACTGAACTCGAAACTGCAGCTCAAAACGCCAGATTTACATGTCAAACAAGATCCGAATGCCAGAAGGCCTTTTCGATAACCCAGATTTTTATCAGCGAAAACGCCGACATGAAAATACAAGTGGCCACAGAAACAATCATAGAAACCTACAATCCGACCGAGTCACTGAAGACAGGCTTGAAGGCCGTAAAAGTTCCACGCAAGGCTGATAGCGCAGAAATTTTCCTGACCGTTACGTGCCGCGACGACGACAAGCAGTCGTTGAGAGATATTTGCGGCATTACACGCTTGAAAATCTTGCGCGCATATCCTGCTTTCATGCGCGAAACCTTGAAGCCATGAACTGTAAAGGCTTCGGCACAAGGACTGCGGCGGACATGCCTTGAATCTGAGCCCCTTCAAACTCAAGACCTGACCCTCAGGCCCCGAAATATGAAGAGGACACCCTGGAGATTTAGTGATGAAAACGCGGACGGCCCGACCGATAGGCCGATCTACAAATTAAAGACGCTTGCTGCTCCTGAGCGCCTGACCATTCGGCTGGTCTATTGGAAGCGTTGGCGTGGGCTTGTAAAAAAATCCAGGCTTTCGAATGCCCAACGAGAATTTGCTGAGCTGTATTTCAAAGAGATACACGTCAGATACTACATTTCCGTCGTCAAGGGCGGGTCATATGTAACGACCTCAAGATTGATTAGAAATTACATTTTATCAAAGGCAAACGAAAGTCTACGGTCAGTAATTTGCGCACTGAAACCCTACAATCTAACGATGTTTGTTCATGGCCTGCGATCCCAAATTGAATTAAATGCATTGATTTCAAAATTCATTCAGGACCCTGAGTATCACAAAAAGCACATTCAGCTGAACGAAGATCGTGCGCGCGCAAAGGAACTGGACACTGTCATCAATATCAACACCCTAGTTGAGAAACTCGACTCCACTGTACTCCCATACAAGCGCGCATATGATAATTTGAGCTTGCTGCTTCACCCCAACCCATCGGCCATTAAAGCTTACGCGCAGGCCGAAGGTGAGCGAACAGAGGACGGGACTGGGTTATTCCGACCGAGAATCAAGCACTACTTTGACGAGACGATATCCCATTGCTCGGCCACGGCCGATTGGTTCAAGTCCCAGGTTTGGCTGTTTCTGTCTAGCCTTGAGCACTTCTTGATAATGTTCGACAAACTGGCAGACGTCGATTTCTATGTTGGCGACATCGAGCGTCGTCAGCATGAAAGGTTTGCAATGGCGCAGTTTATTGCCGACCATGAAAAAGAAATACTTCGTGCCGCAAATGATTCCGACCGAAACGGCGAGGACGTTTCAGCTGCAGTCCAACGCGAAATCCAGCGTCTAATGGAAAAATATGCAGAGCCAAAGAGGTGAGCCCTTACCCGCTTGCTTCGGGGTCCGTTTCGGGGTCAAGCACCCTTAATTTGAATCCCTTCAAATTAGAGGCCTCAGTGCCCCTCCGTGCTCCGCGCGCCCAGCGCCCTGATTCAGGCCCGCCAGCCCGCACGCCGTAGCATGGCCAAAACACCAGGCCGGGAGCCCCACTTGATTCACGACGACACCGGCCGCTCGGTCTCCCTCTACTGGGATTTCGAGAACCTGCACGCCGGCCTCTTGGAGGCCAGGCAGGGCGAGGGCGCCTACGCCAACCCCGACATCCGCTTCCGGCCGCAGGAGCCGCTGGTCGATGTGCAGGCCTTGGTCGATCTGGCCAGTTCCTTCGGGCCCCTCGCCATCAACCGGGCGTTCGGCAACTGGCAGTACTTCAGCCGCTATCGCGATGCCTTGCTGCAAAACGCCATCGAGCTGATCCAGCTCTTCCCGCCGGGTGCGTCCACCAAGAATGGCGCCGACATCCGGCTGTGCCTGGACGCCACCGAGGACCTCGCCCGCTTCGCGCACATCGGCACCGTCGTCGTCATTGGCGGCGACAGCGACTTCATGCCGCTGGCCCAGAAGATCAAGGCGGCTGGGCGCCGGCTGATTGGGGTGGGCACGCGGCCGAACACCAACCGGCACTGGGCCAAGAGTTGCCACGAGTTCCGGTACTACGAGAGCCTGGTGGGGGCGGAGGCCGCCGAGGGCGGCGGGGCAACCGGCCAGGCCGCGTAGCCCTGCCCGCGGCCCGGGGGCACGCATGGCTACATTCCCCTCGCTTTTCACTCAAGGACCTTGCATGGCCTATGGGCTTGATCGTTGGATTGAACGCAACGGGCTGCGCACCGACCGCCGCTGGGCGCCGCTGCTGGCACCCATTGCACTGGCGCTGTGCATTGGCAGCCTGATCCTGGGCTCCGAGCTGCAGCGCGCCCTCAAGCTGCCGCTGGTGATGGGCTGGGGGCAGCAGCTGGCGGCGGGGCTGATGGCCCTGCTGCTCGCGGCCCTGCTGCGGGAATTCCGCCCGCAGCTGGGCCTGCGCTGGCCGCCGCGGGCCGCCTGGGGCCAGGCGCTCGGCCTGGGGCTGTCGATTGCCCTGGTGGGTCTGGGTGTGGAGGTGCTGAGCGGACCGGAGCCCGCACCGCGCGGCCTTGAGTACTTCCTCTACGAGGCGACGGCTCCGGGCCTGGGGGAGGAGCTGTCTCTGCGCGGCCCCTGGCTGTGCCTGCTCGCCGTCGGTCTGGCACGCTGGCGCCCGCCGGCGGCCGGGGTCTGGCTGCTGCTGCTGGCCAGTCTGCCCTTTGCGCTGCTGCATGTGCTGGAGCCCATGCCGCTGCTCAAGCTGAGCCTGATCCTGGGCTACACGCTGTACGCCGGCATCGGCCTGGCCTGGCTGCGCCTGTCCAGCGGCTCGATCTGGCCCGCCGTGCTGGCGCACAACATCGCCAATGTGGCGAACGGCCTGTTGAGCCTGTGGGTGCTGGGGCAGTGACGCGTTGGGCGGGCGCTCGGTCGCCGCGCCAGCGCTAGGCCATTTCGAACCGCAGCCCGGCCCGCTCGTGCAGGCGCCGCACCAGTGCCAGGCCCATCGCGCTGCCTGGCGTCCAGACGCCACCGGGCGTGGCCTGGCGGTCGATGTCTTCCACCAAACAGCGCGCGGCTTCGCTGATGAGTTTGCAGGTGGAGCCGTAGCCGGGGTCGCGGTCCCCCTTGACGACGGCGCGCAGCAGCGCACCCGAGGCGCTCTTGCCGCTGAACCAGAGCTCGTAGTGCCCGGCCTCGCGTGCGGCCTTGGAGGGGCCGTCGCCCGGCTGGGTGAGCACGAAGCGGCGCAGCAGCGCCCGCGCGGGGGCGAAGCCCAGCACCCGGTTCTGCCAGCGCGTCATGCGCGCGAGCGCCCGGGCGCGCTGGGCGCCGCGGTCGGTCATGCCCGGGCGGCCGGTCAGCAGCTTCTCGCTGTACACAAAGTCCTGGCCCCAGGGGTGGCCGCGCAGGGCGTTGCTGCGGTGCACGTTCTTGGTGTTGATGGCGGCCATCACAAAGGGCCCGGCCCACAGATCCACCCAATCGTCCAGGGCGGCGCCCTGGTCATCCGGCTGCGCGGGGCCTTTGAACCCAGGCGTCAGGGCAAAGGGGTCGGCCATCTTCTGGGCCAGCGCGGGCTCGCGCCGCAGGGCCTCGAAGGTTTCCATCATGCTGGCCAGGGTGCCGCCCGAGGCCGTGCCCTTCATGCGGGCCACGCGCGCGCGCACTTCGCGCAGGGGCGCCCCAAAGCGCGCCTGCGCCTGGGTCTGCAGATAGACCACGCCGAGGTCGAAGGGGATGGAGTCAAAGCCGCACGAGAACACGATGCGCGCGCCACTCTTGCGGGCCGGCGCGGTGAGCTTGTCGATCATCCGGGCCATCCACAGCGGTTCGCCGCACAGGTCCACGTAGTCGGTGCCGGCCTCGGCGCAGGCCGTGACCAGGGGCTCGCCGTGCAGCTGATACGGCCCCACGGTGCTGATCACGACGCGGGTGCGCGCCACCAGGGCGCGCAGGGCGGCGGCATCGCCCGCATCGGCCTGCAGCAGGGGCAGGTCCGGGGGCAGACCCAGTTCGTCGCGCACGGCGGCCAGCTTGCCGGCGTTGCGGCCCGCGATGGCCCAGCGGGTGGCGCCGCTGGCCTGCAGGTACTCCGCCACCAGCCGGCCGGTGAAGCCGGTGGCGCCGAAGACGATCAGTTTGAAGTCGGGGGTCATCTGGGCTCCTGGTTGGGTGGGGCGGCAAGGGCCCGCAGGGTGCCAGTGCCTTGGTGTTGGGTGCTGCGGTCGAACAGAGGATCCGGGCGAGCAGGCCCAGCCGCACGATCACCGGGGTCAAGCGGCGCCGGCCGCCGGGCGATCCAGGCGCCCTCCCGTCGTGAGGCCCCTAGCGCCGAGGTGCCGCGCCTGGGCTCTTGTCGGTGATCTTCTTGATGGCGGCGTCCAGCCGCTGCATCACCTCCGCCGGCACGTTCTTGCTGCACAGCAGATGCCGCTGCTCACCGGGCGGCATGTTGGCGTAGCGGAGTTGCACGAAGTCGGCGGGCTTGAAGCCGGCGG
>JBDHSJ010000105.1:0-13416 GCA_039808065.1 Burkholderiaceae bacterium | reverse complement strand
TCCTAGGGCCAGCTCTCCGCGCCGCCATTGGGGGAGAGCCGCAAAGTTCTCACACTTCGTTGCAATTCATGCGGCCGCGCGCCGCACCGCATCCACCAGCACGGGGTGCAGGGCCGCAGGCAGGTCATGGCCCCAGCCGGGGATCTCGGTCAGCTGCGCCTGCGGCAGCGCCTTGGCCAGCGCGCGGCCATGGGCGATGGGCAGCAGCGGATCGGCCAGGCCGTGCAACACCTGCACGGGGCGCTGGAGCTGGCGCAGCCAGGGGCGGCGGTCGCCGTCGGCGGCAATGGCGATGAGCTGGCGCGCCGTGGCCTGCGGGCGGAAGGAGCGCGCCAGGTTGTGCGCCACGCGGGCGCGCAGCTCGGCCGGGTCGCTCGGGTAGGCCGGGCTGCCGATGGCCTGGAAGAAGCGCTCGCCATAGGCCTGGTAGCCCGCACGGTCGGGCCGGCTGAGCAGCAGGCGCAGCACATCGCCGCGCGGCGGGGGCAGCAGGCGGCCGCCCGGGCTCGTCATCCACAGGTTCAGGCCGCGCACCCGCTGCGGGTGGCGCCGGGCCAGGTGCTGGGCCACCATGCCGCCCATGGAGATGCCCACCACCTGGGCAGCCTCCAGCCCCAGGGCGGCGATCAGACCCGCGGCATCGTCCGCCAGCTCGGCCAGCGTGTAGGGCGGCTGCAGCGGCAAATGGAAGGCGTGGCGCCAGAAGGCCTGAGCCAGCCGCGGCCGACCCAGGTGGTCGCAGCTGGAGGAAAGGCCGATGTCGCGGTGGTCGTAGCGGATGACGCGAAAGCCCGCTGCGGCCAAGCGTTCCACCAGCTCGCTGGGCCAGCTCGTCAGCTGCAGGCCCAGGCCCATGATGAGCAGCAGCGGCTCGCCCTGGGCCGGGCCGTCCAGGGCCACGGCCAGCTCCTGCGCGCCGACGCGGATGCGGCGCTCCTCGCTCACCGCGTCACTTGCTCGGGTAGAACCAACGCTTCGCCCCTTGCGGGTTGAAGGGCTGCCAGTTCATTGGCGGCTGTGCCAGGCGGTCGGCCACGGCGTACAGCGCCAGCGGGTTCATGCCCAGGCCCAGGTGGCTGGCATGCACCTCGATGTTCTCCACCTGCGGCGCGGGCTCGTTGACGCTGCAGCGCCAGCTGACCACGCCGTCGCTGCGCGAGTAGATCGAGGTGGTGGGCACCGGCGGCGCCTCCTTCAGGCCTTCCAGCACTTCCTCGTCATGGCTGTCGTGGCCACTCACCAGCTCGAAGAAGCGCCAGGCGTGCGTGGCACGCGGGTGGCCGGCGAAGGGGGTGCCCAGGGTGATGACGTTGCGCACCCACTCGGGGTGGCGCTTGGCCAGTTCGCGTGCGTAGATGCCGCCCAGGCTCCAGCCGAGCAGGCTGGCCTTGCGGCCGCTGCTCTCGAACACGCGCTGCAGATCGGCCTCGGCCTGCTCGATCACGCCCGGGCGCGGGCCGAAGTTGAAGCCCTGGCGCCAGGGGTGGGTTTCGTAGCCCAGGCTGTCCAGCCACAGGCGCAGCGGCGCGGTGCTGATGTCGTTTGCCCCGAGGCCGGGGAACACCACCACTGGGTGGCCATCGCCCTTGGGCCAGCGGCGCAGCCAAGGGCTGGCGGCGATCAGGGCCGCGAACTCCCAGGGGGCGCGGCCTTCGAGCATCAGGAGCAGGGTGTGCGGGGGTTCGTGCGCATCGGCGGGCGCAGGGGCGGCGCGCGACGGCAGGCGGCGCGGGCGCGGAATCTTGTTCAGCATGCCGCAAGCGTAAGCGGCTGTTGCCGCAGGCGGCAGCGGCCTTTCCCGATGACCCTGCCTAGCACGGCGTCAGCCTGGTGTCAGCTCGGGCTCAGGATTCCGCCGCCAGCTCGATGAACTGCTCGGCCGCCGCCGCCAGCTGGGCGGCCAGGGCGTCGATGTCGGGCAGGGCCTCGCCGCAGGCGATCACGCCAACTTCCAGGTGCTTCTCGTAGGTCTGCACCGTGATGTTGAGCGCAATGCCATGCACGACGATCGAGGCCGGCGCATTGCTGAGCATGCGCGCGCCGGCCAGGTAGAGCGGCACGCCGGGGCCGGGCACGTTGCTGATGACCAGGTTCACCAGCGGCGGCACCTTCTCGGCCACGCCACCCCAGGCCTTGGCGGCCAGCGGCAGCAGCCAGGGCAGGCCGATGGAGGGGAAGTCCAGCGGCATCAGGCTCTTCAAGGAACCCAGGCCGGCCTTCATCGAGCCACTGGCCGCCTGGATGTGCTTGAAGCGCTTGGCGGGGTCGGCAATGTGCGTGCCCAGGCTGAGCGCGCTCATCGTCACCTGGTTGTTGGCGCGCGTGTCACCACTCTCGCGCATGGACACCGGCACGGCGGCGATCAAGGGCTTGCGCGGCAGCTCGCCCTCGGCCTTGAGGAACTCGCGCAGCGCGGTGCTGCACAGCCACAGCACGGCGTCGTTCAGGCTCGCCCCCAACGCCTTGCGCGCCGCCTGCAGCGGCATCAGCGGCAGGCTCAGCGATGCAAAGCTGCGCGTGGCCGACACCGGCACATTGAAGCGCGTGCGCGGCGCCAGGTTCAACATGCCGTGGCTGCGCGGCGCCTTCTCGCCCTTCAGGCGCGCCCAGGCGCCCTTCGCGGTCTGGCCCAGCCAGTCGCTGGCGGCACTGCCGGCCAGGCTGGACAGGGTGCCGGCCTTGCCCGGCAGACTGCGCGCCAGCTCGAACCACTGACGCGCCTGCAGGGTCAGCGCGCTGCGCAGCAGGTCGACCTCGCCATGCGCAGCCGAGCGCTTGCGCGGCGGCAAAGCCGGCAGCTCGCGCGGCTGCGGGGTCAGGTCCAGCAGGACCTGGGCCAAGGCCACCGCGGCCTGGCCGTCCACCGCGGCGTGGTGCAGCTGGGTGTAGAGCGCCACCCGCTTGCGGCCGTTCGCGGCCGGGGCCAGGCCCTCGAAGACATGGAAGCGCCACAGCGGCCGGTCACGCGGCAGCAACTGGCAATGCAAGGCGGCCACCTGGGCGTGGAGCTCGGGCAGGTCGGCGTTCGGGCCGAGCACATGCTGCAGCACGTGCACGCGCAGATCCGGCTCGGCCGGCTCCCAGATCGGGTTGCTGAAGTTCAGCGGCAGCTCCGCCAGGCGGCGGCGCAACGCGCCGGCGTACGGCAGCCGGGCCTTGAGGTGCTTGCGCAGTGCATTCACCCACTGTCCCCGGAAGCCCGCCGGCAGCTCGAACAGGTGCAGGGCGCCCACATGCATGGGCATCTCGGGCGTTTCGAGGTGCAGGAACAGGGCGTCGAGCCCGGGCAGTTGGCGCATGGCAGCTCCCTCAGGGTGGCCAGCCATCATAGGAAGCGCGGGCTTGATCCAGGGCAAAGAAGCGCCCCGTGCAGCTGCCTAAATTGATTGGCGTGGCACCGGGTCCACACGCATCGAAAGGATCACACCATGGCAGGACTGACCCGCATCGACCCCTTCCGCGACTTCTGGCCCGAGCTGATGGGCCGCTGGGCCGTACGCCCGCCCGAGGGCACCCCCAGCGACATCAAGCTTGATGTCAGCGAGACCGAAAAGGCCTACGAGGTGAAGGCCGAGATCCCCGGCGCGAAGAAGGAGGACATTCATCTGCGCGTCGATGGCAACACCGTCTCCATCAGCGCCGAGCGCCGGCAGGAGCGCGAGCAGAAGGACGGCGAACGCGTGCTGCTGCGCGAGCTGAGCTATGGCTCGGTGGCGCGCGCCTTCACGCTGGCGCACGACATCGATGAACGCGAAGTGGTGGCCAAGCTGGAAGATGGTTTGCTGAAGCTGACCCTGCCCAAGCGCCAGGGTTCCAGCGCCAAGCGCATCGAGATCCAATAAGCGACATGGGGCGCCGCAGCGCCCCTTGTTCGTTGATCAGGCTGCCGCCTGGTAGCCCCTCGGCACCGCGCCCAAGAGCTTGCGCGTGTACTCCTGCTTCGGGTTGTCCATCAGCTCCTGCACCGGCGCCTGCTCCACCACGTCGCCGTGCTGCATAACCAGCACTTCGTCGCTGATGAACTTCACCACCGCCAGGTCGTGGCTGATGAAGATGTAGGAAAGGCCCAGTTCGTCCTGCAGGTCCTTGAGCAGGTTGAGCACCTGGGCCTGCACGGACACATCGAGGGCCGACACGGCTTCGTCCAGCACCAGCACCTCGGGGTTGAGCGTCAGGCAGCGCGCGATGGCGATGCGCTGGCGCTGGCCGCCAGAGAACTCGTGCGGGTACTTGTGCAGCGCAGCCTCGGGCAGGCCGACCTTCTGGATCAGCGCGGTGGCGCGCGCCAGGCGCTCGGCGTGGTCCTTGCCGATGCCGTGGATCTCCATCGGCTCGACCAGGGTCTGGCCGATGGTGAAGCGCGGGTTCAGGCTGGCGTAGGGGTTCTGGAACACCACCTGGATGCGGCGGCGCATCTTCTGCCAGTCGGGGCCACTCATCTTCAGCAGGTCCTGGCCGTCGAACATCACCGAGCCGCCGGTCGGCTCGTGCAGGCGCAGGAGCGTCAGGCCCATGGTGGTCTTGCCCGAACCGGACTCGCCCACCACGCCCAGGGTGTGGCCCTTCTTGAGCTCGAAGTCCACACCCTTGACGGCCTTGAACTCCTTCTTGCCGAACAGGCCTTCCTTGAACCAGAAGCTCTTCTGCAGGCCCTTGGCCTTCAGCACCACGGGGGCGTTCGGGTCCTTGGCCTTGCCGGCGCCTTCATGCACGCTGCGGCCGGCGATGTGGTCGTCGATGACCATCAGGCGCGGCGGGTTCTCGGTCAGGCTGGGGCGGCAGGCCAGCAGGGCCTTGGTGTAGCTGTCCTGCGGGTTGGCGAAGATTTGCGCCACCGGCGCCTTCTCGCGCACCTCGCCGTGGCGCATCACCACCACATGGTCGCTGATCTCACCCACCACGCCGAGGTCGTGGCTGATGAAGAGCAGGCCCATGCGGTGCTTTTCCTTCAGCTTGGCCATCAGCTCCAGCACCTGGCGCTGGATGGTCACGTCCAGGGCGGTGGTGGGCTCGTCGGCAATCAGCAGCTTGGGCTCGCAGGCCAGGGCCATGGCGATCATCACGCGCTGCTGCTGGCCGCCGCTCATCTCGTGCGGGTAGGCCTTCATGCGGCGCTTGGGCTCGGGGATGCCCACTTCCGCCAACAGCTCCTCGGCGCGCGTCCAGGCCTGGCGCGGGCTCATGCCCATGTGCTTGATCAGGGGCTCGCAGAGCTGCTGGCCGACGGAGAACACCGGGTTCAGCGAGCTCATCGGATCCTGGAACACGCAGGCGATTTCCTTGCCGCGGATGGCCTGCAGTTCGCGCAGGCCGGTGTGCAGCAGGTCCTTGCCCTGGAACAGGATGCGGCCCTCTCGCTCGGCGTTCTCGGGCAGCAGGTTCAGGATGGACATGGCGGTGACCGACTTGCCCGAACCCGACTCACCCACCAGGGCCACGGTGCTGTTCTCCGGCACGTCAAAGCTGATGCCCTTGACCGCCAGTTGGCGCTGCATCTCGCCGCCCTGCTTGCCCATGCGGAAGGCGACCTTGAGGTCTTGGATCGACAACAACATGGCTTACTCCAGGCCCCGCAATTTCGGATCGAGCGCATCACGGAGGGCATCCGTAAAGAGCGCGAAGGCGGTGACAAACAGCGCCATGAAGGTGGTGACGGCCGCCAGCTGCCACCAGTAGCCCAGGATCAGCTCGCTCTGGGCTTCCGACAGCATCGTGCCCCAGCTCACCTGGTCCACGCTGACGCCCAGACCCAGGTAGCTCAGGATCACCTCGTACTTGATGAAGCTCACCACATGCAGCGAGAGCTGCACCAGCGCGACGTGCGAGACGTTGGGCAGGATGTGCTTGAACATGCGCGAGCTGGTGCTGGCGCCGATGGCCTCGGCGGCGCGCACGTACTCGCGCTGACGATGCTTCATGAACTCGGCGCGGATCAGGCGGTAGATGCCGGTCCAGCCCGTCAGGCCCAGGATCATCACGACCGAGAGCACGCCGCGGCCGAAGATCACCGCGAAGGCGAAGATCAAGAGGATGCTGGGGATGGCCGTGAAGACGTTGTAGACCCACTCCAGCAGATCGCCCACCTTGCCGCCGAAGAAGCCGCTGAGCGCGCCCAGCAGGGTGCCGATCAGCGTGGCCAGCGTGGCGGCCAGCAGGCCCACGACGATGGACACCTCGGCGCCGCGGATCACCTTCTGCAGGATGTCGCGGCCCAGGCGATCGCCGCCCAGGATCAGGGTCTCGGCCTTGACGGTCTCGACGGTCTTGTACTTCTTGGCCGCCTCTTCCCATTCCTTGTACTTGGGCGCCAGCGGATCGATGTCCGAGATGTCCACGTTCGGGCCGGTGGGCACGGCAATCGCGCCCACGGCCTCGGCGGGCTTCGGGCCGATGAAGTGCGGCGGCGCGTTGGGCACGCCCACCTCGTCCTGCCAGTTGGCGGCCACCACATTGGCCAGGGTCAGCGCCACCAGGGCCATGAAGGCGGCCACGATGTAGAGGCTGACCATGCCGACACGGTCGGCCTTCAGGCGCTTCCAGGCCGCGGCCCAGACGCCCTGCGAGCGCGCCGGGGTGGCGGGGGTCGGAGAGTTGTTGATCACGGCCGTATTCACTTCAGCACCACCCGTGGATCGACGAGCTTGTAGAGGATGTCGGTGACCAGATTCACCACCATGGTGATGACCGACAGGTAGATCGCGAAGGCCTGGATCACCGGGTAGTCGGAGCGGTTCACCGCCAGCACGATCTCGCGGCCCAGACCCGGAATCGAGAAGAACACTTCGAGCAGGAAGGAGCCCACGAACACCCCGGGCAGCAGCACCGAGATGTTGGTCATGATGGGGATCAGCGCATTGCGCAGCACATGCTTGAAGAGGATGGTTTTCTCGTCCAGACCCTTGGCGCGCGCGGTGCGCACATAGTCGTGGCCGATCTCATCCAGGAAGAAGCTGCGGTACAGACGCGTCTGCGGCGCCAGCGCCACGAACACCGCCAGCAGCACCGGCAGCGGCGCGTAGACGGTCAGGTTGGTCCAGAACGAATCCGTCCAGCCCTGCACCGGGAACAGCCCGAGGCGGAAGGCGAACAGGTACTGGCCGACGATCACGTAGACCAGCAGCGAGATCGACACCATCACGGTGGTGACGATCATGACCGAGCGGTCGATCAGGCTGCCACGCACATAGGCCACGGCCATGGCGAAGGGCACGGCCAGCAGCACTTCCAGGAACAGCAGCGGCACCATCACCGTGAGTGTGGCCGGCATGCGGCTGGCGAACAGGCTGGAAACCGCCTCGTTGGTGGCCCAGCTCTTGCCCCAGTTGAAGGTGGCGATCTGCTTGATGAAGATCCAGAGCTGTTCCCAGACCGGCTTGTTCAAGCCCAGCTGGTCGCGGATCGCGTCGATCTGTTCTTGCGTGGCCGACAGACCCCCGAGGATTTCGGCCGGATCGCTGCCAAACCACTTGAACAGGAAGAACACCAGCAGCACGACACCCAGCAGCGTGGGGACCATTTGCCACAGGCGTCGGATCAGATAAGCCGTCATGGGGCGGCCCCTTCTTCGAACGTCTAAGCCATAAAACGAACCCCGCCGAGGGGCGGGGTGGAGGGCCGAACCCGCAGGTCCGGCCGGCGCGCAGTCTAGGCGAAGGCCCTAGGCGGGCGGGCTGGGGTAAGTCTGGGTGGCAGAGGTCATGGCTGGCGCCAACTGCATCACGATCCGGCCAGGGCGAGCCCTGTGCAGCGACAGCACAATCCCGCCCCTTTTCACCAAGGGGAGGAACCCATGAAACCCATCGCACTCAAGACAACTGCCCTGCTAGCTGCTCTGGCCCTGCAGGCCTGTAGCTCGACCGCACGCTTTGAGACTTCGCAGGCTGGCACGCAGCTCACCGTGCGCGGGCTTGAGACCGTCCAGCTGCCGCACAGCTTTGACCTTGGCGCCAAGGCCACTGGCCAACACGAGTTCCAAGCGTTGGGGCCGGACGGCAAGTCGATGTACGGCATCCTGCCGCTGCGCGTGAATGGCGGCCGCATGGCGGTCAGCATCCTGTTCTTCGCCCCCGCGCTGGCACTGGGCGGCTTCCGCGACGCCTACCCGGTCTACGAGTTGGACATCGAAAAGGGCGAGATCCGCTATCAGGCAGACGACAGCAAGCATTGGCGCGTGCACCGCATTTCACCGGCCGAGTCCGAGCGCGCCAAGGCCTTCTTCCAAGGCTGCAAGCAAGGCCCTGCCGCCGCCGACTGTCCCAAGCCTGGCGCCACGGCCAAGGCCGCCCCCCAGGGTTAATGATCTGCCGGCGCCCCCGCCGGGCTGCCTAAACTTCGCCCCTCTGCGCCGCAACCCTTGCCGGGTCTGCGGCGCATCTGCTTTGGCTTGGAGTGTGGCGTGAAAATGGTCATGGTGGCGGCGGCATTGGTGCTGGCCGCACTCGGTGTTCAGGCGCAGGGTTCTGCGCCCGAAAAGGTGTTCCGTTATTCGTTCCGCGTCGCCGAAACCGGCTTCGACCCGGCCCAGGTCACCGACCTGTATTCGCGCACCCTCACCGCCGGCATCTTCGACGCGCCGCTGCGCTACGCCCATCTCGCGCGCCCGTTCAAGCTCGAACCCTCGGGTTGTGAGCTGCCCGAGGTGTCGGAGGACTTCAAGACCCTGACCTTCACGGTGCGCCCGGGCCTGTTCTTCGCGCCCGACCCGGCCTTCAAGGGTGTCAAGCGCGAGCTGGTGGCGGCCGACTACGTCTACTCCATCAAGCGCCACTACGACCCCAAGAACAAGAGCGGCAACCTCTACATCCTGGAGAACGCCGGCATCCTGGGGCTGGACAAGCTGCGCCAGGAGGCGCTCAAGGGCAAGCCCTTCGACTACGACCGCGAGGTCGAAGGCCTGCGGGTGCTGGACAAATACCGCTGGCAGATCCGCATGAAGGTGGGCGACCCGCGCTTCATGCACAACCTGGCCGACCCCTTCGTCGGCGCGGTGGCGCGCGAGGTCGTCGAGTTCTATGGCGACAAGATCATGGAGCACCCGGTGGGCACCGCGGCCTTCATGCTGAAGAACGACGAGTGGCGCCGCAGCAGCAAGATCGTGCTGGTGAAGAACCCGCATTTCCGCGAGGAGTTCTACAACGAGGAAGCGCCGGCCGACCGCCCCGATCTGCAGGCCATGGCCGCCAAGCTCAAGGGCCGGCGCCTGCCGATGATCGACCGCGTCGAGTTCAGCATCATTGAAGAGAACCAGCCGCGCTGGCTCGCCTTCATGAAGGCCGAGGCCGACATGGTCGAAGAAGTGCCGGCCGAGTTCGCCTCCATCGCCATGCCCAATGGCCAGCTGGCGCCGAACCTAGCCAAGCGCGGCGTGCAGATGAACCGCTACGCGCGCGCCGACGTGGCGGTGAGCTTCTTCAACATGGAGCACCCGATGGTGGGCGGCACCGAGCCGCACAAGGTGGCGCTGCGCCGCGCCATCTCGCTCGGCGTGGACCTGGACAAGGAAGTGCGGCTGGCGCGCCGCGGCCAGGCCATCCCGGCGCAGGGCCTGCTGGCGCCCAACACCTATGGCTACTCGCCCAGCTTCAAGAGCGAGATGAGCGAGTTCAACCGCGCCAAGGCCAAGGGGCTGCTGGACCTGCACGGCTATGTGGACAAGGACGGCGATGGCTGGCGCGACAACCCCGATGGCAGCCCGCTGGTGCTGGAGTACGCCACCCAGCCCGACGGCCAGAACCGCCAGCTGGCCGAGCTCTGGCAGAAGAACATGGACGCGCTCAAGATCCGCATCCAGTTCAAGCTGGCCAAGTGGCCCGAACAGCTCAAGGCCAGCCGCGCCGGCAAGCTGATGATGTGGGGCGTGGGCTGGAGCGCCAGCGTGCCCGACGGCGATGCCTTCCTGACCCTGGGCTATGGCAAGAACAAGGGGCAGAGCAACCACGCGCGCTTTGATCTGCCGGCCTATAACGCCCTGTACGAGCAGCAGCGCGCCCTGCCGGACGGCCCCGAGCGCCTCGCGGCGATGGAGAAGCTCAACCGCATGGCCGTGGCCTACATGCCCTACAAGGTGCATGTGCACCGCATCTTCACGGACATGGCCCACCCCTGGGTCAGCGGCCTGGAGCGCAACATCTTCCGGCGCGACTTCTGGCAGTACCTGGACATCGACGTCGAGGCCCAGCGCCGGGCGCGCGAATGAAGCTCGGATGGCTGCTGGCCGGCCTGCTGGTGCTGTGCCCACCGGCCCGGGCCGAGACGACGCACCAGGAAGCCGGCGGCGCGCCCAAGACCCTGCGCTACGCCTTCCGCGTCACCGAAACCGGCTTCGACCCTGCGCGCATCAACGACCTGTACTCGCGCACGATCACCCCGCACATCTTCGAGTCCCTGGTCACCTATGACCACTTGGCACGGCCGGCCCGGCTCAAGCCGCTGACGGCCGTCGAGCTGCCCACACCGAATGCCGACTACACGGTCTGGACGGCGCGCATCCGCCCTGGCATCTACTTCAGCGCCGACCCCGCCTTCAAGGGCGTCCAGCGCGAGCTCGTAGCGGCCGACTACGCCTATGCGCTGCGCCGCTTTGCCGACCCGCAGATCCCCAGCCCGGGCTGGACCAGCGTGGAGAGTTGGGGCATCCAGGGCCTCAAGGCGCTGCGCGAGCAGGCGCAGAAGGCCAAGCGAGGGCTCGATTACGAGCGCCCCATCCCCGGCCTGCAGGTGCTGGACCGCTACACCCTACGCGTGGCACTGGACAAGCCCAACCCGCGCTTCCTGCAGGAACTGGCCCAGGGCGACTTGTACGGCGCGGTGGCGCGCGAGGTCGTCGAGGCCTACGGCGACGACACCATGGCCCACCCGGTGGGCACCGGCCCCTTCGTGCTGAAGGAGTGGAAGCGCGGCTCGCGCATCGTGCTGGAGCGCAATCCCGACTACCGCGAGCGCCTCTACGACGCCGAGCCCAACCCCGATGACGCCGAGGGCCAGGCCCTGCTGCGCAAGTTCAAGGGCCGCCGCCTGCCGATGGTGGACCGGGTCGAGGTCGCCATCATCGAAGAGAACCAGCCGCGCTGGCTGGCCTTCCTGAACGGCGAGCACGACTTCATCGAGCGCGTGCCGGAAGACTTCATCAGCCTGGCAGCGCCCAACGGCAAGCTGGCGCCCAACCTCACCAAGCAGGGCATGCATCTGCACCGCACCCTCAACTCCGAGGTGTACTTCCAGATGTTCAACATGGATGACCCGGTGGTGGGCGGCTTCTCCCCAGAGAAGGTGGCACTGCGCCGCGCCATTGGGCTGGGCATGGACCTGGAGGCAGAGATCCGCCTAGTGCGGCGCGGCCAGGCGATTCCGGCGCAGGGCTTCTACACCCCCAACACCGTGGGCTACGACGCGCTCCTGAAAACCGAGAACGGCGAGTTCAACCCCGCCAAGGCCAAGGGCCTGCTGGACCTGTTTGGCTACAAAGATCGCGACGGCGACGGTTGCCGCGACGCCCCGGACGGCGAGCCGCTGAATCTGGAGATGAGCACCACGCCCGAGGCCTTCCAGCGCCAGATCGACGAGCGCTTCGACAAGGACATGAAGCGCATCGGCCTGTGCGTGCGCTTCAAGGCCGCCAAATGGCCCGAGCAACTCAAGGCCGCGCGCGCGGGCAAGTACCAGATGTGGATGGTGGCCACCAGCGCCGACAAGCCCGACGGCCAGAGCAGCTTGGCGCGCTTCCACAGCGCCCAGGTGGGCGGCCAGAACATGAGCCGCTTCCGCCTGCCCGAGATGGACCGCCTGTACGAGCAGATCATCACCCTGCCGGAGGGCCCGGAACGCCTGGCCCTGATGGCCCGCACCGTGCGGCTGGCCGTGGCCTACATGCCCATCAAGTTCAAGGGCCACCGCTTCCTCACCGACATCGAGCGCCGGCAGATGAGCGGCTACCGCCGCCCGCTGTTCTGGCAGAACTGGTGGGAGTACGTGGACATCGACCCCGCCGCGAACGCGCCATGACGGTTTTGTGGCGCTGGGAGGGCACTTGCGTCTCCTCAAGAAGGCGGAATTTGCCCTTCCCAGCCCCCCTGCCAAACGGCAAAATGCCCCGTTTTTGGGCATCATGCGCCCGCCGCGCCAAGCCGCGCGGACCCGTCGTCCTGCCAGATCGGTTCCATGTCCCTGCTCTGCCTCGTCTGCACCACCCTGCCCCTGCTGGCCGCCAGCCCGGCGCCGGGTCAGGCCGTCGGTGCTGTGCAGGCGCCCACGGTGAACGTGGCGGCAGCGGGCGGCGCCGCTTTCCGCGAACTGGAGCGCGCGCCCGAGTTCTCGCTGGCCGAGTTGGTGGCCGGCAATGCGGGCGACAGCCTGCTGGGCCAACTGGCGCTGCGGGGTGCCTGTGCGGTGCTGCAAGCCCGTGCCGAAGCGCATGTGACGGTGGAGCGCATCTCCGGCCGGCCGGCGCTTTACCGGCTCAGCTTCCCGAAGGAGCCGGCCGCCGAGCAGTTGAGCGGGCCGGCCAAGAACGCCTTCAGCGCCCAGGAATGCGCGCGCCAGTCGCGCGACTGAAACTCCCCTCTTCCCTCAAGGCTTCCTCATGATGCTCGACCGCCGCCAGACCCTGGCCGCGGCCCTGCTGCCGCTGGCCGCCGCCAGCCGTGCGCAGACCGCCGCCCGCCCCAAGGTCTTCCGCATGGCCTTCCAGATTGCCGAGACGGGCTTCGACCCGGCACGCATCTCGGACATCTACTCGCGCATCGTCACCAGCCACATCTTTGAAGCCCTGTACGGCTACGACCCGCTGGCGCGCCCAGCGCGCCTGGTGCCGCGCATCGCCACCGCCCTGCCGGAAACGAATGCGGACTTCACCGAGCACCGCATCCAGATCCGCCGTGGCGTTTACTTCCAGGACGACCCGGCCTTCAAGGGCGCCAAGCGCGAACTGACGGCGCAGGATTTCGTCTATTCGCTGATGCGCTTTGCCGACCCCAAGACCACCAGTCCGATGTGGCCGACGCTGGACGAGCAAGGCATCGTCGGATTGAGCGAGCTGCGCCGCCGCGCCATCGACGGCAAGCAGCCCTTCAACTACGACGCCCGCATCGAAGGCCTGCAGACACCCGACCGCTACACCCTGGTGTTCAAGCTGAACGCGCCGCGGCCCCGCCTGGTCGAGGTGCTGGCACAGAGCGATCTGTTTGGCGCAGTGGCCCGTGAGGTGGTCGAGGCCTACGGCGACGAGATCCAGGCCCACCCGGTGGGCACCGGCCCCTACCGCCTGGCGCAGTGGCGACGCTCCAGCCTGATCGTGCTGGAGCGCAACCCCAGCTACCGCGAGGTCTATTACGAGACCGCCGCCACAGACCCTGAGGCCCTGCGCATCGCCGCGCATTTCAAGGGCAAGAGGCTGCCGCTGATCGACCGCGTCGAGATCAG
>JBDHSJ010000104.1:0-13484 GCA_039808065.1 Burkholderiaceae bacterium | reverse complement strand
TACTCGATCAACGCCGCCACCACCAAGGGCAGCGCCGCCACGCGCAGCTGGCTGCCTTCGGCCAGGCGCTCCCAGCGCAACGGCACCACGGCGTGCTCACGATCGCTCTCGCCCGGGTACAGCGGACCGGGGGTGGCCGCCAGGGAGACCGACGGCTCAGCGGGCTGCAGGCTCAGACCCGGGTTCGTGCCGCGCGCAAAGGCCAGGCTCACGCCCACGCAGCGCTTGCCCTCATAGCGCGCTGGCTCGATCTGCTGCTGCAGGGCCAGCACCTGAGCGCAGGCGGCGCGCAGTTCGCTCAGCGCGTACAGACCGTCGGGCCGGGGGCTGATGGCCACACGCACGCGAAAGGCGAAGGCGGTGGCCGGGCGGTTGAGGCGCAGCGCGGCGTTGTCATCGAAGGCGGACTTGAGCAGCGGCACCTGGGCGTGCAGGGCGGCGTCCAGCGGCAGCTCCAGCGCGGTGCGCGCGCCCTGCAGACTCAGGCGCAGGCCCTCCGTGGCCGTACCGGGTGCGCGCGGCTGCACCTGCACGCGCTGCTGGATGAGGTGCTTGGGCGTGCCCAGCTTGTCGAAGCGCACCAAGGCGC
The DNA here is from genome assembly GCA_039808065.1 of Burkholderiaceae bacterium. Taxonomy (GTDB): domain Bacteria; phylum Pseudomonadota; class Gammaproteobacteria; order Burkholderiales; family Burkholderiaceae_C; genus Inhella. The sequence goes on along the minus strand of JBDHSJ010000104.1, from coordinate 12,895 downwards.
GGTAGGCCTCGCGGTAGCTCCACCATGCGCCCTCCTCCGCGCTCTGCGCAGGGCTCTGCGAGGGGGCTGCGAAGCAGACCACCGCGAGGGCCAGGGTGCGCAGAAGGGGCTTCATGCGGCCACGCTCAGAAGCGGTAGACCAGCGCGGTGGACACGCTGGTGGCGCCCGCGCGCTCCACCAGGGGGCTGCGCGCGGCCGGGCCTTGCAGGCGCTTGAACTCGATGGCCGTGCTCAACACCCAGTCGGGCTGCAGCAACCAGTTCCAGCGCAGCTGCGCGCGCAGATCCTGCAAGCCGCCGCCGGGGCGGTAGACGGGGTTGCGGCTGCGCGCAGACTCGGCCGCCGTGACGCCGAAGTAGCGCTGCGTGAAGCGGTCATTGGCCCAGCTGAGGCCGGCCGATGCCGTCAGGCTGTGCTGGCTGGCGCGCAGCGGCAGCAGCCATTGCAGATCGGCCCCCCAGCGCAGACCGACGCTGCAGGCCCCGGTGCCGCCGAGCAGGCTCTGCGTCACGCGCCAGGAGGCGGTGGCGCGCAGATTGACGAAGGCCCCGAGCTCCGCGCAGGCCGCGATCTCGTCCATGCCCAGCAGGCGGTTGCCGCGCGGGCCCACGGCCACGCCGGGGTCGATGGCGGTGGTGTTCAAGGGCCCCAGCGAATCGGCGAACCAGCTGCGGCCCTCACTGCCGCGCGGCGGCTGCAGGTTCAGCAGCGGCCCCCATTCCACGCGCGGCCAGGCCGGAGCCAGCGCGTCACCCAGGTGCCAGCCGGCCTGCAGGCCGGAGATGAACAGGCCATTGCTCCAGCTCGCCTGTACCAGAGCCTCGGCACGCAGGCGCTGCTCGCGCGCGCCTTCGTAGCGCGGCCGGTAGCCGGCGCCCAGGCCCAGGAAGACGTCCTGGCTGCCCTCGGGCATGGGTTCAAACACGGGCGCCTGCGCGGCGGCCCCGCCGCACAGGCTGAGCAGGGTGAGAGCGGAGAGGAGTGGCTTCATGGGCTGGGGGCGGCCACCACGCGGGGCAGGGGCCGCAGGCACCCCCAACGCCGTCATGCGCAGGCCGGGCCATTCTCCCCAGTGCCCCTCAAGGCACCTGCCTGAGTTCGTCCTGGAATTGTCATGAATTTGTCCGTGGCCCCAGGGGCGCCAGGGGGCCTTCCTAGAATTTCGGCAAGGAGACGAGCGATGTGGCGCGTGATGCTGGTGGAAGACGATGAGCGGCTGGCCAGCCTCGTGCGCGAGTACCTGGGCGCCTACGAGTTCCAGGTCGACGTGGTACCGCGCGGCGATCTGGCGCTGGCGCATTTCCAGGCCACCGAGCCGCAGCTGGTGGTGCTGGACCTGAGCCTGCCCGGCGTCGATGGTCTGGTGGTGTGCCGGCAGATCCGCGAGCGCAGCGCCGTGCCCATCCTGATCCTGACGGCGCGCGAGGACGCCTTCGACGAAGTCTCCGGCCTGGAGCAGGGCGCGGACGACTTCGTGAACAAGCCGGTGCAGCCGCGCGTGCTGCTGGCACGGCTGCGTGCGCTGGCGCGGCGCGGTGCGGCCTCGACCACGGCGGCCGGCGGCGCGGGTGACCTGCTCATCGGCCGGCTGCGCATCTCGCGCGAGAACCACGCGGTGTACTGGGGTGACGAACCCGTGGCGCTGAACCAGCCCGAATACAAGCTGCTGCTGGCGCTGAGCGAATCCGCCGGGCAGGTGATGAGCCGCAACGACCTGCTGCTGCGTATGCGCGGGCTGGAGTTCGACGGGCTGGACCGCTCGATCGACAACGGCGTGTCGCGCCTGCGCCGCAAGTTCGACGACGCCCGCGGCGAGAAGATCAAGACGGTCTGGGGCGAGGGCTATCTGCTGAGCCCATCGGCCTGGGAATGACGCCCCGATGAACCGCCTGTTCTGGCGGCTGCTGCCCGTCACCCTGCTGGCCCTGCTGGCGGCCAGCGCGGTGCTGTATGGGCTGTTCAGCCGCTTGTATGGCGACCCGCTGGAGGACATCGCGCGGCGCCAGGCGGCCGCGCAGCTCTTCGTGCTGGAGCATTACATCGACGCCGCACCGCGCGACGAATGGCTGGAGCGGCTGAACAAGGTGCGCGAGGTCTCGCCGCAGCGCTACGAGCTGCTGCCGCTGGACGAAGCCCTGCAGGGCCTGAGCCCGGCGCAGCAGCAGGGCCTGCAGGCGGGCCGGGTGGTGCTGGACGTGGCCGGGCGCCGCCTGCTGCGTCGTGTGGACCTGCAGGGCGAGCGCTATGTGGACAGCGAGCGCGAGGTGCTGCGCATCAGTGGCCTGCCGATCGACGTGGCCCAGGCCCTGCGCCAGGAGGCGCTGCGCTGGGGCGTGGTGGCGCTCTTCCTGCTGGTGCCGCTCGCGTGGTGGTCGCGCCTGCACTGGCGCGGGCTGCTGGCACTCTCACGCACGGCCGAGGCCTGGGGCGCGGGCCATTTGAGCGCGCGTGCTGAAACCCCCGCCAGCACCAGCCTGCAGCCGCTCGCCCAGGGCATGAACCAGATGGCCGAACGCCTGGCCGCGCTGCTGGAGGGGCGGCGGCATCTGCTGCACGCGGTCTCGCACGAGCTGCGCACACCGATTGCCCGCATGGGCTTCGACCTGGAGTTGCTGCGCGACACCGACAGCCCGACCGCACGGGGTGCGCGCATCGACGCGTTGGAGCGCGACCTGGCCCAGCTGCAGGCCCTGGTGACCGAACTGCTGAGCTACAGCAAACTGGAGCAGGCGCAGCTTCAGCGCGAGCCCTTTGAACTGGAGGACCTGCTGCGCCAATGCCTTGGGCAGCAGGAGGCGCAGAGCGAAGCGCGCGAACTGCAGGTGCAGATCGCGCCCGACATCGGCCGCATGCAGGGCGACGCCCACCTGGTGGCGCGCGTGGTCGGCAATCTGCTGGGCAATGCCCTGAAGTACGCGCGACATCAGGTGCGCTTGAGCGCGCGCGCACTGCCGGCGGATCAATGGGAGCTGCGCGTGGAAGACGACGGCCCCGGCATCCCGGAGGCCGAACGCCAGCGGGTGTTCGAACCTTTTGTGCGCCTGCCCCAGACCGGCAGCCTGCCGGGCCACGGCCTGGGCCTGGCGATCGCCGCGCGTGGCGTGGCCCTGCACGGCGGCGCCCTCCACATTGAACAAAGCGCCCTCGGGGGCGCTTGCTTGGTGGTGCGCTGGCCGCGCGGCGGCGGCCAGCATTGAGGGGACCCGGCGTGGCGGGCAGGGGGCCAGCCCCCGCCCGCCCGCGGGCCTACTTCTCCTCCACGATCTCTTTCACCACCAGGGGCAGCTCGGTCTTGGGCACCACCAGCAGCCACACCGGGTTCCACACATAGGCCGCGCACATCACGCCGGGCGGGGCCGGACGGGTCTGCACCGTCACCTGCAGGCTGCCGTTCACCGGCTGCACATCCAGCACGTCCGCCGAAGCGCAGGGGTTCAGCGCGGGCCAGACGATCGCCAGCACCATGTGGCGCTCGAAGTCGATGAGGTCGTCGGACTGCGGCTCGGCCGGCACGAAGCGCGACTTCTTCCACTCGGCCCAGGCCGCTTCGCTGCGGATCACCGTCTGCTCGGGCTTCAGGCCCACGGGTTGCAGCGGCAGCGCGATGTGGCTGAGGCTCTGGAAGGAGGCCACACGCACCGTGAAGCTCAGGTTCACGTTCGGGAAGTCGTCGCGCTGCACACGGAGCTGGTAGATCCCAGGCTTGGCCGGTGCGGTGTACTCGCCATCCAGGGTGATGCTGCCGCCATCCGCATCCAGCACCTTCCAGCTCACGGGCGGGCGGATGTAGGCATAGCCGGGCTGGTAGTTGAAGCGGGCATGGAACCATTGCTTCTGGCCGGGCATCAGCACCACGGCGGAGTCGCTCGGCTCGATGGCCAGGCGCGGTTCAAAGGCCGTGACCTGCACGGTGACCGTGGCGCTGACCTGCGCGAAGTCGTCACGCTGCACCTTCAGGTGGTAGGTGCCGGCCCGGTTGGGCGCGGTGTAGGTCCAGCCCTGGCCTTCGTTGCGCAGCGTGCCGCCGTCGGCTTCCACCACGCTCCAGCTCAGCGGCGGGCGGATGTAGCGCACATTGGGCGGGTAATTCAGGTCCGCCACCAGGGGCAGGGATTCGCCCACGCTCAGGCTCAGCGTGCTGCTGCGTACAAACAGCTCGGGCTTGAAGGGCTGCGGGTCGGGCAGCGGGCCCTTGCTGGCCAGCAACTGGTTCAGGGCGGCGAATTTGTCGGCCGGCAGGCGCTCCTGCAGACGATCCAGGACCTGATCGTGCGGGTCGTTCGAAGCGGCGCCGGGCTGCGCCGCCTTCAGCGGGCTGCGCACAAAGCTGGCAATGCCGCTCGCGTCCACCGTGCCGTTGAGCAGGCTCACCACCTGGCTTTGGGCCGCGGCCAAGGCTTCCGGCTTGAGGCTGGCGGCCAGCTGCGGCGTGAAGCCATCGAACACCTGGGCGGCCGGCAGCTGCGCGGCGCGCGTCAGCAGCAATTCGGTCAGCGGCGTGATGTTGGCCACCGCCGTGGTGCCCTGGTCCTGCGTGGCGGTGTGGAGCTGCAGGCCAGCGGTCGTGCGCACGCGCAGCACGCAGGGCAGCTGCGCACCGGTGAGCTGCAGGCTGTAGCTGCCGTCGGCTGCCGTTTGCGTCTGGCCGGTACCGGCCAGGCATTTGGCCTGCACGCTGGCATTGCCCAGCGCCGTGCCCACCGCGGCGGTGCCGCTGATGGCCAGCGGCCGCGACACCACCGGTGGGCCGGCTTCGGCGGCGCCGCCACCGCCACAGGCGGCCAGCAGGACTGCACTGCCGCCCAGCGCCAGGCCAGCGGCCCAGCGCGAAAGCAAGGGGTATTGCATAGGGGTTGCTCCACAAGAGGGGCGTCTGGGCGCCCCATTCAAGCCTCCCTCGAGGAGCGATCCATCCGCATCCCGAGGACTGGCCGGCATCCTAGGAAGCGTGGCCATCCCAGGCATCCGCGGACTGTCTGGGATTTGTCTTGAATTTGTAGAACCCCGCGGGCCGCGCCCGCCGCCTGTGCTCCGCTCAGAGGCCCATGCGTTCGGTCTCGGCCCAGGCCGCCTCCAGGGCGGGCAGTTCCAGCGTTGCGCTGCCTTGCGGCGCCAGCGTCTGGTCGTACAGCAGCTCGGCAGGCGGCGGTGCCCAGCTCACCGAGGGCAGGGTCTCGGAGAACGCAAAGCTCATGGAGAGGGCCTGCGAACGGGTGTCATCGGCACTGGCGCGGGCAAACAGACGGTGGGGCATGATGGCCTCTTCTGGGGGTGGTGCAAGAGCGGCGCAAGGCTATCCAGGGCCTGTGCCGGGCGCCATACGGGGCCACCCCGCGCGCCGTGAAGCGGATCACGGCGGGCTGTGAATCCTGCGCCGCGGGGGCGGCGCGGACAATGCCGGCCCATGGACAACGAATACGACGAACCGGCGCTGGTGCAGGAACCGCGCCGCTGGCGCGACAAGGGCTGGACGGCCCAGGTCATCAAGAACGAGGACGACGAGGGCTGGGCCGTGGCGATGTACCTGGACGGCCAGTCCGAGCCCGCGCTGGTCGGCCCCTGGACGATGGGGCGCGACAAGAAGAACCCCAAGCCCCTGGACAGCAGCGCCTTCAATACCCTGGTGAAGACCGCCAGCGAAGTGATCCAGCGCCATGAGCAGCAGCTGCGTGCGCAACTGCACAAATCGCTGTACGTGGCGCAAGACGGCGAGTGGCTGAAGATCAGCCTGGAGATCGTGCCGCTGGAGGACGAGCCTTACGCGCTGCTGCGCGCCGAGGACGCCGCCGGCCAGCCGCTGGCCGAGCAGCGCGTGCCGGCGGAGTTCCGCTTCACCAAGGCGGCAGCCGAAGCCTGGGTGGCGAGCGGGTTCGAGCAGCCGCGCTGAGGCCGCCCTACAAGCGAGCGCGCAGCCAGGCCTCCAGCGCCTGGGCCGGCATCGGCCGGGCCAGGCCGTAGCCCTGGTAGGCGTCGCAGCCCAGCTCGCGCAGCACCGCGGCCTGGGCCTCGGTTTCCACGCCCTCGGCCACCAGCTGAAGCCGGCAGCCGCGCGCCATGGTCACCATCGCAGCCACCAGCGCACGGTCCTCGGGGCGCTCGGCCAGTTCATGGACGAAGCTGCGGTCGATCTTCAGCTCCGTGATGGGCAGGCGGCGCAGATAGCCCAGGCAGGAGTAGCCGGTACCGAAGTCGTCGATGGACACGCCCACGCCCAGCGCGCGCAGCTGGTTGAGCGGCTCCACCGCGCGGCGGTCCTGGCGCTCGTCCAGCATCACGCGCTCGGTCACCTCCAGCGTCAGGGCCGAAGGCGGCAGGCCGGTCTGCGCCAGCAGGCGCAGCACCTGGTCCTGCAAGTCGCCATGCAGCAGGCGTGGCGGGGAAAGGTTCACCGCCAGGCTGGGCAGGGCCAGGCCCTGGGCGTGCCAGCGCGCCAGCTGCTGCAAGGCAGCGTCCAGCACCCAGGCGTCGAGCGCCACGATGAGGCCGCTTTCCTCGGCCACCGGGATGAAGCGGTCCGGCGGAATCAAGCCGCGCTGTGGGTGCGGCCAGCGCAGCAGCACCTCGGCGCCCAGCACGCGGCCATCCTGCAGGCTGCACTGCGGCTGGAAGTGCAGCACGAAGCCGCCGTGGGCCAGGGCCTCGCGCAGTTCACCTTCCATCCAGGCCTTTTCCTGCAGGGCCTGCGCCTGTTCCGCACTGAAGCCGCGGGCGGTGTTGCGGCCGCTGAGCTTGGCGGCGTTCAGGGCGATGTCGGCATGCTTGAGCAGGGCGTCGAGCGTCTGGCCATCTTGCGGGAACAGGCTGAAGCCCACGCTCAGGCCCAGGCGCAGCTGCTGGCCGCGTTCCAGCACCAGGGGCTCGGCCGCCAGGGCGCACAGGCGCAGGGCCTCGCGCTCGGCGCTGGCGCGGTCGGCGCCGGGCAGCAGCACCACGAACTCGTCATCCCCCAGGCGCGCCAGCGTGTCCTGGCCCGGCAGGGCCTGCGCCAGGCGGGCGCCGATGCGGCGCAGCACTTCGTTGCCCACGGCGTGGCCCTGCAGTTCGTTGACCGCCTTGAAACGGTCCAGATCCATCAGCAGCAGGGCCCCACCCGTGCCCGCGGCGGCCTGGGCCCGCAGCAGGGCCTCAGCACGCTGCGTGAAGCGCGCCCGGTTGGGCAGACCGGTGACGTCGTCGCCATAGGCCAGCTGCTCGATGCGACGCTCGCGTTCGTCGTGCAGCAGGGCCACGCGCACCATCTGGCTGCAAGCCTGCACCAGATGGCGGTGGGAGTCGGCCACGGGGGCTTCCTCGCGGTAATACAGCGCGAAGGTGGCGCCCACGCGGCGTTCGATATCCGTCAGCACCGGGGTGGACCAACAGGCCGCCAGACCAAAGGACAGGGCCAGGTCGCGGTAGGGTGCCCAGAGGGGATCGGTGGCAATGGAGCGCACGTCCACCGGCTCGCGGCGCCAGGCAGCGGTACCGCAGCTGCCCGCCACGGGGCCAATCGGCAGGCCCTCGAGCGCCTGCGTGTAGGCCACCGGCAGGCTCGGACCGGCCAGGGGGTGTATGCGCCCCTCGGCATCCACCGCCAGCACGCTGCACATCAGCTCGGGCGCCAGCGCCTCCACCTCGCGGCACAGCAGGTCCATCACCGCACGCAGGGGCTCACCACCGGCCACGGCGCCGAGCACGACGCGCTGCAGGGCGTCGATGGCCAGGCGCTCCGCTGCCGGCAGGCTGCTGAGCAGGCTGAGCATGCACTGGCCATCCGGCGTCGGATCGGCCTGCACCTGCACCACCAGAGGCTCGCCGCCTGACGCGGTCAATTCCAGCGAGAGCACGTCGGCAAAGCCCTCGGCCTTCCAGCGCGCCCAGCGCGCGGGGCTCAGGGCGGGCAGCAGCTGGTCCAGCCGCTCGGGTCGGGCATCGCCCAACCAGGCGCGCAAGGTGGCGTTGAGCGAACGCAACTGCCCGTCCACGCCCACCCAGGCCAGGCCGACTTCGCGATGCAGGCTCTCGCGCGCGCTCATCTCCCCTCCGTTCAGCGCTGCATCCTAGAGAACCCGGACCGGCCCTGATGGGGCAGCAGGGCTCAGGATAGCGCGCGCCTCTTCGCTGCCCCAGGCCCAGCAGCCTCAGGCGGGCGGACGCCGTGGAAGCGCCTACAGCGCCAGCTCCTTGTGCACATTGGGCAGGCCGGTGGCCGGCCCGCGCGTCTGGCCGGTGAGCGCGCAATCGAACAGCTTGACGACCCAGTCGATGAACACGCGCAGGCGCGCGGGCACATGGCGGTTGGGCGGATAGACGAGGTAGAGCGGCGAAACGCCGGCCGACCACTCGGGCAGCACGATCTGCAGGCTGCCGGCCGCCACATAGGGCGCGGCCATGAAGGCACCGGTACGCGCGATGCCCAGGCCGGCCAAACCGGCGGCCAGCATGGCCGAGCTGTCGTTCACCGCGATGCCGGACTTGGGGTGCACCTCCACGCGCTCCTTGCCGCGCTCCATCACGTAGGTGAGCCGCTCGCTGCCGTGCGCGAAGTAGCTGATGACCCGATGCGACTCGTCCTCCAGGTCGGAGGGGTGCCTGGGCATGCCATGGCGCCTCAGGTAATCGGGCGACGCACAGGCCACGCGCCGGATCTCACCGAGGCGCCGCGCGATCAGCGAGGGGTCCGTGATGGTGCCGCCGCGGATCGCGCAATCCACCCGTTCGGCCACCAGGTCCACCACGCGGTCGCTGATGCCCAGGTCAATCTGGATGTCGGGGTAAAGCGCGCAGAACTCGTGCAAGGCGGGCAGCAGCACCAGGGTGGCCGCGGGCGAGGGCACGTCCACGCGCAGGCGGCCGCGCGGGTTGGCCTTGGCGTGGGAAAGGCTGGCTTCCAGCTCCTCCACATCGTCCAGCACGCTGACCGCGCGCTCGTAGTAGGCGGCGCCCTCGGCCGTGGCGGTGACGCGCCGCGTGGTGCGGTTCAGCAGCAGGGTGCGCAGCTCCTGCTCCAGGGCCTGCACCTGCCGCGTGACCTGCGCCTTGGGCACGCCCAGGGCCTCGGCCGCGCGGGTGAAGCTGCCGGCCTCGACCACGCGTACGAAGGCCTTCATCGCGCTGAACTTGTCCACGTTCGCTCCGGTACGGGGGCGCGGCGCCCCAGGGAGATCGATTGTGCGAGCGCCGTCGCTCCGCGTGCGGTCAGGGTGCGGTGGCGGTCAGCGTCTCGCCGCGGGCCTGGGCAATGGCCTGCACGCGGGCCGCGAACTCGGGCGACTGGCGCAGCGCGCGGTAGCGGTTCAGGGCGGCGCGGTAGCGCTCGCCGCGGAACATCTGCAGATCGTCCTGCTCGATGGCACGCAGGCCCGAGCGCTGGTAGATCTCCAGATCGGCCAGCACCTCGGCGCGGCTGAGCGCCTGCGACTCGCTGCTGGTCTGGGCCATGGCGGCGGTGGCGCCGAACAGGGCGGTGGCAAGAACAAGGATGCGGGGAATGGACATGGGAACTCCTGAACTCAACTCATGGGACACCCGGCAACCGTGAGGCCTTGGCCTGGGTGAGTGCTTGAAATTCTGGAGATCGAGGCGTTGCAGAAAAAGTGGGCGCGCTGCAACCCGTTGTTGCCGGGAATGCAACAAAAGCCCGCCGAGCAGGCCGCCGCGGAGCCGCTCACCCGGCGTGGAGAGAATGCGCGACCCCGCGCCGGCACGGTTCGGGTTGAACGTCTCCATCTCCAAGGAACACCGATGTCGAGCTATGTCGAGGGTGCGCTGGTCAAGGGCGAAACCATCCTGCACGAAGGCCACCTCAGCCTCTGGGGCCTGGCGCACCTGATCGCGCTGGGCGTGATCACCCTGCCGCTGTTCGGCCTCGGCCTGGTCTTCCTGGCGGCGGCCTACATCCGCTACAAGTCCACCGAGCTCGCGGTCACGACCAAACGCATCATCGTCAAGCACGGCTTCATCAGCCGGCAGACGATCGAGATCAATCTGAACAAGGCCGAGAGCATCCAGGTGGATCAAGGCGTGCTCGGCCGCTTGTTCGACTTCGGCACCCTGGTCATCTCGGGCACCGGCACCTCCCACGCGCCGCTGACCGGCATCGCCCAGCCCATGGCCTTCCGCAAGGCCTTCATCGAAGCGCAAGACGACGGCAGCCGGCGCGACGCCTGAAGGGGGCGAACGCACGCGACGCCAGGGTCCGTGACTTTCTTGGCGTCGACCCACGCCCGCCGGCCTGCAAACCGGGGGGGCGGGCCCGCTGCCGGACCCGCAGGGCATGGAAAAGTGTGAGCAAACGTCAAGGCCGGGCGAACAGCCCTGGCCGACGCGCTGTCTCACCCTGCCCACCTCCCCCTTTTTCCGGAGTCGCCATGCGCCTGTTTGCTGTTGCCAGTCTCTTGTCCTTTGCCGCCTTCGCCGCGCAGGCCAACCCCGTCAACCTGGTGGCCAACGGCGACTTCGAGACCGGCACCTTCAGTGGCTGGACCAAGTCGGGCAACACCAGCCTCAGCGACGTCATCTCCAACACGGTGACCTCGAACCACAGCTTTGTCTGGCGCATCGGCGCCACCGGCTCGGCCGCCGTCATCAGTCAGTTCCTCGGCACCGTGGCGGGTTCGCTCTACACGCTGGAATTCGACCTCTACAACACAGCGTCCAGCGGCACCGCCGGGGCTGTGGCCTTCACGGCCAGCTTTGACGGCGACCTGGTGTTCAGCACCGCCAACCTGGCCTACAACTGGACGCACTTCACCTTCACCGACCTGGTGGCGGACAGCAACAGCACCAAGCTGTCCTTCAGCGGCCGCAACGATCCGTCCTTCTACCGCCTCGACAACGTGCGCGTGACCCTGCAGCAGGCCGCCAACGCCGTGCCCGAGCCCGCCGCCCTGGCGCTGGCCCTGGCGGGCCTGGGCCTGATGGCCGGCGTGGCGCGCCGTCAGCGCGGCTGAGCCGCCGCCTGCAGCTGCTGCAGCACCCAGGCCTGCACGGCGGCACCGTCGTGCAGGCGCCCCGGGTAGCGGCGCTGCGGCACAAAGGGCTGCTGCGTGGGCTGCTCGCTCACGAAGAAGGCCGCGGGCAGGCTCAGCGTGCCCTGACCGCTGGGTAGGGGCAGGGGCGCAATCTCGCCGTAGGGCGAGTAGCCCAGGGTGGCCTCACCCAGCACCAGGGTGTCCGCCGGGCCCTGCAGCATCTGCAGCAGGGCCATGCAGGAGCTGAAGCAGCCGCGGTCGATCAAGGCCGCCAGGCGCGGGCCGCCGGGGCGCTGGCGCACCTGAGCACGCAGCGCGTCGCGCGCAGCCGGCGGCGCCACCGGGCTCAGCGTGGCCACCCGTTCGCCGCGCCGCTCGGCGGCTTCCAGCGCCTGCAAGGCCTCGCGCACCTGGGCGAGCAGGTCGTCCCTCAGGTCCGTGCGCGCGGCCAGGCCGCGCAGCATCTGCAAGGTGTCGGGGTGGACGACGACTTGCTTGCCGTTGTAGGGCAGCTCCGCCAACCGCCCGCCGTAGGCCTCGCCGTACAAGGCCTTCAGCGCGCGCGCACCGGGGCTGGAGGCGCCGCCACCATTGCCGCGCAGGTCAAACACCATCCAGCGTGCCTGCGGGCCCCGCTGGGCCAGCTGGGCGATCAGCGTGTCCAGCGCCTGCGCGGTCTTGGGGTCGCCCAGGTTCAGGCTGCCGATGGCGGCCCACAGCACGCCCGGGGCCGGTTCGGACAGCCCGATGGGCAGGGGCGTGAAGGCGGTCTGCGCAAGCGCGCGGTCCAGCCGCTCCTCGGGCCAGCTGGCGCTGAAGGGCCGTGCCGGCAGCGCCCACTCGCGCAGCGGACCGTCGGCCAGGCGGAAGCGGCAGCGCCCGGGCGACCAGGCCAGGTCGTTGTCGAACATCACCCGCCGGGCCATGCGGCTCAGACCACTGGGCTGCTCCAGCCCCTCGGTGACGCCGGGCGCAACCCGGGCCTTCAAGTAGCTGCCGATCCACACACCGTCGCACTCCAGCAGCTCGCTACCGACCGGCGGCAGGTCGGCCTCGGGTTCGGCGTGCACCACCTCGAAGCGGCCGTCGATGACGTCGATCACCAGGCCGTTCCAGCCCTTGAGCTTGCCCACCGTCTGCAGGCCCAGATGCGGGTCTCCGAAGCCGGACACGAAGCGGCGCAGCAGCGCACGGTGGTCCGCCGCACTGCGCACCAGGGGCAGCTCGGCGCGCGCATGGCGCAGGCCGCGCTCAAGCTGGTTCACGACGTGCGCATGCCCCAGCACCGCGCCGGCATGGCGCTCGGCAATGGCCTGGGCGGCGAAGTCCAGATCGAGGCGGGCCTGCTCGCGCCAGTCGGGTTCGGTGGCCGGAGCGTGGAAGGCGAGCGAGAGCAGGGCCAGGGTGGCAAGGGGTTTGGCAAGCAGCATGGCGGGAACGAAACGGAAGCCTGGGCGGCATGGTCGGCGCAAACGCCCGGGCAGGCGCAGGGCTTGCGATGAAGTGCAGGGGGCGAGGACTGAAGGGCGCCAGATTCGAGACACTGCGGCCCGGCCCGCATCGCGAAGGCCCTCACACCAGAACACAAGCAACGGGAGTTCTCTTGATCGTCTACAAATTCGGTTACCCCGCCGGCCACGGCACACCCGATATCAGCCCCTTCGTCATCAAGCTTGAGACCTGGCTGCGCCTGTCCGGCATCCCCTACGAAGGTCGCACCGGCGGCCGCAAGGTGATGCCCAAGGCCAAACTGCCGGTGGCGGAGATCGAGGGGCGCTTGATCCCGGATTCCGCGGCCATCGTGACCCACTTGCAGGCGCACGACCCGCGCGCCCTGCGCGACGCGCACCTGAGCCCGGCCCAGCAGGCGCAGAGCCTGGCCATTCAGGCCCTGCTGGAAGACCGGCTGTATTGGGTGGGGCTCTACCTGCGCTGGTGCGTG
>JBDHSJ010000103.1:0-13493 GCA_039808065.1 Burkholderiaceae bacterium | reverse complement strand
TTGGCGATGACGACGGTCTGCACGGTCTTGCCTCCCCCGGCCCTGTGAAGCGGCGCATCGTAGGCGCGCCGCACCGGACCGCGACCCCTCAGTACAGGGTCTGGCGCTGGCGCTCCTCGAGCGCGCCGTCATAGCCTGCGGCATCGAAGCCGGCGCTGAAGGCGGCGATCAGGCTGCCGGTGGAGGGCAGGCTGGCACGATCAATGTGTGCGGCCGGGTCCCACAGCCCACCGCGCTTGGCGGCGCGCGCGCATTGGAAGAAGACCTTGTGCACGGCGATCACCAGCACGCTGCGCGGCAGCTTGTCGCCAGCGGCGAAGCGTTCACACAGCTGCGGCTGCGCGCTGATGCGGGCGCGGCCCTGCACGCGGATGGCCTCGCCCACGCCGGGAATCAGGAAGAGCAGGCCGATGGCGGGGTCGGCGGCGAGGTTGCGCAGGCTGTCGATGCGGTTGTTGCCACGCCGGTCGGGCAGCAGCAGGGTGCGACCCTCGTCCACGACCTCGACCAGACGCGCATCGCCGGCATCCCCGCGGGGCGAGAGATCCAGCGCGCCGCTGGACGCATTGCGCGTGGCCAGCACGCACCAGGGCGCGGCCTCGATGAAGCGCTGGTACAGCGGGTGGATGTGGTCGCACTCCTTGTCCAGCGTGGCCGCGGCGGCCGGGCGCTGGGGTTCGGGGTAGAGGGCGCGCAGCGCCGCCAGGGTGCGCAGGTCGTGGGTGTCGTCGTGCCAGCAGTGCATCGGGCCATTCTGGCCGCGGCCCTGCCTACACTCCGCGCCCCTTGATGGCACCGCGCCGCTTCATGTTCCTTCGATTGCTGTGCCAGCTGCCCCTGCTGCTGGCGCTCGGCACGGCCCAGGCCGCCGAGGCGCCGCTGCGCTTCAGCCTGCCCGGCCAGGCCCAGGGCTTCGATGCCAGCCCGTACCCCGCGCACTGGCGCTTTCGCCGCCTGGCCGAGCCGGTGTTCGACAGCCGCATCCTGGTGCTGGAAGCCGGTGACCCGCAGGCGCCGCCCCTGCTGCTGGTGCATGGCCTGGGCCAGAACGGCTGGCGTGACTGGCTCGGCCAGATCGAGCCGCTGGCCGCACGCCACCGCGTGGTGGCCCTGGACCTGCCGGGCTTCGGCCACTCCGAGCCCGGCCGCGGTCGCTACTCGCCAACGAACTTCGCGCGCCTGCTGGCCTGGCTGAACACCGAGCTGGGCCTGGGGGCCGGTACCGTGGTCGGGCACTCGATGGGCGGCGCCGTGGCGCTGCGCCATGCGGCCATGCACCCGGAGCAGGTGACGCAGCTGGTGCTGATCGACGCCGCCGGCATCCTGGAGCGCAGCAGCTTTCTGAAGACCCCGACGACGCTGCCGCACGAGCTGGAGGGCGCGCCGCGCCTGCTGCGCCGCCTGGCCCATCAGGCCAAGGACCTCGGCGACAGCTTGGTGGAGTTGGGCGGACTGGGCGCCGACCCCACGGCCTGGCTCAGCACCCATGAAAGTGCCTGGCGCCTGCTCTTGAAGGATCAGCCCAATCTGAACGCCGCCCTGGCGCTGATGGAAGAAGACTTCAGCACCGCCGCTCACCAGATGCCGCGCCCCACCACCCTGATCTGGGGCGAGCGCGACCGCGTGGCCCCGCTGCGCACCGGCCAGGCCCTGCGCGCCACCCTGCCGCAGGCACGGCTGCTGACCTTGCCGGAAGCAGCCCATGTGCCCATGACCGAGCAACCCGAGGCCCTGAACCGCTTGCTGATGCAGGCCCTGGCTGAGCCCTGGCCGACACCCGGCGCGCCGCAGCCCTCCGCGGCCGCACTGCCCGATCTGCAGTGCCACAAGCAGACCGGCACGCTCTACCGCGGCAGCTACCGGCGCGTGCACATCAAGGCGTGCACCGGCGTGCAACTGCAGGACCTGCAGGCGCACGAGCTGGTGGTCGAGGATTCCGTGCTGACCCTGCAGCGGGTGCGCATCGAGTCCACGGGTACGGCCCTGCACAGCCTTCGCTCGGTGGTGACGGCCACCGCCAGCCAGCTCAGCGGCGAATGGGCGATCCGTGCCGACGACAGCCGCCTGGACCTGGCCGGCCTGCTGCTGCAAGGCCGCCAGACCGCCGTCCAGGTGGAGGGTCGCTCGCGCCTGCTGATGTCGATCAGCCGGCTGGACAGCCCGCAATACCAGGGCTACGCCCATGGCCTGTACCGCTTCCGCCAGCGCAGCCTGGACGGCCTGCTGGCGGAGCCCAGACCGGCCCGACGCTGACCCGGCTTGGGCCGCCTTCTGCCCACCCAAGCAAAAAGGCCCCGCAGGGCCTCCTTGCAGCGGGTGGTTCGCCGCTCAGTTCTTCGCCGCCGCTTCCTTCAGGCCCGGCACATGCTCGGCGCCCTGCACGATCTGCGCGGTGCTCTGGCGCACGGTCTCGCCCAGGGGCTCCACGCGGCCACCCAGGCAGTTGCCCAGGAAGGCCTCGGCAATGGCGTTGAAGCCGATGCGGTTGTTGGGCTTGCGGAAGCCATGGCCCTCGTCCGGGTAGAGCACGTAGCTGACCGGGATGTTCTTGGCCTGCATGGCCGCAACGATCTGGTCGCTTTCGGCCTGCTTGACGCGTGGGTCGTTGGCGCCCTGGCCAATCAGCAGCGGGCGCACGATCTGGTCGGCCTTGTAGAGCGGCGAGGCGGCACGCAGGATGGCCTTGCCTTCCTCGGTCGTCGGGTCGCCCATGCGGCTGTACATCTGCTTCTTGCCGGCTTCCCAGTAGGGCGGGATGGTGGCCAGCAGGGTCTCCAGGTTGGAGGGGCCGACGATATCCACCGCGCAGGCGAAGGTGGTGGGCGTGAAGGCCACGCCGGCCAGCGCGGCGTAGCCGCCATAGCTGCCGCCCATGATGGCGACCTTGTCCTTGCTCGTCACACCCTGCTGGACGGCCCAGTCGACGGCGTCGAGCAGGTCGTTGTGCATGGCCAGACCCCACTGCTTGTTGCCGGCGTTGAGGAACTTCTTGCCGAAGCCGGTGGAAGCGCGGAAGTTCACTGACAGCACCGAGTAGCCGCGGTTGGCCAGCCACTGGTGGGTGCCGTTGTAGCCGTAGTCGTCACGCGCCCAGGGGCCGCCGTGCACCAGCAGCACCAGCGGCGTGGCCTTGTCGGCCTTGCCGTCGCCATTCGTGTCGGCGCCGGCCGGCAGCGTCAGGTAGCTGGGCAGGGTCAGGCCGTCGCGGGCCTTGATCTCCACCGCGTGCATGGGCTGCAGCGGCGCGTTCTGCAGCTCAGGGCGGGCGATGTAGAGCGCGCTCAGCTTCTTGGCCTTGCGGTCGTACAGATAGGTGGCGGCCACCTTGGAGACGGGGTCGATGCCGACGATCCACTTGTCATCGGCATGGGTGCGGCTGGCGACAAAGACCTCGCCCTTGCCCAGTTGCTTCTGCAGCCAGTCGAAATCGGCCTTCAGGCTCTTGTCGAGGAACTGCCACTCGTTGGTGAGGTAGTTCACCGCGTAGGCCTGGACCTCGCCGGTCACCGGGTGGCGCAGGGTGTCGCCCAGGTCGGCACGGGCATCGCGGGCGATCAACTTGCGCTGGCCGCTGGCCATGTCCTCTGCGAACACGGCGGTGGTGTCGCCGTCACGCGAGTCCATCCAGTACAGGGTCTTGCCGTCGGCGGTGAAGCCGAGCGGGCTGGTGGCGTTGTCTTCCAGGTTGGTGCTGAGCATCGGCTTCTCGGCAAGGGCGTTGCCGTCCACCTTGAAGAAGTCCATGCCGCCGGCGGCATTGGGCTTGGCGGCCAGGCGCAGGTTCAGGTCGTCATCGGCCACGAAGCCGGCCACGCCGTCGGCCTGCATCACCAGCTTGAGTTCGCCGGTCTTGAGGTTCAGCAGGTGCACGTCATGCCAGCGCGGGTCGCGGTTGTTGATGCCGACCAGCACCTCATCCAGGCGCTTGCGCGAGCCGCCCAGCATGCGCACGCGCACCTTCTCGAAGGGGGTGTAGTCGCGCTGCTGGCCGCTGCTGACGTCCACCCCGTAGAGGCGGAAGTTCTCATCGCCGGCCTTGTCCTGCACGAACAGGATCTGCTCGCCGTTGCCACTCCAGAAATGGCCGGGGATGGGGCGGTCCTTCGACTCGGTGACGGGCTTGGCGGCCTCGGGCTTGGCGGCCGGCGCCACCCAGACGTTCATCACGCCATTCACCGGCGCCATCCACGACAGCCACTTGCCGTTCGGGCTCAGCTGCGCGCCCGCCTTGACGGGGTTGCCGAACAGCGCCGCCCGCGGAATCAGCGGGGTGTCGCCCACCGTGATCGACGCCGCGGTGGCGGGCAGGGTGGCGGCCAGCGCCAGGGCGCTGAGCAGGAAGGGGGCACGACGAATGACAGCAGATGCAAGGGACATGAAGGCCTCTAGGGGTTGGAAGGTCGCGCAGCATAGTCAAGCCGGACGCCCGCCCGGTGGGAGCCGGACAGAAGGTGCCGCGGGCCGACTGGCCTGCAGAAATTGGCGCCTGAATGGTGGCCGTTCGCGCCACCGTGCCGCCATTCAGCGGCGCAGGCGCTCGTTCATCGCAGGGCCCTGGGATGGACGAGCGCGGCTTTGCACCATGCACGCCTCACCACCCAACCCCCCCACACGGAACCCGCCATGCACACCGACCTGAACGCCGACGACCTGCAACGCCTGGCCAAGAAGCGCGTCGAACAGAAGATGGGCTTTCTGACCCATCTGCTGGTGTTCGTGCTGGTCAACAGCGGCCTGTACCTGCTGAACCTGCTGCGGGGCGGGGCCGACTGGCAGATCTTCCCGCTCTGGGGCTGGGGCCTGGGTCTGACGATCCACGGCATCGTCACCCTGCTCAGCCTGCAAGGCCAGGACCTGCGCGAGCGCCTGCTGCAGGCCGAGCTGCGCACGCTGCGCGAGCGCGCCGGGCGCTGAACGCTCAGACGATGGTGTTCTCGATCGCCGGCCCGCGCGTGGTGGCCGGCACGGCCAGGGCCTTGCCGGCTTTGGCGCGCGCCAGGCTGCCACTGATGGGCAGCACCCAGCGGGCCTGCAGATCGCGCACCAGTTCCTCCAGCGCCTGACGCTGGCCGATCTTGGCGGCGTGGCGGCGCAGCACCGACATGGCCATGTCGATCAGCTTGGCATTGCGCGTGCTCTCGCCCTGCTCGGACAGCAGGTGCACCGCCTGCTCGGGCTTGCCGCGCAGCGACAGGGTCAGCGCCTGCTCGGCGATCTCGAACACCCGGTCATGGCCACCGCGCAGCAGATCCGCCACCGCGGTCTCGCCCTCGGCCATGGCCACCAGCACCTCGGTACTGGCCTTGTTGACGCAGTAGCGCAGGGCCAGGCGCCGGAACACGGCCTCGGCGTCGGCCAGCGGACCGCCGGCGTCCTGCACGCGCCGCCACAGGGCGATGACCAGGCAGCCGGCCTCCAGGTCGGCATCGGGTTGCTCCAGCGCACGCGCCAGGCGCTGGGCCAGCGCCTGCGCCGCCTGCAGCTTGCCGCCCTGCAGGGCCAGCAGGGCCTGCACGGCCCAGCGCTGGCGGGTCAGGCGCGGGGAGTCGGGGTGCTGGAACAGCAGGTGGTCGAAGGTCTCCAGCAGCTGGCGCAGCTTCTTGGCCTCGCCTTCATCGAAATGGATCAGGGCCAGCAGCACCAGGCTGAAGTAATCGAACAGGCGTGAGCGCAGCCCACTGGCGGCCGCGCCCTCCAGCAGGCGCGTGGCCTCGGCACGGTGGCCGGCGTAGAAGGCCAGGGTGCCGGCACGCTGGGCGCGCAGCAGGCAGCCGGGGGTGAGCGACAGCGCCTGCTGGTAGGTGCGCAGGGCTTCGTCGAGATGGCCTTCGTCCATCTGCACGCGGCCCAGCACGTCCCAGCCATCGGCGTAATCGGGCATCTCGCCCACCAGCAGCTCCAGGGTCTGGCGCGCCTGCTGCAGCTGGCCGGCGGCGTACTCGGCGCGCGCCACCCCGAGCTTGGCCCAGGGCACGGTGCGCGCCTCGATGATGGCCTGGTAGAGCTCGCGCGCCTCGGCGTCGCGCTGCTGGCGCAGCAGCAGCTCGGCGCCGATGCGCGCGGCCGACAGGAAGTACTCGCCGCGCTTGGCGAAACGCTGCAGGCAGAGCTCGCAGGCACGTTCGTAGTCCTCGGCCTCCATGGCCTCGAAGACCGGCTTCAACACCTGCTTGCGGTGGCGCGCCTGCTGCAGGCGCTCGGAAAAGCCGGCCAGGGTGTAGGGCTTGAGCAGGTAGACATCCAGCGCCGCCTCGGCCGCCCCGGCCACGGCGGCGTAGCTGGCGTCCGTCGTCACCATGATGAAGACGGTGGACTGCGGCAGCACATGCTCGCGGCGCAATTCATCCAGCAGGGCCTGGCCGCTTTCCTCGTCCTCGCCGAAGTCGTTGTCGCAGACCACGATGTCGTACGAGGTGGCCTCCAGCGCCAAGCGGGCCTCGCGGCTGCGCGTCACCGCCCGCACCGTGCCCACGCCGAGCTCGCGCAGATGCGCCACGATCAGCATGCGCGCGTTGTGGTTGGCGTCGATGACCAGCGCCTTGGCCTGCTGAAGACTGTCGAACATGGGCTGGGACTATGGCAGCGCGGCGCGCGGGCGCGCGCTCAGCGATCAGCCAAACGCTGGCAGATGTCGCGGTAGGCCGCGGCAATCAGCGCGGCCAGGGGCTGTGCGTCCACCGGGGCCTGCGGGCGCAGCTTCACATGGCGCATGCAGCGCCCGCTGCCTTCGAGCAGGCCGGCCGGGTCGTGCAGGGCCGTGCCGTGGAAGAAGCCCAGGTTCACATGGGAGCGGAAGGCATTGACGTACGCGAAGGCCGCGCCCCCGACGCAGGCGGTCGGGTGGCCGTCGTGCAGCAGCTCGGTGACGTCGGCACCGCAGGCGCGCAGCCGGGCGAATTGCTGGCGCGCCAGCTCGCCCAGCTCACCGGGGCAGGCTTGCAGCCAGGCCTGCACGGCCGGGCACTGCGCCTGGGCGTCGGGCAGCAGGAAAAGGCGCTGCAGCGGGCGGGGCGGGGCGTTGTGCATAGTCGGCCCACTATCCATCAAGGAGGGCGGCATGGCCGAGCACAAGCCCTTGATCCTGTTCCATTACCCGCTCTCGCCCTTCTCCGAGAAGATCCGCGCCATGCTGGGCTTTTCCGGCATTCCCTGGCAGTCGGTGACGGTGCGCGAGATGCCGCCGCGGCCGCTGTTGCAGCAGTTGGCCGGCGGCTACCGCAAGATCCCGGTGGCGCAGATCGGCGCCGATGTGTTCTGCGACAGCCGCTGCATCGCCACCGAGATCGCCCGCCGCGCGCGCAAGCCGCGCCTGGCGCTGGAGCGCTGCAGCGCGGCCGAGCAGGCCTTCGCGGCGCGCAGCGACGGCGAGGTCTTCCTGGCCTGCACCCTGAGCGCCAACACCCTGGCCATGGGCCAGCGTGTGCTGCGCTCGATGTCCCTGCCCGATCTGGCCCGTTTTGCCTGGGACCGCGCCCAGATCGGCCGCCAGGCCAGCCGGGGCGGCCGCGTGGCTCTGCTGCGGCCGCGCCAGCTGCTGCGCGAGCAGTTGCAGCAGCTGGGTGAGCGGCTGCAGGCGCAGGACTTCCTGTTCGGCAAGCAGCCCGGCCATGCCGACTTCTCGGCCTATCACGGCCTGTGGTTCCTGCACGAGCTGGCGCGCTCGCGCGCGCTGGACGCGCATCCGCAGGTGCTGGCCTGGCTGGCCCGCCTGCGTGCCTTCGGCCACGGCCAGGCCGAGCCGATGGAGGGAGAGGTGGCGCTGGACTGGGCGCGCCGCAGCCGGCCACGCCGCCTGCCGCCCGACAGCCGCGGCGCAGCCGAGCTCGGGCGGCGCGTCGCCATCGGGCCGGCGGACTACGCACAAGACCGCAGCGAAGGCCTGCTGGTGGCCGCCACGCCCACGCGCTGGGTGCTGGCGCGCGATGAGCCCGGCCTGGGCCGACTGCATGTGCACTTCCCGCGCGACGGCTATCGGCTGGTGCCCGTGGACTGAACGATGTCCACCAGACGCTGCCCCACCGCCGCGCTGCCCAGCAGCTCGATATGGCCCAGGCCTTCGAACACATGCTGGTGGGCGGCCGGGAAGTTCAGGCACAGCGCCGGGTTGCGATGCAGGCCCAGCGCGCTGTTCAAGGGCACCAGGCCATCGCCCAGCAGCCGGGTTTTGGCGGCGGCACGCGCGCCCAGGGTGCCGGCCAGCGCGTGGCAGGCCACGCCGGCCGGCAGGGGCACGGCGGCGCGCGGGGCGCGGTCCACCGGGCTGCTGTCGAGCAGGCGGCCGTGGCGCAGGTCGGTGATGCCGGCGCTGCGGATCTTGCCCAGCCGCGCCAGCGGGGCGGCATAGGGGGCGGCGCCGAGCAGCAGATCCACCCCGCGGCCGGCGCGCTCCAGCGGCGCCCCCAGGTGCGGGCTGCCCAGGCAGAGCAGGTGGCTGACGGAGCGCGTCCAGGCCGCGCCCTGGGCCTGGTGCAGGGCGCTGCGCAGCACCAGGCCGCCCATGCTGTGGCCCAGCAGCACAAGGCGCGGCGCCTGCGCGCGTTCTTCCAAGCGGGCCAGCAGCGCAGCCAGCTCGCGCGCATTGACCGCGATCGGCAGGCCAGTGTTGTAGTGCAGGTAGAGCGGCTGCAGGCCCAGGGCCTGGGCGAGCTGGGCGCCGTGGTCCTGCCCGCCTTGCTGCCATTGCAGGTCGTTCATGCAAAGGCCGTGCACCAGCAGCAGCAGGCCTGCGCCCGGCTGCAGCGGCAGCTCGTCGGGCAGGCTGCGCGCGCTCTGGCCGGCGGCACGCAGGCGCATGGGGATGGCCAGCGGGTTGGCGCTGCGCTGCAGATGGTCGCCCAGCACGCCGTTCAGCGCGGCCAGCCAGGCCTCGCGCGGCGGCTGCAGCTCGGGGCCGGGCGCGGCCGGCAGGCGGGTCAGCAAGAGGTCCAGGCCCTGGCCCACACCGCGGGTGACGCCCCGCACCGCGCGGTAGACCTGGCCGGTGATGCCGCGGGTGCGACCGCCCGGACCGGCCGGCAGCAGCGGGGGCGAGGCGATGCGCGCGTGCATGGATTCGACGATGTCGGTCACGCCCAGCGTGGCCTCGGTCAGCAGGCGGCTCAGGCCCGGCAGGTCCTGCGCGCGCAGGGGCAGCGGTTTGGGTGCTCGGGCCACGGCCTGTGCTCAGTGACCCGCTGCGCGCACGGTCGCCATCCAGCCGTCCAATGCGCCGTAGTCCTGCACCTGCCCGCCGGTGAGCGAGGGGCCCAGCAGGTAGAGCCGGCCGTTCGCGGCGCCGATGTAGTTCTGCGCCGCCGGGTAGTGGCGGACGTAGTAGCCGCTCAGCACCGTGCTCGGCACGTGGCCCGGGAAGAACTGCGGGTAAAAGCGCTCGGCGAAGCTGAACACGCGGTCGGCGCGTGCGTCCACGTTCACCAAGGCCCCAACGGCATTGCCACGCGGCGCGCCCAGGCGGTCATAGGCAGCCTGGCTGGGGTGGGCGATGGCCATGCCCAGCAGCGGGCTGCCGGCGCGCGGCGCCAGGGCGTCGAGGATGCTGGCCGTGAGGCGTGCCGTGCTGCTGGCATCCAGCGCGCCGCCCACGATGGGCGCGCTGCCGCCCGGGAAGCGCGAGGCGGCGCCTTCGCTGAGCGGCGAGCAGGTCGCCACCGGCAGCGCCTGGCCGCCGTTCCACCAGTAGTTGGCGTTGAAGCTGATGGGGGCGTTGCCACCGCTCGCGTTCAGCGGGCAGGGCACCACGGCGCCACCACCGCGGCCGAAGCTGCCACCCTCGGCGCTGAAGAGGTTGTTGACGACGGTGGGATTGGCGTTGCGCAGCACGCGGTTGATGGGCGCCGGGGCGTTGGCACCCACGCCCCAGCAGGGGTCGACGGTCACATAGTCCTGTGCGCTCTCGTCCCAGGTCTGGCAGTCGCTGCCGGCGCCGTCCGGTGCGGCCAGCACGCGGCTGTCGTGGGCGCGGAGGGCATCACCGCCAAACACCTCGCCGCCCGCGCTGGGCGCCTGGTAGCCGGCCGTGAAGACGACGCTGTTGCCCACCGCCACGCAGTCCTGGCAGCCGCTGAACTCCATCGCAGCCTCGCGCGCGTCGACGATCAGGTTGTTGCGCGCCACAGTGCGCAGAGCCTCGTAGTCCCAGCGGCCATCGGCGCTGAAGTAGTAGGTGGCGTCGGTGTCCTCGCCACCCAGCTCGACGCGGCGCACGCGGTAGAACGTGTTGCTTTCGTAGAGCACGTCCACCGAGCCGCCCTTGGCCTCGATGCCGAGCCCGCCGCCACTCTGTGCCACGACGTTGCGGCAGAAGGCGGCGCGGTGCACGCCGACGTTGTCGATGCCATGCCGTGTGGTCTGGCGCACGCTGCTGTCCAGCACCCACAGGTCGGTGACCTGGTTGAACTTCATGCCGTCCATGTTCTGGCTCTCGCTGGTCTCGCCATCGCGCTCATCACGGCCGAACAGGTTCTGGATCGTCACGCGCCGCACCAGGATGTGGTGCGAGGGCTCGAACTGGCCGTACACCGCCGGGTTCAGCACGCCGCCCTGGTTGGCATTGGCGCGGCCGTTCTTCGCCGCGCCCGCCACATGGATGCCGGCCGCCGCCTGCAGCGGCTGGGGGTCGGCGTGCGCACTGCCGTTCCAGGCGCCCACGGTCTCGGGGCCGATGGTCAGGCCCTCGATGGCCAGGTAGGAGACGCCGAGCAGATTGAGACCCTGGCCCAGCACGGTGGCGTTGGGGCGCGGGTCGGTCGCCTGCAGCCAGATCGGGTTGGCGGCCGTGCGCAGCAGGCGCTGGGCGAAGATTTCGCCACCCAGGTTGTCGGCATAGGCGCCCGGCGCCAGGCGGATGCGCACCGGCTGCGCGGGGTGCTGGCTCTGCGCCTGGCGCAGCGCGTCGCGCACGCCGCGTGTGCCTTGCGTCGGGGTGAGGTCGAGGTTCACCCAGGCCGACTCGGCGATGGTGTCGACAAAGGCGGCCTCCGTGCAGGTGGCAGCCAAGCTGGCCCCGCTCAGGGTCAGGGCGAGGGCGGCAAACAACAGGCGCATCGAAGGCTCCTCCGGCAAGGCGGGTCCGCGCGATGATGGCAGAGGGAGCAGGCGGCCGGCAGTGTCCACAAGAAGAAGCGTGCGCACGGCCTCTCGGAGTGATCGTCATGAAGCTCAAGGCCCTGCTGCTCGCCCTGTGCATCGGCCCGGCCCATGGAACGGGTTGCACCCAGTTGGTGTTCTCGGCCAACCCGAACTACCCGCCCTTCCATTGGTCCGAACGCGGCCAGCTGGTGGGGGCCAGCATCGAGCTCACCGAGCGCATCTTCAAGGAGCTGGGCGTGCGCGCCGAACCCCGCTACCTCGGCCCCTGGAACCGCGTGCTGCGCGCGGCTGAAGAGGGTCAGCTGGACCTGCTCGTCGCACTGAAGATCACGCCCGAGCGCGAGGCCTTTCTGGCCTTCACGCCGGCGCGTTTCTCCAGCAACCCCATGGCGGTGTTCGTGCGCAGCGACCAGCGCTTCGCCTACCGCGGCTGGGACGACCTGATCGGTCGCACCGGCCTGGTGGCGCGGGGCGACCGTTTCGGCGAGGGCTTCGACGAGTTCCTGCGCGGTCGCCTGAGGGTACTCACCAGCCACAGCATGGAGGACGGCTTCGCCAACCTGTTGCGCCGGCATGGTGACTATCTGGTGACCGGCTACTTCCCGGGCCGTGCCTATCTGGCCGGCAAGGGGCTCGAAGCCCAGGCCGAGCCCCTGAGCCCGATGGTCAACCAGGGCTCGGTGCACCACGGCTTCGTGCGCCGCTCGCCCTGCGTGGCGTTGCTGGAGGCCGTGTCCGAACGCCTGCGTGCCTACGAGGCCGACGGCACCACCGAGCGTCTGCTGCTGCACTACCTGGACCGCTGGCGCGCGACGGCAGCGACACGGGTGGAATGAGGTCGCCCAGGCGCGCTTCAAACACCCAGATGAAGGGGCCGGCGGCAGGGGCGGGCTCCGCACAATCCGGCCCATGATGAGCCCGCAACACCGCATCACCCGCCGCCTCGCCCTCGGTACCGCCTTGGCCGTGGCCCTGGGCCTGGCCGCCTGCAGCAGCGTGCCCCTGCAAGCCGAACTGCCACCCGAGCTGGCACAGGCCACACCGTTGGACGTCAGCGGCCGGCAGGGCTGGCTACCGGACCGGCAGCCGCTGCGCTTCGGCGAGTTCCAAACCAGCGGGCGCGCCGCGCGGGCGGACGTGCAGCGGCGCCCCTGCCCACAGGGCTGCAGCCGCTTCGACATCGGCGTGCTGCACACCCGCTTCGAGAGCCGCCGCGAGCAGGCCCGCCAGAGCCTGCGCTTCCTGCAGGAGGCGCCGGACATGGCGCCGCTGGCGGTGTCCGGCTTCCAGGCCCAGGAGCGCGAGCTGCGCGAGTGGACCTGGGAGCTGTTCGGCGCCCGCCTGCGCGGCCGCCAGGGGCGCGAAGTCGAGACGCCCTTCACCGGCACACTGCTGCCCGAAGGGGCGGCGCCGGCTTGGCGGGTGGTGTTGGGCGACGCACCGCTGCTCGTCGGCCCCCTGCCGCCGCAGCTCGGCTGGGCCGAGAGCGAAGATGGCCAGCGTATCGAGCTGCGCCCCTTGTTCGGCCGGGCCCAGCCCGGCAACGGCCGCGCGCAGCGCCTGGCGCTGGGCTATGTGCTGGAGTCGGACGGCCGGGCCCTGGCCGCCGTGGCCGTGCAAGGCATGGGCCAGGGCCGGGTCTGGCTCGCCGCCGGGCTCGACGCCGGAAAGCGTCAGCTGGCGGCGGCGCTCAGCACCTTGCTGCTGCTGCGGCCGCTCTAGGGCCGGCCGAGGCGGCGCTCGAAGAAGTTCAGCGCATCGCCGATGGCACGCGCGCCCTGGCCAGGATTGGGCTTCAGCGTGACCGTGCCGCCGCGCCCGAAGTGGCTGTAGGGGTCGTTCACCACCACCTCGGGCTCCAGGCGCTCGAAGCCGTGGAAGGCGTTGGCATAGGCCTGCACCTGCACCTGCTGACCCGAGCTGTCCAGGCGCAGGGCCAGGGCCTGGCAGGCGGCGCTGCCCTCGTCGTAATCGTCCTTCTCGCCGATGCCGATTTGCAGCGGGCCATGCACCTGGTTCAGCTCGTAGCCGGGCACGCGGTTGTAGGCCCAGCACAGCGGATACATGGCGCGAAAGGCCGCGAAGCGCGGCTCGCCGGGCTGCGGCGCGGTGCGCGCGGCCAGCATCGTCTGCACCCCGCCCCAGGAAAAGCCCAGCACGCCGATGCGGTCGGCGCGCACCTCGGGCCGGCCGCTCAGGTAGCGCAGCGCGCCCCAGACGGAGGGCATGGTCTCGTGCACGGTGCGCGGCCGGTTGCTGGCGCTGACGCCCATGGCCTGCCAGATGTCCGCCTCCAGCGTGACGAAGCCGGCCTCGCGCAGCCGGTCGGCATAGCGGGCGGTGCGCGAATCCACGCCCGAGGAGCCGTGCAGGATCAGCACCGCCGGTGCCGGCAGCACCTTGGG
>JBDHSJ010000102.1:0-13498 GCA_039808065.1 Burkholderiaceae bacterium | reverse complement strand
CCCAGCTGCCCGCGCAGGCTTGACGCCTGGGGGCATGCAACCCATACTGCCCATCGACTGTTTTGGTTCGATTGGCTCTAGAGCTGACGCACAAGGCCCGAGGTTGCACCCTCGGGCTTTTGCGTTTCTGGGTGGCGATCAGAGTCAGGGGGATGGCTGCGGGTCTGGGCCTCCTTTCTGGGGTGGGCTGCCGGGAGTGAGTCCGTGGCGGGCCTGGGCCAGCCAATCGGCCACGTCACGGGTGAGCGCGAAGTAGCCGCGCCGTTTCGGCAAGGTGAACAGGGCCACGGCGACGTGACCACGCCGGCGCGCCTGACGCAGGGCTGCTGCGTTGGTCAGGCCCAGGGCGACCACCAAGGTGCTGCCGCCCAGCAGGGGACCGTGCATGCGCTCCATCTCCTCGCGCAGGGTGCCGCGCAAGCGTTCGAGATCGTCAGGTGGGAGCGACATCGCGTGGCAGGTAGGGACCGGAGGCTGGCGGTCACGCAGTGTTCTCGCTCGTCACGCATCTGGCCACGCGCACAGATATTCGGAGTTTCTGTACTCTACGGAGATGCCCCAGCCGCCGAAGCAGCCACGACCGGGACGTCCACGCCGCCACCCCATGGATCGGTTGCGCACAAGGGTCTGGCTTGCCGCCGTCAAGGCCATATCAGGGCTCCCCACGGGCTACGCGGTGGAGGTGAAGCTAGAGCCAGAGCGGGTGCGCCGCTACAAGAATCGGCTGCAGCGCTCGGGCAAGTGGGAGGGCTATGAGCAGGGAGAGCGCGTGCCCGAACGCAGGGTGGGCAAGGTCTATGCGGTCGACCTGGCCGAAGCGACGTACCCGGGCACGGCGCGCTACTTCGACTCTGCGCTGTGGCCCATCCTGCGACGCGAGCGCGTCGAGGTCAGCTGGATCGATGCGCAGCTCTATACCCTAGCCCCAGACGTGGTGAAGTTGCTGTTCGTCGGCAAGCCGCGTCGCGGTGAGCCGGTGCCGCGCTTTCGGCGCTTTGACTTTGACATCGCCACCCAGCTCAGCTGTATTGATGACTTTGACGCGCTGGTGGCTTCCGTCCTTCTCATGGTGAAGGCCGAACTCACTGCAGCTCCGGAGCTGAGACGGCTGGCACGCGAGTCGTATCTGGAGCTCCAACCCTATCTGGAGAAGCTGCCTGAGCTGCGCAGCGTGGCCAAGGACCTGTTCCAGGCCATCGACCTGGTGTGCAAGCACTGGGTCTACCTGAACCCGGCCGAGCGCCGCGAGATGGTGGTGTTCACCCAGGACCTGCGAACCTCAGCTGAGCGGGTCAGCGCCGAAGCATTGAGAGAGGTCGAGCAGCTGATGCGCACCATGATGCGTGACGAGGAGCAGGCGACAGACTCTCCGGCCGACGGCCTCGCCGAGAAGTGAGGCGTTCGCCGCAGTGCTTGCGACCCAGCGAGGGCTATGTCGAGGCGGAAGTCCTGTGCTGCAGCCAAGCAGATGCGCGGCGGGGCCGCAGCAGTGCGTTCGACCGCGGCGCCGACTGGGCGCTGTCTGTGCGTTGCCGGCTACTTGCTCACGCGCCGGCACTGATTGCGGCTGTAAGCCTGGTAGGGCTTGCCGGGCGCAGCCAGCTCGAAGGTCTCGATGAACTCGTTGTCGCTCACGAATTCATAGCGCTCCCGCACCTTGGAATTTTGGCTGGTGGCGCAAGGTGCCGATCGGCTTGGGGCTGCTTATAGAGTGGCAGTGGTGACCAAGCTTGCAGCCGCCGCGCGGCTCGCCACATGAGGCCAGGAGTCCCTGCCGCCGCAACGCGGCTTGGAACTCAAGTGCCATTGAGCCGGCCGAGGACGGCGGTGAACAATTCGCTTTCGCGCTTGACTCTGAACCCACTCCAGGGTTCCCAATGCGCCCGTCCCAGTCCTGGAATCCCGCGTGAGCCTCGTCGAACCGTCCCCTGCCGCCGCTGCCCAGCCTGAGTCCTGTCGCGCCTGTTGTGCCTGCGAAGCACAGCCTGAAGCCGCAGCCGTCGTCACGCACGAGACGCAGACCTGGGCGCGCTTTCGGGTGCCGACCATGGACTGCATGGTCGAAGAGGCCGAGATCCGGCGCGCACTCGCCGACGTGCCCGGCATCCGCGGCCTGCGCTTTCAGCTGGGCCAGCGCTGCTTGGCGCTCGACGCGCCGCAGGAGAGCCTGGCGTTGGCCCTCGGCGCGATTCGCAAGGCGGGCTTTGACCCGCAGCCGATGGACATGGCGCAGCCGGAGTCGAGTGGCGACGGGCACGACCCGGGCACGCAAGCCAGCGGCGGGTGGCGCCTGGGCTTGGCCCTGTTGCTGGCGCTGGGCGCCGAAGGGGTTGGCTACTTCGCGCCTGAGGGTCGGGCATGGCAGGTCCTGGGCCTGGCCATTGCGGCGGCGGCCATCTGGCTGGCCGGTTTCGACGTTTATCAGAAGGGCCTAGCCGCGCTCCGCCAAGGCCGCCTGAACATCAATGCGCTGATGACGGTGGCGGTGACCGGCGCCTTTGCGATCGGCCAATGGCCCGAGGCGGCGATGGTGATGGCGCTCTACGCCCTCGCCGAGGCGATCGAAGCGCGCGCGGTGGATCGCGCCCGCAATGCCATCAAAGGCTTGCTGGCGCTGGCCCCGGAACAGGCGGAAGTGCGGCAGGCGGACGGCAGCTGGAGGGCGCAGCCGGTTGCCGAGGTCGAGCTGGAGGCCGTGGTGCGTGTGCGCCCGGGCGAGCGCGTGCCCATGGACGGCGTGCTGACCGAAGGTCACTCCAGCATCAACCAGGCCCCGGTCACTGGCGAGAGCATTCCGGTGGACAAGGCCCCCGGCGATCCGGTGTTCGCCGGCACCATCAATGAGACGGGCCTGTTTGAGTTCCGCGTCACTGCCCTGGCATCCAACTCAACCTTGGCCCGCATCATCCACGCGGTGGAAGAGGCCCAGGCCTCGCGTGCACCGATGCAAGGCTTCGTCGAGCGCTTTGCGGCGGTCTACACCCCGGCGGTATTCGCCATGGCCCTGGCCATCGCACTGCTCGGGCCCTGGTTGATGAACTGGACCTGGCTGCAGGGCATCTACAAGGCACTGGTGCTGCTGGTCATCGCCTGCCCCTGCGCGCTGGTGATCTCGACACCGGTGACGATCGTCAGTGGCCTGACCGCCGCAGCCCGGCGCGGCATCCTGATCAAGGGCGGCATCCACCTGGAGGGCGCCCGCAAGCTCAAGGCCATTGCGCTCGACAAGACTGGCACCGTCACAGCGGGCCAGCCCAAGCTGGTCGATTGGCAGCTGCTCGACGCCGCCGGCGACCGCGCTGCGGCCGAGGAGATGGCGGCCGTGCTGGCGGCGCACTCCGACCATCCGGTGTCGCGCGCCATTGCCGCCGGCCTGGCGCCCAGCAGCCGGGCGGCGCAGGGTTTCAAGGCCATCGCCGGGCGTGGCATCCAAGCCGAGATCGACGGCACGGTCTGGGTGCTGGGTAACCACCGCTTGATCGAGGAGCGCGGCCAGTGCTCGGCTGACTTGGAGGCCGTGTTGCGCAAGCACGAGGAAGCCGGGCGAACGGTCAGTCTGCTGGCGTCTGCCGCCGGCCCCATCGCTCTGTTCGCCGTGGCCGACACCATCAAGCCCACTTCGCGCGCCGCGGTGGCTGAACTGATGGCCCTGGGCATCACACCGGTCATGCTGACTGGCGACAACCAGGCCACCGCGACCGCCATCGCCCATGAGGCGGGCATTGCCACGGCCCGCGGCAACCTGTTGCCTCAGGACAAGCTGGAGGCCATCAAGGCCTTGCAGGCCCAGCACGGCCCGACCGCCATGACCGGCGACGGCATCAACGACGCGCCGGCGCTCGCCCAGTCCGACCTCGGCATCGCCATGGGCGCCGCCGGCACCGATACCGCCATGGAAGCGGCCGACGTGGTGGTCATGAACGATGACCTGCGCCGCATCGCCGAGACCGTGCGGCTCTCGCGCGCCACCCATGCCGTGCTGTGGCAGAACATCGCACTGGCCCTGGGCATCAAGTCGGTGTTCCTGGTGCTGGCGGTGTTCGGCACCGCCTCGATGTGGATGGCGGTTTTTGCCGACATGGGCGCCAGC
This sequence comes from Burkholderiaceae bacterium, assembly GCA_039808065.1. Lineage (GTDB taxonomy): Bacteria > Pseudomonadota > Gammaproteobacteria > Burkholderiales > Burkholderiaceae_C > Inhella. Next base: position 9,408 of record JBDHSJ010000102.1, on the reverse strand, counting down.
CTGCTGGTGGTGGGCAACGGGCTGCGCCTGCTGCGCGACAAGGCATCGTCATGATCACCATTGCTCCGACGCCAGCCGTCGCACCGACGGCCGCCGAGCGCGCCCTCTGGCTGACGCGGACCCCGCTGTTGGATTTCGATAGCCCGTCGGTCCAGTCGCTGGCCCAGGGCTGGCGCGAACTGCCCGAGTCGGAGCGCATCGGCGCGGCCTATCGCTTCGTGAAGGACGACCTGGCCTTTGGCTACAACGTTAGCGACGACCTGCCGGCCTCGGCCGTGCTGCGTGATGGTTATGGCCAGTGCAATACCAAGAGCACGGTTCTGATGGCGCTGCTGCGCGCGCTCGGCGTGCCCTGCCGGTTCAGGGGCTTCACCATCGACAAGCGCCTGCAGCGGGGTGCTGTCACCGGTTGGGCTTACTGGCTGGCGCCGCGCCGCATCATCCATAGCTGGGTCGAGGTCTGGACCGAGGGTCGCTGGCTGCAGCTGGAGGGCTTCATCCTGGACGGCAGCTACCTAGCCGCCTTGCAGCAGCGCTTCGCCGAGCACCGCGGCGCCTTCTGTGGCTACGGCGTGGCCACACCGGACCTGCAGCGCCCACCGGTGGAGTGGTGCGGTAGTGACACCTACATCCAGCGCGACGGCATCAACCAAGACTTCGGCCTGTTCGACAGCCCCGACGCCTTCTACGCCGTGCATGGGAGCAATCTGACCGGAATCAAGCGGTGGATCTACCAGCGACACATCCGCCACCAGATGAACAGCAATGTGGCGCGTGTGCGCGGCGGCGCCCCGGTCTCTGCCGCTCGCGGAATGCCTGCCCAGCGCCAATGAACCACAGGCTTGCCCCGGGAGTGGTCTGGCTACACTGCGCCGCCATGCGCCGTGTCCTACTGGTCGTTCTCGTTGTGCTGCTGTCCCTTCAGTGGACCTGGGCGGCGGCGGCCGCCTATTGCAGGCATGAAGTGGGCGCCGGTGCTTCGCATCTGGGCCACCATGTCCATGAGCATGAGGGCCACGCCGCGGCGGAGGCCGGACAGTCCGATGGACGGCTGGGCGCAAGTGAGTCCGATTCGACCGATTCATTGGGCACGGACCCGGATTGCGGCGCCTGTCATGCTGGCACCACCGCCATGGTCGCCGAGTCGGCTGGTATGGCCAGGACGGTTAAGGATCACGGCACGCAAACGCCGTACCGGCGAACCGTCACCGAAGGCGTGCCCGAGCGCCTGATCCGCCCCCCTCTGCAGCGCCTCGCCTGATCCGCGGCGAGGCCATGGCCTTGAGCGCTCGGGCGCCGGAGTTCTTGCGGCGCTGAGCCCCAACCCCACCTCGCCTTGATGGCTGCCCCGCTGCGGGCAGCGCCTGCGGACTGTGCCTTTGGCCTGCGCCTTTGGCCAATCCTCCGATGTGATCGAGGAACTCCATGAATTCCAAACCCCGGACCCCTCCCGGGTTGCGTCAGCGCATGTTGGCGCTGGCCCTGTGCGCCGGCTTCGGCCTGTTGCATGGCCCCCTAGGCGCGCAGACCGCGCCTCCGCCCAGTTCCATGAAGGCGCTGTTCGACAAGGCCTGGGCCCTGCATGCCGAAGCCTTGGCCGCACCCGCACGCCGCGAGGCTGCGGCCGCCCAGCAGGCCCTGGCGAGCAAGTGGACGGCCGATGCCCCCAGCCTGGAGCTCAGCCTGAAGTCCGATCGCTGGAACCGCAATGGCGGTGCCCGCGAGCAGGAGCTCGGCGTTTCCGTGCCGCTGTGGTTGCCGGGTGAGCGCGGCCGCAGCCAGGCGCTGGCCGACAGCGCCGCGCAAGCGCTGGACAGCCGCCTGCTGGCCGCCCAATGGCGCGTCGCGGCGCTGGTGCGTGACGCTTGGTGGACCGCACAGCTGGCCCGGGTCGATCGCGACCTGGCCAGCCTGCGCCTGCAGGCGGCGCAGCGCCTGTCGCAGGACGTTGGCCGGCGTGTCAAAGCCGGCGACCTGGCCAAGACGGACCTGCTGCAAGCCCAATCCACCGAAGCCGCGGCCGAGATGGACCTGGCGCAGGCCGAACAGGGTCTTCTTCAAGCCGTGCAGATCCTGCAGGGCTGGGGCGTGGACGCGGAAGCCCTGGGCCGGATGGCCACGGCCGGCCTGGCAGAGGCGCAGCCGCCCGAAGCCAGCCAAGAGCCCGAGCCGGGCCACCCGGCGCTGGCCGAGTTGGCGGCGCGTGCGCAGGTCGCACAACGCGCGCTTGAGCTGGCCGAGGTGCAGAAGCGCGCCAACCCGGAGCTGGTACTCGGCACCACACGTGACCGCGGCGCATTCGGTGAGGCCTACGGCCAGACCGTCACTGTCGGCGTGCGCCTTCCGCTGGGCGCGCCGAGTGCGCATCGGGCCAAGCAGGCCACGGCGCGGGCCGAGCAGATCGAGGCCGAGCAATTGCTGGCTCAGGAGAGGCAGCAGTTGCGTGCGGCCCTGATGGGAGCGCGCGCCCGGCTGGCCAGTGCCCAAAGCGCGCTGGGCGCGGCCGAGCGCCGCGCCCAGGCGAGCCGCGAAACGCGAGCGCACTTCGAGAAGAGCTTCCAGCTCGGTGAGACCGACCTGCCGACGCGGCTGCGCATTGAGCAGGAGGCCTTCGAAGCCGAGCGCCAGCAGGCGCGCGCCCAGAACGCGCTGCATCAGGCCGTCTCGAACCTGCGTCAGGCCTTGGGCCTGCTGCCGCAATGAGTTCGCGCAGCGCCCCTGGCCCACATGGCCCACAAGGCTTATTCAGCCGAGCCACCGACCCAATCGTCAACGAATTCAGGAATTCCCCCATGCCCCGTTATGACATCTGGCCCGCGCTGGCCGCCTTGCTGCTCGGCCTTGCGTCGCTTCAGCCCGCTTGGGCAGGCGAAGGCCACGACCATGATGAAGCGCCGGCCACCGCCGCCGCACCCGCCTGGCCTCGGTTTACCGCCAGCTCCGACCTGTTCGAGCTCGTCGGCGTGGTGAAGGGCAAGCAGATCAGCCTCTATCTGGACCACGCCGCCACCAATGCCCCGGTCCAGAAGGCCGAGCTCGATCTGGAGATTGGCGGCGTCAAGCTCAAGGCCGAGCCCCATGGCGAGGGCGAGTTTGAAGTGAATCTGGCTCAGGAGCTCAAGCCTGGGGAGCTGGCGGTGACCGCCACGGTGCGCACCGAAGCCGACGCCGACCTGCTGGCCGGCGAGCTGGACCTGCATGCCGATGTCCACACCGAGGCTTCGCATGGCCTGGCCTGGAAGAGCGTGGCCGGATGGACCGCGCTGGCTCTGACCGGCGTGGCGGTCTTGTTCATTGGCACGCGCCGCCTGCGCCGCGCATCGCCCCGCTTTGGGAGCGCCGCATGAGCCGGCGTTCTCTCCCTGCCTCGATCCTGGCCTTGGCCCTGGCATGCGCCTTCGCCCCGGCCACCTGGGCCGGCGAAGGTCATGACCATGGTGACGCGCCCGCCGCCGTCAATGCCAATGGCCCGCAGCGCCTGCCCGATGGCAGCGTGTTCCTGCCCAAACCGGCACAGCGCCAGATCGGCCTGCGCACCATGGCCGTGGAGGCGGCGCAGTTGCCGCGCGCGCTGGAACTCAACGGCCATATCGCGATGGATCCGAACGCCGGCGGCAAGGTGCAGGCCCTGCAAGCCGGTCGTTTGGAGGCCGGGCCGCGCGGCCTGCCGAGCTTGGGTCAGGCTGTGCGCAAGGGCGAAGTCCTGGCCTATGTGCTGCCCGCCAGCGACACCCTGGAGCGTGCCAACCAAACCGCCCAGCTGGCTGAGCTGCGAGCCGCCCAGGGCTTGGCGGCCAAGCGCCTGGCTCGCTTGAAGGAGCTGGCCGACAGCGTGCCGCGCAAGGAGATCGAGGCGGCCGAGAGCGAATTGGCCAGCCTGGCGGCGCGCAGCGCGGCGATTGCCGGCGGCCTGGGCGGCCGAGAGGCCCTGGTGGCACCAATAAGCGGCGTAATCGCCTCGGCCCGGGCCGTCGCCGGTCAGGTGCTGGATGCGCGTGAGCTGGTCTTTGAGGTGGTGGACCCGACTCGCCTGCGTGTCGAGGCCTTGAGCTTTGAGGCCGCACTGGCGGGTGATGTGGCAACCGCCTATCTACCGGTCGGGTCGGACAAGCTGAAGCTGCGCTTTGTCGGCGCGGGCCGCAGCCTGCGCGAACAGGCGCTGCCGCTGTCCTTCCAGCTGGAGGACCCCAAGGCGTTGGCGCACTTGGCGATAGGCCAGCCGGTCAAGGTGGTGGTGCAAACGCGCAGCCAGCTCAGCGGCATGGCCGTGCCAGCGGCATCCTTGGTTAAGAACCCGGCCAACCAGACCATTCTCTGGGTCAAGTCCGCGGCCGAGCGCTTCGAGCCCCGGGTGGTGACGGCCGTGCCGCTGGACGGCGCGACGCTCGCCATCACGCGCGGGCTGAAGGCGGGCGATCGCGTGGTGACCGAGGGCGCGACCCTGGTCAACCAGGTCCGCTGAGGAGTCATCGATGTTCAAGTGGCTTCTCGACAGCAGCCTGGCCAACCGGCTGCTCATCCTCATCGCCTCGGTGGTGTTGGTCGCCTATGGCGCCTTCACCCTGTCGCACACCCCGGTCGACGTGTTCCCCGACCTCAACAAGCCCACCGTCACCTTGATGACCGAGGCCGGCGGCATGGCCGCCGAGGAGGTCGAGCAACTCATCACCTTCCCGCTCGAAACGACGATGAACGGCCTGCCCGGCGTGGAGTCGGTGCGCTCCAGCTCCAGCGCGGGCCTGTCCTTTCTGTACGTCACCTTTGACTGGAACACTGACATCTTCAGGGCGCGCCAGATGGTGTCCGAGCGCCTCAGCGCCATGGAGGAGGCCCTCCCCGTTGGCGTGGTGCCGCGGATGGGGCCGATCAGCTCCATCATGGGCGAGATCATGCAGATCGCGATCCCGGTCGACACCGGAAAGACCACCGCCATGGCGGTGCGCGAGTACGCCGATTGGGTGCTGCGTCCGCGCCTGATGGCCATCGCCGGTGTGGCCCAGGTGATTCCGATCGGCGGCGAGGTGCGGCAGTTCCAGGTGCAGCCCAACACGGCCCGCATGGCCGAGCTGGGCATCAGCCACGAACTGCTGGAACAGGCCCTGAAGGGTTACTCCTCCAACAGCTCGGGTGGCTTTCTGGAGCTCAATGGCCGCGAGGTGCTGATCCGCAATCTGGGGCGCAGCTCCAATCTGGAGGACCTCAGGAACCTGGCACTCACGGCCCGCGAGGGTCAGCCCATCCTGCTGCGCCAGGTGGCCGAGGTGAGCTTTGCGGCGGCCCCCAAACGCGGCGACGCCGGCTTCGAAGGCCAGCCCGCCGTGATCCTGGGCATCCAGAAGCAGCCGACCGCCGACACCATCGCGCTGACCCGCAGCATCGAAGCCGCGCTGGACGATCTCAAGCGCTCCCTGCCCAGCGGTATGAGCGAACCCCGGGTGACCTTCCGGCAGGCCAGCTTCATCGAGGCCTCGATCACCACGCTGCAAGGCAAGTTGATCGGTGCTTCGATTTTTGTGGCGTTGATCCTGCTGGTCTTCCTCGGCAATCTGCGCACCACGGTGATTGCGCTGGTGGCCATTCCGGTGTCGATCTTCATCACCGCCCTGGTGTTCAAGTACTTCGGCCTGTCGATCAACACCATGACCCTGGGCGGCCTGGCCATCGCCATCGGCGGCCTGGTGGACGATGCGGTGGTCGGCATCGAGAACGTGATGCGCCGGCTCAAGGAGGATCGCGCCCGCCACCATGATCACCGCATGAACCCGCGCGAGCTGGTGGGCCGCGCCACGATGGAAGTGCGCTCGGCCATCCTGTACGCCACCATCATCATCGTGCTGGTGTTCGTGCCCCTGTTCGCGCTGCCGGGCATGGAGGGGCGGCTGTTCGTGCCGCTGGGCATCGCCTTCATCGTCTCTACCCTGGCCAGTCTGGTGGTGTCGGTGACGGTGACGCCGGTGCTGAGCCTCTACCTGCTGCCGCGCATGAAGTCCCTGGACCATGGCGACACCAAGTTCCTGGCCTGGCTGAAGCGGCGCTACGAGCGCGGCCTGCAGGCCACCCTGGCACGTCCCCGCGCCGCGCTGGCGGCTGGCGCCGTGACGGTGCTGCTGGCTGCTGCCGCCGTGCCCTTCTTCGCCACCACCTTCCTGCCGCCCTTCAACGAGGGCACGCTGCTGGTGGGCCTGCGCCTGAACCCGGGTGTCACCTTGGCCGAGAGCTCCAAGCTGGCGCGCCAGGCCGAAGTGCTGATCAAGCAGGTGCCCGAGGTGACCCATGTGGGCCGCCGCAGCGGCCGCGCCGAACTCGACGAGCACGCAGAAGGTGTGCACGTGAGCGAACTTGATGTGGGGCTCAAACCGCAGGCCGAGATCCAGCGCAGCATGGACGAGATCAACGCGGACATTCGTGCCCGTCTGATCAACCTGCCGGCCGCCATCGCCATCGGCCAGCCGATCTCGCACCGCATCGACCACATGCTCTCCGGTGTGCGTTCGCAGATCGCCATCAAGATCTTTGGCGAGGATCTGGACACCCTGCGCGGCCAAGCCGACGTGCTGCGCGGGCGCTTGGCCGCGGTGCCGGGCCTGGCCGATCTGGAGATCGAGAAGCAGGTGCTGGCGCCGCAGATCAAGGTGCGCATCGACCACGCTGCAGCCGCGCGCTACGGCGTGCCGACGCCGCAGGTGCTGGCCGCGCTGCAGTCCTTGGTGGAGGGCGAGAAGCTGACTCAGATCGTCGAGGAGGGCCGGCGCTTTGCGCTGGTAATGCGCTTGCCAGAGAGCGCGCGCTCGGCCGAGGGGTTGGCGCAAATCCTGATCGAGACGCCGACCGGCCGCATCCCCCTGTCCAAGATCGCCAGCATCGAGGACAGCGACGGACCCAACCAGATCAGTCGCGATGATGGCAAGCGGCGCATCGTGCTTTCTGCCAACGCCCAGGGCCGAGCGTTGTCGGACATCGTGACTGACATCCGCGCCGTGGTGGCCGACCTCAAGCTGCCCGAGGGCTACTTCATCACCCTGGGGGGGCAGTTTCAGGCGCAGGAACAGGCCTCGCGCCTGGTCGGCCTGCTGTCCATCGTGTCGGCGGTTCTGATGTTCGTGGTGCTGTTCAGCCGCTACAAGAGCACGCGCCTGGCGCTGCTGATCATGGCGAACATCCCGCTCGCCCTGGTGGGTGCGGTGCTGGGCCTGGCCCTGGCCGGGCAGCCGCTTTCGGTGGCGGCGCTGGTGGGCTTTATCACCTTGGCCGGCATCTCGGTGCGCAACGGCATCCTCAAGGTCAGCCACTACATCAATCTGATGCGCTTCGAGGGCGAGACCTTCGACCTCAAGATGATCGTGCGCGGCTCGATCGAGCGCCTCAGCCCGGTGCTGATGACGGCGCTGGTGACCGCCTTCGCGCTGGCACCGCTGCTGTTCGAGGCCGAGCGCCCGGGGACCGAGATCCTGCACCCGGTGGCCGTGGTGATCTTTGCCGGCCTGATCAGCTCAACCCTGCTCGACACCTTCCTGACCCCGGCCATGTTCTGGCTGTTCGGCCGCCGCGATGCCGAGCGCCTGGTCGATGACCGCAGCGCCGGTGCCTTCTGATTTCGCCACCCCACGAAAGGACGATCCCATGAATTTCCAGACCCTGATTGCCGCCGCCCTGATCCTGCTCAGCGGCGCCAGCCGCGCCAGCGGCAACCACGACCATGCCCACGAACACAAGCCGCTGCACGGCGGCGTGGTGGTGGAAGCCAATGACATGGACTTCGAGCTGGTGGCCAAGCCGGGCCTGATCACCCTGCATGTGCGTGACCACGGCAAGGTCCTCAAGCTGAGCGGCGCCAGCGGCAAGCTGACCCTGCTGACCGGCAAGGAGCAAAGCGAAGCGCCCTTGGCGCTGGCCGGGGAGGACCGCCTGGAGGCCAAGGGCAGCTTCAAGCTGGAACCCGGCACCCGCGTGGTGGCCACCATCACCTTGCCGGGAAAGAAGCCCAGCAACGTGCGTTTCACGCTGCGCTAAATGCCCGCAGGCATAGGCGGTCCTAGGCTTTGAATGGGCGCGCCATGCTGGCCAGCGCGCTCGTCAAGTGGGCCCGCGCCCGCCCGAGGCTTTACCCGTTGGCGCCTGCCCAGCAGAGCGGAACCTTGAATGCCCGGTTCAACATCCTCGATGACCGGATCGGACACTGACCCGTGCACTTCAAGGTACCCGATGCCCCGATCGCCATCGCGATGCTTCTGGCATGGGTGCTCATCGTCTGCATGGTGGTCGTGGTCTATCGGGCTATGCGGTGGTGGCGCAAGCGCCACCCACCCGCAAAGCCCAAGCTGCCGAAATCCTACGCCGGCAGCCTGCGCGAGCGTCTCGGCGCCCGCCGCGCCGGCCCGCGCCGGACGAAAGCGAAAAGCAGATCCAAGAAGCCACCCCACCGGTCCTGACGCTGTGGACTCTCGCCTTGGAAACTAGCTAGCAGGATAGGGCCGGCTGCCACCGGTCCTTCGTCCATGGAGCCCAGGATTGTTTTCGGCTGTGGTGTTTGCACCGCAGCCCGCCCGAAGCGCTGGCCACCGCAACGGCCCAGTGGCGGGGGGTGTGCGCCAAGCTGAGCGCGAAGCGTGCCCTGGAACGCAGCCTGGAGAGCATTTTCAAGTCCTGCTTGGAGATGTGCGCCGGTGGGCCGGCTGCAGCATGTTCGATCCTTGAGGCCATGGCCAGGCCGTCCCCTGGCGCAAGCCCAAGCTGCCGCGGTTGAAGGCCTATCGTCAGGCGCGCGGCTGGAACATGATGAGACCCATGCCGAGCAAGGCGACCAGCACGCCGGCCACGTCCCAAGGCGTCGGCCGCACCCGGTCGACCACCCAAAGCCAGGTGATCGCTACGCCGATGTAGACCCCACCGTAGGCGGCATACACCCGGCCCGCAGCGGTGACATGCAAGGTCAGCAGCCAGGCGAACAACGCCAAGCTGAGCGCGGCGGGCAGCAGCAGCCAAGCGGAGCGGCCTTGCTTCAGCCAAAGATAGGGCAGATAGCAGCCCAGGATTTCTGCCAAGGCCGTGGCGACGAACAGCAGGAAGGTCTTCATGGACCGAATGGTCTCGCACGCGTGAGGCTACAGACGAGGCTCGCAGCCTGAGGATCGTGGGCCGGCCCCCAATCAGGCGGAGCCCGATCACCGCACTGAGATATCCACTATCGGCACATAAGTGATCCCTGCACTGCGGCGGTCCGGTGATCTTGAACGCCGAACTCAGTTCACACGGTGCCGGACTGGCTGATCAAATCCGCTGAATTGCGCAGCGGGCACATCACCCGTGTCCGGCTTGGCGGGGCGGCCATCGGCGCTGGTGCGCTGCCCTTTGCTCAGCCAGCCCTCCACCTCGGCCTTGAACTTGGCGAACTGCTCGTACAACTTGCTG
>JBDHSJ010000101.1:0-13718 GCA_039808065.1 Burkholderiaceae bacterium | reverse complement strand
CGCCCCAGGCCGGCCACCGGGTCGAGCAGATTCCAACGCGGCCCCAGGGCCTTCAAGGTGAAGTTCCAGCCCCCCAGGGCCAGTTGAGAGGCCACCGCCGCGCCGCCCAGCACGGCGCCGATCATCAACAGGGCCTGCACCAGCCGACCGCCCAGATCGGCCAGGCTGTGCTGCATCGCGCCAGGGTGGCTCAGGCTCTGGGCATTGAAGCGCAGGCCATCGGCGAGCAGGCGCTGGCAATCCTGCAGCGCCTGCGGCAGCCAGAACCACGCCAGCAGGACCATGGCCGCCAGCACCAGCGCGTGCGCGAGGTCACGCGAGCGAGGCAGCTGGCCCTCTTCGCGCGCTTTGCGGATCTTGCGCTGCGAGGCGGGTAAGTTGTGGTCTTGGGCGTCTTTGTCGGCCATGCGGGGCGCAGGCCGCGATCAAATTCGGCCTGTGCCGGCATTGTTCTGAGTCGCCCTCGCGCACTTGAGCCCGAGAAGCGGGGCGATCACCCGCCTATTCAGAGCTCCAAAGAAAAAGCGGCGCGCACCCTCAGGCGCACGCCGCTTTCAGGAACGGAGGCCGGTCAGAAGCCCAGCGAGGCCAGCAGATCGTCCACTTCGCCCTGGTTGGCCACCACATCGGTGCGGCCTTCGGGGTTGACCACGGGGCCTTGCAGAACCTCCTGGCTGACCTTGTCGCGCTGCTCCGGCGGCACCACCTGCACCAGCAGCTTGACCAGGCTGTCTTCCAGGTCGCTGGTGAGCTGCACGACCTTTTTCACCACCTGGCCCGTCAGGTCGTGGAAGTCCTGCGCCATCATGATGTCGGTCAGATGCTGATCGATATTGGCCGTGCGGGCCTCGATGTCGCTGACGAAATTCATCACCGCACCGCTGGCCACGGCGCGCACCGGGTCGGCCGTCAGCTTACTGGCCAACTCGCGCGTGGCGTTGGCGATGGCCTCGTGGTCGGCCTTGGCTTGGTCAACCGAGTTCAGCACCTTGTTGGCGGCCGCCGCGGTCTTGTCGGCGATGTAGGTCAGGCGGCTGCGTGCATCGGGCAGGCCATCGGTGGCCACCTGGAGCTTCGGCATCACGCCCAGCTGCTCCATGGTGTCGTGCAGCAAGCGGGTGATCGTGCCGAGCTGCTGGAACACCGCCGGGTCGACGGTGAGCGCTTGACCCTGAGCCAGCTTTGCGAGTTCTTCCATCTGCATGATGCCGACCTCCGGGGTTATGCCGCAGCCATCTTCTGGATGATCTTCTGCACCTTCTCTTCGAGGGTGGCCTTGGTGAAAGGCTTGACGATGTAGCCCGCCGCACCGGTCTGGGCGGCCAGCACGATGTCTTCCTTGCGCGCCTCGGCGGTCACCATCAGCACCGGCAGGTGCTTGAGGTTGGCGTCTTCCTTGATCGCCTTCAGCAGCTCGAAACCCGTCATATTGGGCATGTTGATGTCGCTGACCACGAAATCGAACTTCGACGCGCGCAGCATGTTCAGGGCTTCGGCGCCGTCTTCGGCTTCTTCGGCATTCGTGTAGCCGATTTCCTTCAACAGTCCACGCACGATGCGGCGCATGGTGGAGAAATCGTCAACGATCAAAAACCGCATGTCGGTGCTCATGGGCCAATCCTTCTCTTCTCTCAGGCGGGGGGCGATGCGGCAGGGGCAGGCTCGCTCACCTCTTCCTCATCGCTCAGGTTCTTCAGCACGGCGTCCTCGGCGTCCCGGTTCATCACGATGATGCTGATGCGACGGTTGGCCGGACTTTCGGGCGCTTGGGTGTCAAGAAGCTTACTCGAAGCAAGACCTTGCACACGCAGCATGCGGGCCTCGGGCAAACCCCCGGCAACCATCTCGCGGCGTGACGCATTGGCGCGATCCGCACTCAATTCCCAGTTGCTGTAGCCGCGCTCGCCGGCACTGAAGGGCTTGGCATCGGTATGGCCCTCGACGGTGAGTCGGTTGGGCACCTCGGCCAGCACCGCCCCCAGCTCCTGCAGCAGCTCGCGCATGTACGGCTTCACCACGGCCGAACCGGAGTCGAACATCGGCCGGTTGCCTTCGTCGACGATCTGGATTCGCAGGCCTTCCTTGGTCATGTCCAGCTTGATCTGTCCACCCAGGGCGGACAGGGCCGGGCTGAGCTTGATCTTCTCTTCGACCTTCTGCTTGAGTTCCTGCAGACGGGAGCGCTCGGCACGGCGCTGCTCTTCCTTGAGCGCCTTGAGGTTGTAGAGCCGCTTGGCGGCCTCGATGTCGCCGTCCTTGACCTGGCCGTCCTGGCGCGTCAGGTCTTTGCCACCGCCCTTGACGACGGAGGAGGCGTCGCCCGCGCCCGAGCCGCCCAGCATGGCGATCTTGAGCGGCGAGGAGAAGTAGTCGGCAATGCCCTTGCGATCGCCCTCGGTGGTACTGCCCAGCAGCCACATCAGCAGGAAGAAGGCCATCATGGCCGTGACGAAGTCGGCGTAGGCGATCTTCCAGGCCCCACCGTGCGCTCCGTGGCCGCCCTTCTTGACCTTCTTGACGATGATGGGCTGGAGCTTCTTGGTGTCGCCTGCCATGGCTAGCGCCCTTCTTTACTTCTTTTTGACGTGGCTTTCGAGCTCGGCAAAGGTGGGCCGCACGTTCGAGTACAGCACCTTGCGGCCGAACTCCACCGCCACCTGGGGCGCATAGCCCTGCATCGAGGCCAGCAGCGTGGTCTTGATGCAGACCAGTTCCTTGCCCGCCTCATCCAGCTTCTGCTCCAGCAGGCCGGCCAGCGGCTCGGCAAAGCCGTAGGCCAAGAAGATGCCCAGGAAGGTACCGACGAGGGCGGAGCCGATCATGCCGCCCAGCACCGCTGGCGGCTGACCCACCGAGCCCATCGTGTTCACCACGCCCAGCACGGCGGCCACGATGCCGAAGGCCGGCAGGCCACCGGCCAGGCGGTTCAGGGCCGCCACCGGCGCATGGGCCTCGGCGTGGTGCGTATCGATCTCGGCATCCATCAACGCCTCGATCTCGTGCGCATTCAGGTTGCCGCTGACCATCATGCGCAGGTAGTCGGTGATGAACTCGGTCACGTGGTGGTCGGTGCCGACGTTCGGGTACTTCTGGAACAGCGGCGATTTCTCCGGCTCCTCGACATCCTTTTCGATGGACATCAGGCCCTCCTTGCGGGCCTTCTGCAGGATGTCGTAGAGCAGCGCCATCAGCTCCAGATAGCGCGCCTTGGTGTACTTGCTGCCCTTGAAGCACATCCCCAGACCGGACGCGGCGGCCTTGATGACCGGCATCTGGTTGTTGGCCAGGAAGGCGCCGAGTGCGGCCCCGAAGATGGTCGTCAGCTCAAAAGGGAGCGCGTGCAGGATCACCCCGATATTGCCCCCGTGCGCGATGAACACGCCGAAGATGCAGACGAGCATGATGACCCAGCCGACGATGACGAACATGGGGGTATGGGTGAGCGAAACGTCAAGCGATTGTGCAGGGATTCAAACCGGCGACCGCAGGCAAACAGGCCGCACCCCACGGTCAATTCAAGTCTTCAGCACGGTAAAGAAAGAGCTGGTGGCGGCCGATAGAGGGCCACTGCGCATGGGGGCGAATGGCCGGAAGCTCGAAGTCCAGGCTCAGCAGCCAGGCACCCGGCGGCAGTTCGCCACGCGCCTTGGCCAGCACCCGTTCCATGGTCTCGGGGCGCTGGAAGACGTAGAGCAGATCGAGCTCGCGCCAGCTGTCGGCCCACAGGTCGCCGCAGCGCACCCGGGCCCAGGGACAGCGCCAACGCGCCCATAGGGCCAGGGGCCAGCTCGCCTCGGTACCTGCCAGCTGGGCGGACGGCAGTGCCGCGCGCAATGCACGCAGCCCGGCCCCGCTGCCGCAACCCGCGTCCAGCACCCGCGGGGCGCCCGGCAGTTGCAGATGCGCGCTCAGATCGGCCAGCGCGCCGCGGGGCGTCAGGAACAGGGGCGCATCGGCCCAGAGCCGCCGCGGGTAGAGCGCCAGCAAGCCCACCGCCAGCACCAGCCACAAGCCCGCCGGCAGATCCGCCTGAGAAAGAAGCAGGGCCACCGGCAGGCCGAGCGCCACCCACAGGCGGCGCCAAGGCCGGCGGTGCAGCAGGGCGCAGGCCAGTGACACCGCCAGCAGCGCCAGCCCACCGGGCCAGCCCGGCCCGACCGCCTGCCAGGCCGCCCAAGCCAGCGCCCAGCTCAGCAGGGCCGAGAGCGGCCAGAGCCGAGCCAGGCCTGCCCCCATCAGTGCGCGCTGGCCAGATCGGGACTGCGGCCCTTGCCGGCGCGCGCCGGTGGGTTGCACAGGCCACACACGTAATGGCGCGCCATCTCATGGGGGTGGGTGACGAACTGGCCGCGGCAGCGGGTGCAGGCGGTCAGGGTCAGCATGCCGTTGTCGATGAACTTGACCAAGCGCCAGGCACGGGTGACCGACAGCAGCGCCTCGATGTTCTGCGCCTGCGTGTGCTCCATGTAGAGCTGATAGGCCTTGATCACGGTGTCAATCTCGTCCAGCGCCGCCGCCTTGTTCAAGTACTCATGGATGTTCATGAACAGCGAGGCGTGGATATTGGGCTGCCAAGTCATGAACCAGTCGGTCGAGAACGGCAGCTGCCCCTTGGAGGGCGAGCGGCCCGACACCTCTTTATAGAGGCGCAGCAGGCGCTCGTAGCTCAGGTCGGTCTCGGATTCCAGCACCTGCAGGCGGGCGCCGAGGTGGATCAGGGTCACGGCACGCTCAATCTGGCGGGCTTCGGACAAGATGCTTTTGACGCGGGGCATGCTGGCTCCTTCTTCAGGGATTCGAGATCAGGCGGTTTCGCTGTGGCGACCGGCCATCAGGATCGAGGCATGCAAGCGGGCCGACTGCTCGTTGACGCTCGGCTTGTGGCTGCTGGTCAGCAGGCTCCACACCAAATCGTCTTCCATGCGGAAGCGGCACAGCAGGGTGCTGGAGCCGGCCAGCTTCATGATCTGCGCTGGCGAAAGCTGGGCCAGCAGGGTGGCCGTCTCTTCCGACAGGCCCAGGCGGTAGAGCGCCTGTTCGCGGTCGGCGCGGATCAGGCTCTGCGCCAGCATCAGGTACGAGAGGTTGGTCTCGCGGATCTCGGCCAGGATTTGGTCAGGGCTCACGGCTCGCTCCTTGTTTGAGCAGCGCCGCGAAGTGCGACGCCATGGAGCCGGATTCTGAAAAACGAAGAAAGGGCCCGAAATCAGGCCCTTTCCAGCTGCGCCGTCAGCCTTTCCAGGCGCGGCTGTCAGACAAATTCCTACATCCCGGTCAGCGCCGCGGCTTGGAGAGCTGCTGCAGACGCTTGAGCTCCGCCTTGACCACCGGCAGCAGTTCGGGCGCTTCGGCCAGCAGACTGGCGCGCGGCTTGCCGCGTTGCAGCCTGCGCAGGATGCGCTGAGCTTCCTCTGCCTCGCCCAGGCCGCTGAGCGCAAAGCCCAGGGCATACAGGCTGGGGCCATGGGTGGGCTGCACCGCCAGCGCACCGCGGGCGTAGGACGCCGCATGGGCCAGTTCACCGGCCGACAGCAGCAGCGCCGCCATGTCGGACTTGAGATCGAAGCTGGCCGGCTGGGTATTGAGTGCGCGCAGCAGCACCGTCACTCCATGCCCGAGCCGGCCGCGAGCCGCCTCGGCATAGGCCGCATTGCGCGCGGCGGCCAGCAAGGCCATGGCCTCGTTCATGGACTGACCCGGCGCCGGCACCACGCCGGAGGCGGCCATGCGCTGGCCCAGGTCATTGGTGGCGGTCACGGTCGACAGTGCAGACATGGCGGCGGCTCCGGGTTGGGCCTGCTGTGCAAGCCGCTGGATGAATACAAGGTGCGCCCGCGCGGTCGGCGTCGGGCAAACAAACTTTAGGAATTTCGCCGTCGGCTCAAGCGGCGGAATTGCGCGGCTTCAGCCACCCAGATCGCCGCACCAGCGCCCCGCCCCGCCCCACTTCCGCACCGCAGGCGCCAAGATCCCAACTAATTGGCACTTGAAGCCCCCGCTTATCAAAAGATCGAGGGTATTGACAGTTGGCTCTCAAGTTCCTAAGGCGGCCTGCCGACAACCAACACAACGGATCTGGTTACGGATCACGTTGTCCGGCAGACTGACTTCAGGCCTGAGCCTCGCAAGGGGCAAGGGCAGTGGAAGCGGAAGGGCCGGGCGGGGTCGCAAGACCTCTCCACGGGCCCATGCCGGGCCTTGTTCATCCGAGCTGAAAGGAATGCACCATGCCCGCCATCATCAATACCAACATCACCTCGCTGAACGCGCAGCGCAATGCCGCTTCTAGTCAGCAAGCCTTGACCCTGGCCGTGCAACGGCTGTCGTCGGGCCTGCGGGTGAACTCCGCCAAGGACGACGCCGCCGGCCTGGCGATCTCGGAACGCATGAATGCCCAGGTCCGCGGCATGAACGTGGCCATCCGCAATGCCAATGACGGCATCTCGCTGGCCCAGACCGCCGACGGCGCGCTGTCCAAGGTCGGCGACGCCCTGCAGCGCATGCGCGAACTGGCGGTGCAGGCCCGCAACGGCACCAACACCGATGCCGACAAGACCTCGCTGGATCAGGAATACCAGCAGCTGGGCGCGGAAATCGGTCGCGTGCTGGGCGGCACCACGTTCAACGGCCAAACCATCGTCGGCGCCAACGCCGGTGACAAGGTCTTCCAGGTCGGCGCCAACACCACGGCCAACGACATCATCACCGTCACCACGACCGACATGACCGGCAACGCCGACATCACGGCCGTGACCGGCGGCAACCTGACCGGCGATGCCACCGCCCTGGCCACGGTGATCGACAACATCGACACCGCGCTGAACACGGTGAACAGCCAGCGCGCCACCTACGGTGCCGTGCAGAACCGCTTCGACGCCGTGATCAGCAACCTGATGGTCTCGTCCGAGAACCAGGCTGCGGCAAAGAGCCGCATCACCGATGCCGACTTCGCCATCGAGACCGCCAACCTGAGCCGGGCGCAGATCCTGCAACAGGCAGGCACCTCGATGATTGCCCAGGCCAACGCCCTGCCGCAGCAAGTGCTGTCCTTGCTTCGATGAAGCCTGGCCGGCCTCGCTGACCTCGGGGGCAGCCGCCGGCCTCTCTGTCGCGCAAACGACGGAGCTCATCCAAGAAGCGGACAACCTGAGCCCACCAGCACAAGCCCCTCCTTGACCGCACCCCCAGCCCGCGCACGGGGGGCGGTCAATTTCAGGGCCAAGCGCCGGTCGGCCACCAGAAAAGAACCCCTAACACCCCGCTATTCAGTATTCGGCTCAAGTCGCCCTCGCTCTCGACGAAAAGGGATCCATCGGGATCGCAGCCGCTCAGCGGCCCCCAGTGCCAACCGGCACCGGGCGCTCAAGCTGCATGCCGGTCTGTACCCCCGTTCTTCCTTGAGAGGAGTGCTTCATGCCCGCCGTCATCAATACCAACATCGCGTCCCTGAATGCGCAGCGCAACACGGCGATGAGCCAGGCTTCGCTGCTGATCTCGACCCAGCGCCTGTCCTCGGGCCTGCGCGTGAACTCGGCCAAGGACGACGCCGCCGGCCTGGCAATTGCCGAGCGCATGAACGCCCAGGCCCGCGGCATGGCCGTGGCCATCCGCAATGCCAACGACGGCATCTCGCTGTCGCAGACGGCCGAAGGCGCGCTCTCGAAAGTGGGCGACGCCCTGCAGCGCATGCGCGAACTGGCAGTTCAGGCGCGCAACGGCACCAACACGGATGCCGACAAGGCCTCGCTGGACAAAGAGTTCCAGCAGCTCAATGCAGAAATCGGGCGCGTTCTGGCCGGCACCACCTTCAACGGCAAGGCCGTGGTGGGGGGGAATGCCGGCGACCAGGTCTTCCAGATCGGCGCCAACACCACGCCGAACGACATCATCACCGTCACCACCCAGGACTTCACGGCCGACCCCAACATCGTGGCCGTGGCCGCCGACAACCTCAATGGTGACGCCGCCGCCCTGGCCACGGTGATCGACAACATTGACTCCGCCCTGGACGCCGTCAATGGCGAGCGCGCCACGTACGGCGCGGTGCAGAACCGTTTCGAGGCGGTGATCAGCAACCTGATGGTGGCCTACGAGAACCAGGTCGCCGCCCGCAGCCGCATCATGGACGCCGACTTCGCCGTGGAAACGGCCAACCTGAGTCGCGCCAACATCCTGCAGCAGGCCGGCAACTCCATGATTGCCCAAGCCAATGCCCTGCCCCAAGGGGTACTGACCTTGCTGCGCGGTTAAGTCAAGAACCGCCCAGACCCGGCACCGTCCCCGCCCCCTCGGGCGGGGATTGGCCGCTTTTCCAGGCCCTTATCGGCCCTTTGAGGCAACGACCTCACTCCAAGAATCTGCGCCATAGAGACGGCCATTGCGCCGCTCGACGCCGCCGCCCTTCCGGGCGCGGCGGCAAACGCAGCAAGGAGTGCCGTCATGCCTCAAATCATCAATACCAACATCGCTTCGCTGAATGCGCAGCGCAACCTGAACATGTCGCAGAACTCGCTGCTCACGGCGACGCAGCGGCTGTCCTCAGGCTTGCGGGTGAACTCAGCGAAGGACGATGCGGCGGGCATGGCGATTGCCGAGCGCATGTACGCCCAGGCCCGCGGCATGGCGGTGGCCATGCGAAATGCCAACGACGGGATTTCGCTGGCCCAGGTGGCGGAAGGCGCGCTGGCCAAGGTCACCGAAAACCTGCAGCGCATGCGCGAACTGACCGTGCAGGCCCGCAACGCCACCAATTCCAGCAGTGACAAGGATTCGCTGGACAAGGAATTCGGCGAGTTGTCCAAGGAAATCCAGCGGATCATCCAGGGCACCACCTTCAACGGCAAGGCCATCCTGGCGCAGGCGGCGGGCACCCAGACCTTCCAGATCGGCCCCAACACCACGCCCAACGACATCATCGACTTCACTACCACCGACCTGTCGGTGGCACCGGAGATCGTGACGGTGGCGGGCTCCGACAACGCCGGCTCCGGACGCCGCGTCATCAACGGCACCACCACCATCGACGACCTGGCTGTCGTGATCCAGGAAATCGACGTCGCCTTCGACCTGATCAATGGCGAGCGTGCCACCCTGGGCGCCCAGCAGAACCGCTTCGAGGCGGTCATCACCAATCTGCAGATCGCCTACGAGAACCAGATGGCCGCCCGCAGCCGCATCATGGATGCCGACTACGCCGCCGAAACCTCCAATCTCAGCCGGGCCAACATCCTCCAGCAGGCCGGCACGGCGATGGTGGCGCAAGCCAACCAGCTTCCGCAGCAGGTGCTCCAGCTGCTGCGCTGAACGAAAAATTTTGCGCTCAGGGCCTAAAGTTGGCCGAAGCCCCGCCGATACAGCCTGGGCGAACCTCCCATTTCGGGGCGTTCGCCCTTAGCGCATGAAGGAGAGTAAGGAGTTTCACCATGGCCACCATCACTTCAGCCGGCATCGGCAGCGGCCTGGACGTCGAGACCCTGATCTCTCGGCTGGTGGCTGTCGAGCGCACGCCCATTCAGCAAATTCAGCAGCGCGCCTCGGGCTTCAAGACCCAGCTGTCGGCCTACGGCAAGCTGCAGTCCAATCTCTCCAATCTGCGTGATGCCGCGGCCCGCCTGACGCGCGCCGAGACCTTTGGCGCCGTCACCGCCACCAGCAGCAATGCCACCACAGCCAGCGCCACAGCCGCCAGTGGCACCACCGCCGGCAGCTACACGGTGCGGGTCGACAAGCTGGCTGCCGCCCAGTCACTCGCCACCAACGCCGTACCCAGCGGCAGCGCCCTGGGCACCGGCACCATCACGATCGATTTCGGTACGTACTCAGACGACGGCGGCGGCGGCTTCAATTTCGACGCCGACCCGACCCGCACCTCCTTGATCATCCCGGTCGCCACCGGCGAAGACGCGCTGGAGCAGATCCGCGACAAGATCAATGCGATGAAGCGCGGCATCGTGGCCAGCGTGGTGTCCGACGCCAATGGCTCGCGCCTGGTGATGCGCGGCGTGGATCCCGGCGCCGCCAACGCCTTCCGCGTCAGCGTGGCCGATGACGACGGCAACAACACCGACACCAGCGGCCTGTCCGCGCTGGCCTACGACCTGGCCACCGGCGTGAACACCAGTGCCCGCAAGCAGGCCGCGCAGAACGCCGAGGCCAATATCGATGGCATCGACATCGTTTCGGCCACCAACACCGTCACCGGAGCAGTGTCCGGTCTGACGATCACCCTGGGCAAGGTCAGTGCCGACCCGGTGACGCTGACCGTGGCCCAGGACAAGACCGCCATCAAGAAGTCCATCACCGACTTCGCCAACGCCTACAACGAGACCGTCAAGTTCCTGCGCGAGCAAAGCCGCTACGACCCCGGCAGCAAGACCGGCGGTCCGTTGCTGGGCGACAGCACGGCCACCAGCGTGCTCAACCAACTGCGCGGCCTGGGCGGCGGCAACACCAGCCTGGGCGGCACCCTGACGCGCTTCGCCGAGATCGGACTCGATCCGCAAAGCGACGGCACCTTCAAGGTGAACGACACCAAGCTGGACGCCGCGCTCGACAAGGGCAGCGATCTGAAGGCCTTCTTCTCGGCCGTCGATGATCTCGAAGCCGGCAACAGCGGTCTGGCCGTGCGTCTGCGCAAGCTCACGGACGACCTGCTGTCGGTGGACGGCCGCGTGGCGAACCGCCAGAAGGGCATCCAGACCCGCATTGACGAAACCAGCAAGCAGGAGGCTCAAGTGGAGCGTCGCGTGGAGCTGGTGGAGAAGCGCCTGCGCGCGCAGTACACCGCGCTCGACGCCACCATGGGCAAGATGCAGGGTCTGTCGTCCTACCTGAACCAGCAGCTGCAAAAGCTCTGAGGCCAGCCCGTGGCATGCGCGGCCACCACCCCGGCGGGGCGGTGGCCGTTTTGCTTTGGGGCCTCATCGAAGCCCTTGCCGGCGCCCCGCAATTGCCGTGAAATGCACCGGTCGGAGGCTTCTTTCCCGCGCCGAATGCGACTCAAGTTGCCTCCCGCTGCGCCGAAAACCTGTCACACACAGGAATCCCACCATGTACGGCCAAGCCTCCCCCTTTGCGCCCCGCCACTACCGGCCCAGCAACATGTACACGCGGGTGGGCCTCGAAACCGAGGTGCACGATGCCAGCCCGCACCGCCTGATTGCCATGCTGTTCGACGGCTTGTTCTCGGCGCTGGCGCAGGCTCAGGGCGCGCTGGAGGCAGGTGAACGGGAAGTCAAGGCGCGGGCGCTGTCGCGTGCTGTCCGCATCCTTGACGAAGGTCTGAAGGCCGGGCTCAACCTGGAGGCCGGCGGGCCGCTGGCCCGTCAGCTCAATGAGCTCTACGCCTACGCCAGCTTGCGCCTGACCCAGGCCAATCTGCGCGACGACCTGGAGGCGATTCTTGAAGTGCGCAAGCTGCTGCAGCCGGTGCAGGAAGCCTGGGGAGCGATTGCTCCGCGGGTGGAAAGCAACCCGGTCGCTGCTTGATTCCTTTCCCCTTGCCTTTGAACGCTGCCGCCCATGAACGCTCAACTCCTTAGCTACTACGAAGCCATCGAACAGGCCAGCGCACAAATGCTTTCCGCCGCCCGCCAGGGCGATTGGGATGAGGTGGTCCGGATGGAAGGGGCCTGCGCGCTGCTGATCTCGCAGCTCAAGACCGCTGCCGACACCCAGACCCTGGCCAGCGACGAGGCGCCGCTGAAGGCCCGCATCATGCAGCGCATCCTGCTGAATGACGCCGAGATCCGCCAGCTGGCCGAGCCCTGGATGGACGAGCTGGGCCTGCGCGCCCAGGCCAAGGGGCAGACCGTACACTGATTCGGCCCTGCTGCCCCCTCACCCCCCGGGGCCCATCGCCCCATGAACCGTCCTGAAGCCCTCGCCGATCTCGACATCGCGAACCCCGCTGAAATCGGCGCCTGGTTCCAGGATCTGGCAGACGAGCAGGCCAGCGTCCATTTGGAGGGCCCGGCGGGCCAGACCTGGACCCTGCAGACCCTGCGGGTCTTACCCGACAGCCAGGCCCTGGAGCTGCGCCTGCCCAGCCTCAAGCCTGAAGCACCCGCCTGGGTGCTGCAGGGCCCGGTGCAGGCCCACGCCACGCTGAATCGCATCCGCCTGGACTTTGAGCTGCCCAGCGCACGGGAGCTGCGCGTCGATGGCGGCCTGCCCATGCTCTGCCTGCCCTTGCCGGCGCAGTTGCGTCGGCACCAGCGTCGCCAGGCCTTCCGCGTGCAACCCACCAGCCTGCACCACCCACGCGCGTGGCTGCCGCGCCCGGGTGCGTTGCCCCTGTGCCTGCGCACGGCCGATCTCAGCGCCGGCGGCCTGGCCCTGCTCTGGCCGCCCAGCCAGCCGCTGCCGCGCCCGGGTGACTTGCTGCCCGGCGTGGAGTTAGAGCTCGGGCGGGAGCTGCGCGTGCCGCTGCAGCTGCAGGTCCAGCATCTGGACGACACGCACGGCGAACCCGACACACGGGTG
Organism: Burkholderiaceae bacterium; assembly: GCA_039808065.1. Classification (GTDB taxonomy): domain Bacteria; phylum Pseudomonadota; class Gammaproteobacteria; order Burkholderiales; family Burkholderiaceae_C; genus Inhella. The sequence continues at coordinate 1,235 of JBDHSJ010000101.1, read as the reverse complement.
GGCTGCGCATTTGTCGGCCTGAGTGCACAGACCGAGCGGCAGCTGGCGCTGTACCTGAACAATCTCCAGCGCCGCCAGCGGGGGCTGCGATGACGCGCGCAAGCCTGCGCGGCTTCAACCTGCTGGAAATGGGCGTCACCCTGGCCGTGCTGGCGGTGCTGATCACCCTGGCGGCGCCCACCTACAACCGCTACCAGCAGCGCCAGCAGCTGCGCCTGGCGGGCGATGCCCTGGCACGCGACGCGCTGGCCGCCCGCGAAGCCGCCATCGCCCAGGGCCGCCCGACCTTCCTGGCGCTCAAAAGCGGTGAAACGGACTGGTGCTGGGGCGTCAGCGTGGCGGCGCCCTGCGACTGCCGCCAGGCGGTACGCACCTGCCGGATCGCCACGCACCATGCGCAGGAGCATCGCAATGTCCAGGTGCGGCAGGAGCAGCAACTCGAATGGAACCCCAGCCTCGGCCATTCGAACACGATGGGCCAGATCACCCTGACCAGCACCAGCGGCGAATCCCTGACCCTGAAGCTGGACGCCCAAGGCCGCCCGAACGCCTGCGGCAGCGCCAGCCGCACCGCAACACCCTGCTGAACAAATCTTGCACGACGTGGTGCCATCGCAGATCCGGCTCCGCCGGTCTGCCAGTGGCGTCCCTTGGGGGCTGAGCTCGGGCCGAGTCAGCCCTGAGGGCTGACAACGCCGAGCGCAGGGCCCGAGCGCTGCGAGGGTGCGGCCTGCAAGGCGGCGCCCTTGGCGCCTTCGGGGGGGCTTAAATCTGCATGTTCATGATGTCGGAGTACGCCGACACCAGGCGGTTGCGCACCTGCATCACAGCCTGGAAGCCCACCTGGGCCTTCTGCATGGACACCATGGTCTCTTCCAGGCTGACGGTCGGGTTGTCCAGCTGCAGCTCGCGCTGCAGGCCCTGGGCCTGCAGCTGCTGCTGGCTGACCGCCTTGAGCGCCTGGCTCATGGCGTCGGCGAAGTTGCCGGCGCCAACCGCCTTGCCAGTCTGCGCGGCCGGCAGGTTCATGCCCGCCCGCGCCACGGCACTGGCGAAGTCGAAGGGCTTGAGCTGCACCGGATTCATGATGGGCAACAGCTTAGGTGCGCGCCGGCAGCCGCCAAGCCGCCATAAGGGCTGGCTTTATCGGCCTGATCGGCGCCTACTTGAGGGAGCGCGTCCAAATAATCGGCCGCCATGGAGTCCGCCCTCGCTGCCCCCCCACCTGCCGACGT
>JBDHSJ010000100.1:0-13722 GCA_039808065.1 Burkholderiaceae bacterium | reverse complement strand
GCGAAGTCGACCTTGAGCACATCGCTCTCGATGACATCGAGCTGGGGGTGCTGGCGCAGGCGGGCCGCCAGGTCACGGTCCAGCTCGATGACGGTGAGGCGCCCCAGTCGCTCGACCAGGGGTTGCGTCATGGCCGCCAGCCCAGGGCCGATCTCGACCATGGCATCGCCGGGCCGCGGCGCAATGGCGCGCACGATGGCGTCGATGACGCCGCTGTCAGTCAGGAAATGCTGGCCAAAGCGCTTGCGGGCCTGGTGTTGCATGCGGCCGGCCTCAGCTGCCGCTGTTGTCGCGCATCTCGATGAAAGCGCGGGCGCGCAAGTCCTTGACCCACTCCTTGTAGGCCTCCTCGAACTTGCGTTCACGCAGCTGGGCGCGGGCCTGATCGCGCAGCTGGCGCGGTTCGATTTCCTTGGTGCGGCGCTCCAGCACTTGAATCAGGTGGAAGCCGAAGCGCGACTGCAGCGGCTCCGACAGGCCGTTCAAGTCCAGGCGGTTCATCACTTCCTCGAACTCGGGCACGAACATGCCCGGTGCGGCCCAGCCCAGGTCCCCGCCCTGCGGGGCGCTTCCGTCCTCAGAGTACTGACGCGCCAGCTCCTCGAACTTGACCTGCCCGCTTTCGATCAGGCGCTTCATCTCGCGCAGGCGGGACACCGCCAGCTCGGTCGGCACCTTGTCGGAGGCGCGGATCAGGATGTGGCGGGCGCGGGTTTCCGTGACCTGGTTGGCTGCGGCGCCGGCCTGGCGCTCGAGCAGCTTGAGGACGTGATAGCCGGCTTCCGAGACCAGCAGGTTCGGCGTGATCTGGCCCGGGTTCAGGCTGGCGGCCGCCTGGCTGAACAGATCGGGCAGGCGGTCGGCCGGGCGCAGGCCGATCTCGCCCCCTTTGGCGCGGTTGCCGTCCTCGCTGAGCTCGCGGGCAACGGCCGCGAAGTCTTCACCGCCCTTCACGCGGGCCAAGGCCCGCTCGGCGCGCTGGCGCAGGGCGTTGCGCTCGGTCTCACTGGCCGTGCTGGGCACCGGGATCAGGATCTGCGCCACATTGATCGGCGCCTTGGCGGCGGCGGCCGCTTCCCGTTCGGCCAGCTGCTTGTCGATCTCGCCGTCGGTGACGCGGATACGGCCCACCACCTCGCGCTCGCGCACGCGCTCGGTCAGCATCTGGTCGCGCAGGTTCTCGCGGAAACGCTTGAAGTCCACGCCGTCGGCCTTCAGGCGCTCCTTGAGCTGCTCCAGATTGAGGCGGTTCTGTGCCGCCACATTGCCGACCACACGGTCCAGCTCGGCCTCGTCGACCCGCGCACCCGACTCGCGTGCGTAGGTGACGAGCACACGGTCCTCGATCAAGGCTTCGAGCGCCTGTTCGCGCGCGGTGGCCGCGTCCGGTACGGGCTCCCCGCGCATGCGGGCCTCTTCGCGGCTGCGCTGCGCACGCTGGGCGATCTCGCCCGCCGTCACGACGTCCTGGTTCACCACCACGGCGATATGGTCACCCGGCTGACGGCGCGCACGTGCCGCGGCGTCTTCGGCCGCAGCGGCGGCCTGAGTCGGGCCCGCCCGGGTGTCCAGCGGCGGCTTGGCATTGGCAGGTTGGGCCTGGGCGCTGGCGGCAAAGGCCAGCGACAGCGCGAGCACGAGGGCGCGCAAGCTAAACGGATTCATGGGTGAATTCAGGGGGCCTTGTCGCTGGCCAGGGGGCGGTAACCGGGCACATTGTCCCTCAGGACCTTCAGTGCATTGGACCCGAAGCGGGACAGGCCGACGAGCTCCAACTGCAGCAGGAAGCGGGTGCTGGATTCGGCCAGGCCGGTGGAGAGCCGCTCGACGCCCATGCGCAACACCCAGCAGCCGGCGTCGTACTCCACGCCAAGCAGGGAATCGGTGACACGGCTGTCTTTCAAGCTGTACTGCACGCGCCCGGCGCTGTACCAGGCGCCCTGGCAGCTGCCGTTGCTCTTGAGGTTGCGACCCCACAGCGGCCATTGCCAGGCCAGATCGAGCTGCTCGTTCTGGCCCCGCGTCAGGCGGTAGGTCAGGCTGACGGTGCGGAAGGGCCCAGGCTGGTAGCGCGCTGCCAGCACGGTGCGCACGCTGCGCTGGCTGTCGGGGTCGTACTGCAGGGCGGCGTCGGCCCACCAGGGACTGCTGAGGTGGGCGGCGCCAGCCAGCAACAGGTCGGAGAAGCGGCGGTTGACGCCGTCGGCCTCGGCCGTGATCTGCTGGGGGTGGAACTGGTAGCGCTGCACCAGGCCCAGGCGCAGGCGCTCGTCGCCGTCGTTCGCATCCACCCAGCGGCTCACCGCGCCGAAGGCGAGCTGGCGCGCGTCGGCCACGCGGTCGATGCCGGTGAACTCATTGACGCTGTAGATCGAGTCGACGTTGAAGTCGCGCGGCGCCGAATCGAAATTGGGCAACTGGTCCTGGGCGCGATAGGGCGTCTGCACATAGAGCAGGCGCGGCTCCAGGCTTTGCAGCACCGGACGGCCGAGCAGCTTGCTGTCGCGCTCGAAGGCCAGACCCGTGTCGATCGAGAAGCTCGGGATGGTGCGGCTGGCGCGGCGGCGGCCATCCGCCAGGGCCTGGCTGACGCGGTACTCGGCGCTGTTGACACGCAAGCGAGGCGTGAACCACCAGGCGGTGTCGCCCAGCGGCAGGCTGATGTCGCCCAGCAGGTGCACGCGCTCGCCGCCGGCCAACTGGCCGGCCTGCGCGGTGCGTGGCAGGGTGAAGCGGTTGTACTCCAGCTCCAGCGAGCCTTCCAGGCGCGTGCGCTGGCGGGCCGGCAGCAGGCCGAGGTCGAACTCGCTGCCGCTGCGCAGTCGCAGGCCCAGCTGGGGCTCGCGCTGGTAGGGGGCGGTGATGCGGGTGGCGGTTTCGACGGTCTGCAGCACCTGCCAGGCCTGCATGCGCGCATAGGCCTGCCAGCTGGCGCCGGCCGCGGGCGTGCCCCAGTGGCCGCTGCGCTCGGCCAGCCATTCGCGCGCCAGCAGGCGCGGCGTCGGGCTGCTGATGCGGCGGCGCAGGTCCTTCCAGTAGTCGTCGTCGCTGACCGTCTCCATCGCCACCCGGGTGCGCAGGCCGGGCAGCAGCTCGCCGCGCGCGCGCAGCTGGGCCGACCAGCGTTCCTGCCCGAGCGCGCGGTCGTGCGGCAGCAGGCTGCCGGAAAGTTCGGCGCTCATGCTGTCGCCCAGCCAGCGCAGCTCGCCGTCGGCACCGAAACCGCGGCGCGTCATCGCGAAGGGCGTGAGCGTGGCGTCGTAATTCGGGGCGAGGTTGAAGTAATAGGGCACGGCCAATTCGATGCCGCTGCGGTTGTCGGCGCCCACATGGGGCGGCAACCAGCCGGATTTGCGTTCGTCCCCCAGCGGGAAGGAGAAGCCCGGCGCGGCCAGGATGGGCACACCCAGGAAGCGCAACACGGCGCCACGCGCCACGCCCACGTTGTCCTTCAGGTTCAGCTCCAGGCGCTGGGTCTGCAGCTCCCAGTCGGGTTCGACGTTCTCTTCGCGCGGGCAGCTGGAGTAACTGGCGTCGGCGGCGCGCAGCTGCTTGTCGCCCAGAAAGTCGAGCCGGCTGGCCATGCCGCTGCCGCCGGTCTGGGCGATGCGGTACTGCGGCTCCAGCAGCTCGCCGATGAAGGCCTCCAACTGCAGGCGCAGGTGGTGGCCGCGCGCCTGGTTGCCCAGGTGTTCCAGCTCCACCGGGCCGGGGCTGCTGACCTCGTCCTTGGACTCCTCGTAGACCAGGCTGGGCGCGCGCAGCAGGGTGTCGGCGTGGCGCAACTCCACCTCGCCCTGTGCCATCAGGCGCTGGCCGAGCAGGGCATCGATGCGCTGGGCGCGCAGCACCATGGCGCCGCGGTTGCCGTCGCGGGCGCTCAGGGTCTTGATGGTGCGCAGCTCTGGCGCCGTGGTCTGGGCGCACAGCGGGCCAGCCAGCAGGGCCAGCAGCAGGGGGGTGAGCAGCGAAGGGGGCAGGGCGGAGGAACGCGGCACGGCGCAGACGCGGGCGGTGCCGCTTTGACTCGGATGGGGCTTTCTAGAATTCATTATCACCAGCACCCGCCGGGTGCTGTGCCTCAGCCGCTCCCCATGTCCTCCTCTTCCTGGTTCGCGCCCGAGCGCGAGGCCCAATGCCGCGCCTGGCTGGCCACCCTGCCCCTGGGCCTGCGCCCCGACACCCTGGAGCCCGCCGCTGCCGATGCCAGCGCGCGCCGCTATTGGCGTGTCCAGGGTTCAAAGGGCAGCTTCATCGTCATGGATGCCCCGCCCGCCCACAACCGCCTGCAGCCCTTCCTGGACGTGGAGCAGCGCCTGCGCGCCGCCGGCGGCCATGCGCCGGCCTGCCATGCGCAGGACCTGGAGCAGGGCTTTCTGCTGCTCGAAGACCTGGGGCGGGAGACCTACCTGCCGCTGCTGCAGCGCGCCACCGATGCAGAAGCCGAGGCGCTGATGCGCGCCGCCATCAGCACCCTGGTGCAACTGCAGGCGAAGACGGACCCAGAGGGCCTGCCGCCCTACGACGAAGCGCTGATCCGCCGCGAACTCGACCTCTTTCCCGAGTGGTGTGTGCGCCAGGAGTTCGGCCAGAGCTGGGACGCCACGCAGCAGAAGTACTGGGAGCTGGTCTGCCAGGCCCTGGTGGGCGCCTTCGCGCAGCAGCCGCAAGGATTCGTGTACCGCGACTACATGGTGCGCAACCTGATGCAGCCCGCGCAAGCCGGCGGTGCACCTGGCCTGCTCGACTTCCAGGACGCCCTGCAGGGCCCGGCGGGATACGACATCGCCTCGCTGCTGCGCGATGCCTTCATCAGCTGGGACGAGGAGCGCGAGCTCGACTGGGCGGTGCGCTACTGGGAACAAGCGCGCAAGGCCGGCATCGCCTGGGACGCCGACTTCGGCGAATGCTGGCGCGCCATCGAGTGGTGTGCGCTGCAGCGCCATCTGAAGATCCTGGGCCTGTTCTGCCGGCTGAAGATCCGCGACGGCAAGCCGGCCTATGCGCAGGACCTGCCGCGCTTCCTGGCCTATGCCACCAAGACGGCCGCGCGCTACCGCGAGCTCAAACCCCTGCTGCCCCTGCTCGAAGCCCTGCGCCCGGGGCTGACGGCGACCGACTTCACCCTGCGCTGATCACTCGGCATACGAAAGCGGCAGCGCGGTGGTGAACTTGATCTCCTCCATCGCGAAGCTGGAGCTGACGTCGAACAGCTGGGTGCCGGCGATCAGCCGCTTGTAGACCTTGTCGTAGGCGGCGATGTCCGGCACCACCACGCGCAGCAGGTAGTCCACCTCGCCGCTCATCCGGTAGAACTCCACCACCTCGGGGATCAATTCGACGGCAGCCTTGAACTGCTGGAACCAGGCCTCGGAGTGGGTGCTGGTGCGGATCGAGACGAACACCGTCACCCCCACGTTGACCTGCTGCGGGTCCACCAGCATCACGCTGCGCCGGATCACCCCACGCTCCTTCAGGCGCTGCACGCGCCGCCAGCAGGGCGTTTGCGACAGCCCGACCTGCTCGGCCAGCTCCGCCACCGGGATCTCGGCGTTTTCCTGCAGCAGGGCCAAGATCTTGCGGTCGATGGAATCCAATTTTGCGTTTGGCATCTTGATGGGAATCAGATTCCATTGATACTCGTAATCGGGCGATAGTTTGCACTCTGTTTCTCTGGTCTGGCGAACAGAATTCCGCCCCCATGGAGATCTACCTCGACGCCAACGCCACCACCCCCGTCCTGCCCCAGGCGCGCCTTGCGGCGTTGGCTGTCATGGCGGAGGCGTTCGGCAACCCCAGCAGCATCCATGGCGCCGGCCTGAAGGCGCGCGCGCTGCTGGACGGCGTGCGTGCGACGGCCCGGCGGGTGCTGCAGGCGCCCAGCGGCCAGCTGCTCTTCACCAGCGGCGCCACCGAAGGCATCCAGACCGCCGTGCTCTCGGCCCTGAGCGCCTTGCGCGAGCGCCGCGCGGCCGGCCAGCCGATTCCCGCCCTGCTGCTCTACGGCGCCACCGAGCACAAGGCCGTGCCTGAAGCCCTGCGCCACTGGAACGCCCTGCTCGGTCTGGGGCTGGACATCCAGGCCATCCCGGTCGGCCCCGACGGCCGCCACGACCTGGCCTGGCTGCGCGCCCACGCGCCCCGGGCCGGCCTGGTCTGCACCATGGCGGCGAACAACGAGACCGGCGTCATCAGCGATCTGGACGGCATTGCCGCCGCGCTGCACCACAGCGGCGCGCTCTGGCTGGTGGACGGCGTGCAAGCCCTGGGCAAGCTGCCGCTGCAGTTGATCGAGCGCAGCATCGATTACGCGCCCTTTTCGGGCCACAAGCTCTACGCCCCCAAGGGCGTGGGTCTGCTCTATGTGCGCGAGGGCGCGCCCTTCACGCCGCTGATGGCCGGCGGCGGCCAGGAGGGTTCGCTGCGTTCCGGCACCGAGAACATGGCCGGCATTGCCGCCCTGGGCGCCGTGCTGACCGCGCTGGAGCAGGGCGATGTGTTCGCGCCTGCCGCCGCGCTGCAGGCGCGCCGCCAACGCCTCATTGGCGCCCTGCGCGCGGCCTTTCCCGGCATCGTCTTCAACGCCCCGCTGGATCTCAGCCTGCCGACCACGCTGAACTTTTCCGTGCCTGGCTTCAGCGCCCGCCAGCTGCTCGATCTGTTCGACGCCGCCGGCCTGCGCCTGAGCGGCGGCTCGGCCTGCGGTGCCGCGCGTGCCCAGCCCAGTTACGTCCTTCAAGCCATGGGCCTGCCGGCCTGGCAGACCGCCGCGGCCGTGCGCCTGTCCTTCGGCGCGGCCGACGACGAGGCCCTGATCGACGGCGCCTGCGCCGCCCTGGCGCGCTGTGCCCGGGCCCTGCAGGCCAGCTGCGAGCTGCCCGGCGCCCAGGAGCCCGGCCCGCTGGCACCGCTGACCCGCTTCGTGGTGGACGGCGCCTGCTGCTATCTCCTGGCCGACCCAGTCAGCCGCCGCTGCGTGCTGATCGACCCCCTGCCCGAGCTGAGCGAGCGCCTGGGCCTGTGGCTGCGCTGCCGTGGCGCCCGCCTGGCTGCGGTACTGGACACGCACAGCCATGGCGACCACGAATCGTCCGCTGCCGAGCTGCGCCGCCAGCTGGCCGATCGGCTCGAACCCGGCAACACCCCGGATGCCCTGGGCTGGCCACAGGGCGTGCAGGCCCTGGAGCTGGGCGAGCGCTGGCTCACCCGCCTGGCCCTGCCCGGCCACACCGCCGATTCCACCGCCTACCTGCTGCACGATGCCAACGGCATTCGCCTGGCCTTCGTGGGCGACACCGTGCTGCCCGGCGCCCTGGGCCGCAGCGATTTCGCCCAATCCGCCCCGGCCCAGTACGCCGGCTCGCTGCGTCTGCTGCTGCAGACCGTGGGGGAGCAGACCTTGCTGCTGCTCGGCCACGATTACGAGCACCGCTTTGCCTGCACCTTGGCGGTCGAACGCCAGGCACAGCCCCTGCTGGACGGCGTGCTGAGCGGCCGGCTGGACGCCGCCGCCTTTGCCCTGGCCAAGGCCCAGCTGGAGCAGGACCTGGGCCCCACCGAGTACCAGACCCTGGCCTGCGGCGCCCGGGTGGATTACGCGGCTGCGGGTGAGTCGGTCGAAATCACCCCGCAGGCCCTGCAAACCCAGCTTCGCGCGGCTGAGGATGCGCCGCTGCTGGTGGATGTGCGCGAGTCCTATGAGCAGCGCCTGGGCAGCCTGCCGGCGCTGCCCGGCCTGCAGGCGCGCGCCCTGCCGCTTTCGCGTTTGGCGGGCGAACTGCCCGATTGGCTGGCCCTGCCGCGGGACACACCGCTGTTCCTCATCTGCCGCAGCGGCAATCGCAGTGCCCAGGCCGCCAAGGCTTTGCGGCGCCTGGGGTATGGCCAGGCTTGGAGCGTGACGGGCGGACTGGCGCTGTGGCCCGAGCGGGCGGCCGCGGCCACTCCCGATCTCAGCCCGGCGCAGGCTTGATCAGGCCCAGTGCCGCCAGCTGCGCTTGCAGCTCCGCGGGGTTGCGCCAAGGCAGGATGGGCGAGTTGCCCCGTTCGTCCGGCGGGTTTTGCAGCAACTGATCGGACCAGCCGCCGCATCCCACCAGAGGCAGCAGGGGGCGGCGGTGCAGCCAGGCCAGGCAGACCTCAGAAATGGTGCCAGCCCGCCCGCCGATGACGATGCAGGCATCGCCGGCCAGTGCCATCAGCAGGTTGCGCGCATCGCCCATGCCGCAGGGCAGCACCACCGTGGCCGGCCAATCCGGCGCGGGCATGGTGTCGGGGGGCACGATGCTCAGCACGATGCCGCCGGCATCGACCGCACGCTGCGCGGCCACCCGCGTGGCCGGGCTGCCGCAGCCGCTGACCACCGTGATGCGAAGGGCCGCCAATAGCGCACCTGCCTCGGCGGCCCGTTCGTAGGCGGGCGAACCCGGCTCGGCACTGCCCAGCACGCTGACTTGCGGGGCACGGAATGAGGGCGTCATGGATGGCCTTGGTAGGGAGTGGGGCATGCGCCCATCATGCGCGGTTCCTGGACGTGAGCCCGGAACGCATGGCACGGGGCCAACAGTCCGTGCGAACCCCCCGGGCCAGACCCAGCACGTCGCGGGCGCGGTCCTTGAAGCGCGGTTTGCACGCCTCGACCGTAACCGCCCGTCGCCGATTTCTGCAGTTCGTCGCCCCGGCCACCCGGCGCATCGCAGCTGGCTGGGCCGGCCCGGGGGTGCCCGGCATAGTGTGCTACATCACCAACACACCCACCCGGGAGCGTCCCATGCTCAACAACTGGAACGACACCGCGCCGATCTACCGGCAGCTGGCCCAACAATTGGCCGGTCAGTTGCTGGATGGCGAGCCGAAGGAGGGCGAACCCATGCCCTCGGTGCGCCAGCTGGCCCAGCAGTACCTGATCAACCCTCTGACCGTCAGCCGCGCGCTGCAGTCCCTGGTGGATGAGGGCTTCCTGGAGCCGCGCCGGGGCCTCGGGATGTACGTGACCGAAGGGGCGCGCCAGCGCCTGATGCGCAGCGAGCGCGACAGCTTTCTGCGCGACGAGTGGCCGGTGCTGCGCGAGCGCCTGCGCCGCATGGGCCTGACGGCCAAGGATCTGAACTGGGAGCACGCATGATGAGCAATCTGATCGAAGCCAAGGGCGTGACCCTGCGCTACGGGCGCAGCAAGACGGCGGTGGACGATGTCTCCTTCACCTTGCCCAAGGGCCGGGTGGTGGGGCTGTTGGGCCACAACGGCGCCGGCAAGACCACGCTGATGAAGGCTCTGGTGGGCCTGAAGGCGACCGAGGGCGCCTTGACGGTGCTGGGCCGCAACCCGGTGGCCGAGCGCAGCCAGCTGCTCACCGAGTTGAGCTACATCCCCGACGTGGCGGTGCTGCCGCGCTGGGCGCGGGCGCATGAGCTGATCACGCTGATGAGCGGCCTGCAGCCCAAGTTCAGCGCCGAGCGCGCCCGCCAGCTGTTGCGCCGCACCTCGGTGGGGCTGAACGACCGGGTCAAGAGCCTCTCCAAGGGCATGGTGGTGCAGCTGCATCTGGCGCTGATTGCTGCCATCGACGCCAAGCTGATGATCCTGGACGAGCCCACGCTGGGCCTGGACGTGATCAGCCGCAAGGGCTTCTACGAGATGCTGATCGACGAGTGGTGCGACGGCGAGCGCAGCGTGCTCATCAGCACCCACCAGGTCGAGGAGATTGAGGCCTTGCTGACCGACGTGCTGATGATGGACGAGGGCAAGCTGGTGCTGAACCTGAGCCTGGAGGCGATGGAGAGCCGCTTCGTGGCCCTGAGCCACGACCCGGAAGCGGCCGAGGAGGTGGCCCGTGCCCACCCGCTGCTGCGCTACCGCTCGATGGGGGGCAAGCCCGCCGCGCTGTTTGATGGCGCGCCGCCCGCGCATCTGGAGCAGCTGGGCCAGCGCTTCCGGCCCAGCCTGGTGGATCTGTTTGTGGCGCTGACCCGCAAGCCCGAACTGGCGCCGCGCGCCTGAAGGAGAAGACGATGTCTGTCGCAACGATGCGTTTCAAGACCCTGCTGCAACGCGAATGGATGCAGCATCGCTGGGGCTGGCTGCTGGTGATGTTTGCCCCGCTGGTCATCACCCTGGTCACGCTGCCCTTCGGCGGCGTGCAGTTCGGCCCCAACGAAGGCGTGAACGCCGAAATCAGCGCGGTGATGCTGGGCAAGGCCAGCAAGCTGATGGCGCTGATCTGGGGCATCAGCACGATGGCGGTGCTGTCGCTTTCGCTGCTGGCCATGAGCTTCCAGGTCTCCGGGCTGGCGCGCCGTGATGTGCAGGACCGCTCGCTCGAGTTCTGGATGTCGCTGCCGGGCTCGCACAGCGAGCACCTGGGCGCGACGCTGCTGGCGCACTGCTTGCTGGTGCCGCTGGCCGCGCTGTTCGCCGGCGCGGTGTCGGGGCTGCTGATTGCCGCGGGTGTCACGGTCAAGTTGCTGGGCTTTGCCGGCCTGGCCGAGGTGCAATGGGGTGGCGTGGTGCAGCTGCTGCTGCCTGGCCTGGTGCGCCTGGTGGCCGGTCTGCCGCTGTTCCTGTTGTGGCTGCTGCCCGCGCTGCTGGTGCTGATGGTGGCTTCGGCCTGGCTGAAGCGCTGGGGCGTGGCGGCCGTGGCTCTGGGGGCCGTGCTGCTGGCCAATCTGCCGGCCACGCGCGGCCCGGTGCGGGCCTGGCTGCAGGGTCATGCCCAAGGTGCGAGCGAAGCCTTCTTCTTCGGCAACCCCGCTCAGGTGAAGGCGGCGGCGGGCGCTGCGGCTCAGGTCGAGCACATGGATCTGGCGCAGATCTGGCAGCTCGTCGGCACCGACCTGCTGACCCAGCTGGGCCATCTGGCCAGCGCGCAGTTCCTGTCGGGTGCCGTCATTGCGGCCGCCTGCTTCGCGCTGCTGATCTACAAGCGCAAGCACATGATCTGAGGCCCTGCGGGCCCAAAGCAAAACGCCCGGCTGTGCCGGGCGTTTTTTGTTGGGTCAGGCGCGCTTCAGGCGCTGGCCAGCGGCCCGCTGGGCGGGGTGCCCAGCTTGGCCATCATTTCCTTGCGGAAGCGGTTGAGCTCCTGCACCGAGGCAAAGCTGCGTTCCATCAGTAGGCTCATGTTGTGCAGGATGCGCTCGACGACCTTGTTCTCCCACACGGCGTCGAACTGGATCTGCTTGTCCAGCCAGGCTTCCAGCCAGGCCGGATCGGGCAGGCGGCTCTGGATGGTGTCGCGCGGGAACAGCTTGGCGTTCACATGCAGATTGGTGGGGTGCAGCGCCTGTGCGGTACGGCGTGCGCTGGCCATCAGCACGCCCACCTTGGCGAAGGCGGCCTTGGCCTCGTCGCCGAAGCGACCCATGGCCTGCTTCATGTAGCGCAGGTAAGCGCCGCCGTGGCGGGCCTCGTCGCGCGCCAGGGTTTCGTAGATGGCCTTGATGACCGGCTCGGTGTGCCACTCGGCCGCGCGGCGGTACCAGTGGTTCAGGCGGATCTCGCCGCAAAAGTGCAGCATCAGGGTTTCGAGCGCCGGCGCGGGGTCGAATTCGAAGCGCACTTCGTGCAGCTCGGCTTCGGTGGGCACCAGATCGGGCCGGAAGCGGCGCAGGTACTCCATCAGCACCAGGGAATGCTTCTGCTCTTCGAAGAACCAGACCGACATGAAGGCGGAGAAATCGCTGTCGTCACGGTTGTCGCGCAGGAACATCTCGGTGGCCGGCAACGCCGCCCACTCGGTGATGGCGTTCATCTTGATGGTCTGCGCCTGCTCGTCGCTGAGCTTGCTGGCGTCGAACGCGTCCCAGGGGATGTCGCGTTCCATGTTCCAGCGCACGGCTTCGAGTTGCTTGAAGAGTTCGGGGTAAAGCATGGGGGGCCTCAAATTAGAGGGCGCATTCTAGGGATCGACCCTTACAGCTTGGTGGCAGGGCCTTCGTGGTTGCGCCAGGCTTGCACGGCGCGGCCGAGCTCGGGCAGTTCCCCCAGCACGCGCAGGCGACTCAGGCGCTGGGCGAAGGGGCGGCGCAGGCCGGCCGCGCGGCCGCCGGCCCAGAGTTCACACCGCTCGCCCAGGCTGGCGTGCAGATTGAGCAGGCCCTCCTCGACCAGCGCCGGGCTGGCGTAGCTGGAGAAGCTCAGCGCCAGCACGTCGGCTTCGTGGCGGGCGCAGGCTTGCGCCAGCTCGGGCAGCGGCGTCTGCAGGCCCAGCGAGCGGCATTCGCAGCCCGCAGCGGCGAGCAGGCAGTGCACCATCAGCAGGCCCAGGCCATGTTCCTCGCCGGGCAGGGTGGACAGCAGCACGCGCGGGCGCGCACCCAGGGCGGGGCCCAACTGGGCCAGGGCGCGGCGAAGCTGCTGCTGGACCACCTCGGAGAAGAGGTGCTCTTCGTGGATTTGCACCCGGCCATCGGCCCAGAGCCGGCCGACGCGCTCGATCAGCGGGGCCAGCAACTCGACGATGAAGCGCTCCAGCCCCAGGCGCAGCAGTTCGGCCTGCAGTGCATCCAGCAGCTCGTGGGGCTGATGCTTGAACAGCGGGGCCAGCAGGCGGTCAAGCTCGGCTCCCTCGGGCGCGGCAGCGGTGAGCGGGGTCGCAGCCGGGCGCTCCTGCAAAGCCTGCAGGCGGGCCTGCAGCTCGGCGACATCCAGCCTCACGACCTGGTGCGGACGGTGACCGGCATCGATCAGGCGCTTGATCTGGCGCAGGCGTTGCACCTGGTCGAGCGGGTAGAGACGCTCGCCCTGGGCGTCGCGCAGCGGCGTGGGAAAGCCATAGCGACGCTCCCACACGCGCAGCAGGTCCTTCGACAGGCCGGTGTCGCGTTCGACGGCGGCGATGCCCAGCTGTGGAGAGACCTCGACGGGATCCATGTTTGTCTTGGACAAAGTTGCAATGCGTTGGACATTGTGCTGCAATTGCCTCGCCGACACCAGATTTGACCAAGACAAATGCGCAACACCACCGCTGCCCTCCTGCTTGCCCCCCTGCTGGCCCTGGCCAGCCCCGCGGCTTGGGCCGACTGCCCTGCGCTGCTGAACCAGAGCCAGCCGCGCCTGCAGGACGAGGCGCCACAGGACCTGTGCCAGTACGCCGGCAAGGTGCTGCTGGTGGTGAACACGGCCAGCTACTGCGGCTTCACCAAGCAGTACGAGGGCCTGGAGGCGCTGCAGCGTCGCTACCAGAGCAAGGGGCTGGTGGTGCTGGGCTTCCCGTCCAACGACTTCGGCAGCCAGGAGCCCGGCACGAACAAGGAAATCGCCGAGTTTTGTGCGAACACCTTCAACGTCAAGTTCCCGATGTTTGCCAAGTCGGTCGTCAAACCCGACCAGCCCAACGCCAACCCGCTCTTCGTGGCGCTGGCCAAGGCCACCGACAGCAACCCGAAGTGGAACTTTCACAAGTACCTGGTGGGGCGGGACGGCAAGCCGGCCGCCGCCTTCACCTCGCTGACCAGCCCGGACAGCCCGAAGCTGGTGGCGGAAATTGAGCGCCTGCTCAAGGCCCAGCCATGAACCCGTTTTCGCCTGCCGACGCTTTGACGCGGTCGTCGCCTACCTCCTCCTCCCTGGGACTCCCCCATTGGGCGGCGGCTCGTCGGCAGGCACTTTCTCCCGCGCCCGCGCCGGGCCCCACCGACCACGCCAGCGAGTTGTTGCCCTGGCTGCGTGGCCGGGCGCCCGGCCAGCCCGGCGCGCCCGAGCCCGGCCGACCGCGCCAGCGCG